>NZ_JBSHCT010000025.1:0-74843 GCF_053615935.1 Nocardiopsis sp. NPDC055879
TGGGTTGGTAGGGGAGCGTCGTGCATCCGGTGAAGCCGCCGAGTGATCGTGTGGTGGAGGGTGTGCGAGTGAGAATGCAGGCATGAGTAGCGATAGCAACGTGAGAAACGTTGCCGCCGATTGACTAAGGGTTCCTGGGGCAGGTTAATCCGCCCAGGGTGAGTCTGGACCTAAGGCGAGGCCGACAGGCGTAGTCGATGGATAACGGGTTGATATTCCCGTACCCGTGCATGAGCGTCCAATACCGAATCAGGTGATGCTAACCACGCCGGCTCTTGGTGTTCCCTTCGGGGAGTGCCTGTGGGCTGGTCTGGGATCCGAGCTTGTAGTAGGTAAGTGATGGGGTGACGCAGGAGGGTAGCTCTACCCGGCGATGGTTGTCCGGGGGTAAGCGTGTAGGCCGAGGGGTAGGCAAATCCGCCTCTCGTTAAGGCTGAGACGTGATGCCGAGCCGTTTTTGGTGAAGTGAGTGATCCCATGCTGTCGAGAAAAGCCTCTAGCGAGTTCGTGTGTGGCCAGTACCCTAAACCGACGCAGGTGGTCAGGTAGAGAATACCGAGGCGTTCGGGTGAACCATGGTTAAGGAACTCGGCAAATTGTCCCCGTAACTTTGGGAGAAGGGGAGCCCTGTCCGGTGAAGGAGTTTTCCTCTGGAGCTGGGTGGGGTCGCAGATAGCGGGGGGAAGCGACTGTTTATTAAAAACACAGGTCCGTGCGAAGTCGTAAGACGCTGTATACGGACTGACGCCTGCCCGGTGCTGGAACGTTAAGAGGACTGGTTAGTGGGTTTCGGCCTGCGAAGCTGGGAATCTAAGCGCCAGTAAACGGCGGTGGTAACTATAACCATCCTAAGGTAGCGAAATTCCTTGTCGGGTAAGTTCCGACCTGCACGAATGGCGTAACGACTTCCCCACTGTCTCAACCATGGGCCCGGTGAAATTGCACTACGAGTAAAGATGCTCGTTTCGCGCAGCAGGACGGAAAGACCCCGGGACCTTCACTATAGCTTGACATTGGTGTTTGGGATGGTTTGTGTAGGATAGGTGGGAGCCGGTGATGTTGTCACGCTAGTGGCGGCGGAGGCGTTGGTGAAATACCACTCTGACTGTTTCGGGCATCTAACTTTGGACCGTGATCCGGTTCGGGGACAGTGTCTGGTGGGTAGTTTAACTGGGGCGGTTGCCTCCTAAAGTGTAACGGAGGCGCCCAAAGGTTCCCTCAGCCTGGTTGGTAATCAGGTGTTGAGTGTAAGTGCACAAGGGAGCTTGACTGTGAGACGGACGTGTCGAGCAGGAGCGAAAGCTGGGACTAGTGATCCGGCACCGGCGTGTGGAAGCGGTGTCGCTCAACGGCTAAAAGGTACCCCGGGGATAACAGGCTGATCTTCCCCAAGAGTCCATATCGACGGGATGGTTTGGCACCTCGATGTCGGCTCGTCGCATCCTGGGGCTGGAGTTGGTCCCAAGGGTTGGGCTGTTCGCCCATTAAAGCGGCACGCGAGCTGGGTTTAGAACGTCGTGAGACAGTTCGGTCCCTATCCGCTGTGCGCGTTGGAGACTTGAGAAGGGCTGTCCCTAGTACGAGAGGACCGGGACGGACGAACCTCTGGTGTGCCAGTTGTTCTGCCAAGGGCATGGCTGGTTTGCTACGTTCGGGATTGATAACCGCTGAAAGCATCTAAGCGGGAAGCTTGCTTCGAGATGAGGTCTCCTGCCTCCTTTGAGAGGGTAAGGCCCCCTGTAGACGACGGGGTTGATAGGCCGGGTGTGGAAGCCCTGTGAGGGGTGGAGCTGACCGGTACTAATAGGCCGAGGGCTTGTCCGCTGCAGATAATTAGGTTGCTCGCGCACATTTTGTTCACGAAATCTTACTCGTGGCTGTGCCCCTTTGGGGGTGTGGTTGTGGGTGTTTGGTTTCCGTGGTGGTTATTGCTGGAGGGTCACACCCGGTCTCATTCCGAACCCGGTCGTTAAGTCTCTTTGCGCTGATGGTACTGCCCTGTGGTGGGGTGGGAGAGTAGGTCGCTGCCACGGTTTTTCTTGGAGGGGGGTCCGCTTGTTGGCGGGCCCCCTTTTTTTGTGTGTGGTGGGGTTGTGTGTGGGGGGTTGTCTTTTTAGGCGGCCCCCTTTTTTTGTTGTGGGTGGGGTGTCTGAGGTGCGGAGTCTTGGGGTTGTTGGGCGTTGCTCGGGTGGTTGGTGGGGCGCCTCAGGTTTCTGGCTCTGAGGGTTGTTGGGCGGGGTGGGGGTGGGTTTCTCCCTCCTTCCCCGCCGCGTGATTGTTGCCGCCCGCACCGCACGCGTCAAGGCAATGTCGGGTTCTGTGACGCTGTGGTGGGTGGCCTTGACCCGCACGGCACGGGCGGCGGTTTGGCGGCTATCGGGGAAGGGGGGAGAGTGGTTGAGGTCCCAACGGCCCCGGGCTTCGCCCGGTCCGGCCGTGGCCGGCCGGATCCCTTCCCCTCCGCCTGGTGTCCTCGTTGAGCGCGTCGCCACTACGTGACGGGTGAGGTCACGAAGCACCCGCTACAGGTGGGACGGGTGGCGAGCCGCGTCCCTGCGGTAGCCGGCTCTGGTCTTCTCAGCGATGATCTTGCTCGTAGCGCCATGTTGGGCGCCCAACATGGCGCTACGGACAAGATCGTTTCTCTTCAGAGCCCCTCCACCGAAACCCTGAGGAGATACTTCCGTGAGAGGTGGCGCCGACCATAAAGGGCAAGGGGGTAGTGGGTAACCCGCAATGGCCACACTGCCCGTGGTGGGGGTGGCGCCGATAGGACAGATGGCCGCCGTAGGGCCGAGGGCGGCACTGTCCAGCCGAGACCCCCGATGGGAGTCATTCTGGCCCCTGGTGATGGCTCCGGGTAGGGGGTTCGTGGGGTTTCTGGCTCTGGGCATGCCGATATCCCCACAGGGCACGGGCCCTTGGGGTCTGACACCCAACCGGGGGTGATCTCGTCGGGGTGGTGTTCCACCTGGTGGAAACGGGTGGTGGTTAGGGGGCGGTGGCTGGGGCTGGCTCCCCCTCACCATCCCCGGACCCGCTGGTCTCGGTGTCCTGGTGGTTCTGGGCGTGGTGGTGTTCCCAGATCTGCCGGTTCACCTTGGCCTGCAACCGGTGCTTGAGCCGATTGTGGGTCGAGCACAGCACCTGCATGTTGTCGGCGCTGGTGGCCCCGCCGTGGGAGAAGGGGACGATGTGGTCGTACTGCGACCAGCTACGCGGCATGTCGCAGCCTTCGTGCCACTCGCAGTAGGGCTTCTTGAACCCGGCCGCTTGACGGACCGGATCGGGGGCGCACCGCTGCTTTCGCCCCACATCCAACAGGGTCCGACCCTGGGCGTCGGTCACGAACCGGCGCAGCCAACTGTGGGGGGTCAGGCGGGCCACCATCTGATCGGGCAACACCACACCATCCTCGGTGGTGGCGGGCTCAGCCGACCCGTCGCCCAGGAAGCGCTTCAGCGGGACGGTGATGTTCAACGTGGCCAACGGTTGGCGGCTCAGGCTGGAGCAACCCCGATGCGTCAGAGCGGTCTCGAAGATCCGCATCATCGCGTCATAAGTGCGCTGATGCTTCGGCATCGCCGCGTTCTCCGGCCCATACGGTTCGGTGTAAGCCTCCAAGGCGGCCTGGATCAGCTCGTTATCGGCCCCCGGCCCCCACATCCGTAGCAGGAACCCACCCTCGAAGGTGGGCGAGAATTGGGCACCCCGGTTCTCGAACGTCGCGTCATAGTCCCGGTCGGCCTTATCCGGATCCAGGCGGGCGACGAACCATTTCGCCGCGTCCCGCAGCTGGCGCACCGAGGCCTGCGGGCATTCCTTCTTATAGGCGATGAGCCCGTATTCTAACCGGGCCCGAAACCCCTCCGCCGAAGGACGCTGGGCACGGAATTCCTCATCCGTTGTTTCGAGGACCTTCGCCCATTCGGTGGTGGCTTTTTCGGTGGAGGTCGCGATGGCGCAGGCTTCACCCAGCGACAGGGCGCTGGTTTGGAAGGCTTCTTCCACCAACGGCAGCTGCTGCTGATGCAACGCTCGGGCGAGGGTGGCGAGGCTCTTGGCCTCGGCCGGGGAGGTGCCCCACTGGTGGGTGATCCACGCTTGGATGCTGCGCTGGCCACCCTCTTCCAACAGGACACCGGTGGTCTCCATGCGGGCCAGGGCGGGCAGCATCCCGTAGCGGATCCGGTCTGTTTCCTGGTTGAGGCGGCCGAACTGGGCGAGCACCTCGGTTTCGCACCCGGACGGGATATCCCGTTCGGAGAATTCCACCGCCATCTCCCGCGCACCCGCCATCGCCTTATCGACCGGGGTGTTCCCGGTCGGGCGCGGTGCGTGGGGAGGAAAGCTCATGCTCTGATTATATGCGAACACCCCCAAGAATGGCAGGCCTACCCGCGAGTTTATTGACCGAATTCTGGGGCCGGTATTCCTATCATACGAGGACCCCTGTTTCGGGTTGCCCGCAACCCCTTTTCGCTATGGTCGGATCCGTCTATCGCGGAGATACTCCTGGCGAATTCGAGGGAAGGGGCTCTGAATGGAAACGATCTTGCTCCTAGCGCCATGTTGGGCGCCCAAATGGGCGCTAGGAGCAAGATCATCGCTGTGAAGACCAGGGCCGGCTACCGCGGGGACGCGGCCCGCCCCGTGCCCCACCTGTAGCGGGCTCTTCGTGACCGGGCCGGTCACGTAGTGGCGACGCGCCCCACGAGGACACCAGAGGGAGGGGGAGGGATCCGGCCGGCTACGGCCGGAGTGGGCCGAAGGCCCACAGGGCCCGTTGGGACCTCAACCACTCTCCCCCCTTCCCCGATAGCCGCCAAACCGCCGCCCGTGCCGTGCGGGTCAAGGCCACCCACCACAGCGTCACAGCACTCAACATTGCCTTGACGCGTGCGGTGCGGGCGGCAACAATCACGCGGCGGGGAAGGAGGGAGAACCCACCCCCACCCCGCCCGACCACCGGCAGGTTCTCTACCTGAGGCGCCCCACCAGCAGACGTTGGGCAGCACGAAACCGGTGGTACCCAAGCTCCCCCTATATCAAGAGGAACATGCTGGGAGCTCCCGGAGCCACTGGAGATCGGTGGGCTGTGGATAAGTGCACGGTGGGGATATACCGCATTGGTGATCTGGGTTCATCCCATGTCGTAAGCTGGAGGATACGAGTACTACTATGCGCTGCTACTGGTCAAGGTGGCAGCGCTTTTGAATGTTGACGGACGGGTTCGATGACTGAGGAAAGCCGATCGGGAGACCGCGAGGACTCCGGAGCACACGACCACAGCGGTAACGGCTCCGGTGGGCCTGGCGGACGCGGGCGCGGTGACGACTCCCGCTCCCGGTCCGGCTACAGGGGATCCCGGGACGATCGCCGGGATGATCGTCGTGGTGGTGGGAACCAGGGTGACCGTCGTGGTGGTGGTTATCAGGGTGGCCGGGGCCAGGACCGGGATCGTCGTGGTGGTGGGTTCCGGGGTGAGCGGGATCGTCGCGATGACCGGGGTGGTTATGGGCGTCGTGATGATCGTCCTGGCGCCAGTGCGGGTGGCGGTGGCGGCCGTGACTTCCGTCGGGACGACCGTCGCGATGACCGACGTGACGACCGACGTGGTCCCCGTGAGGAGCGGGACCCGGCGGACCTCGCTCCGCCGCTGCCGGATGAGGCCACCTACAACCAGATCGACCCGGAGACCAAGCGCGATCTGCACTCGCTGCCCAAGTCCCTGGCCGAGCTGATCGGCAAGCACATCGTGGCCGCCGGCCTGTTCGTCGACGAGGACCCCGAGAGGGCCTACAAGCACGCCGCCTACGCCCGCCGCAAGGCCTCTCGCCTGCCGACGGTCCGTGAGGCCTCCGGCATCGCCGCCTACACGGTCGGCAAGTGGCAGGAGGCCCTCTCAGACCTGCGCGCGGCGCGGCGGATGAGCGGTCGGGACACCTTCCTGGCGGTCATGGCGGACTGCGAACGTGGTCTGGGCCGGCCGGAGCGGGCGCTGGAGATCACCAACGACCCGGCCGGGAAGGACCTGGACACCGCGGACCGGATCGAGTTGCGCATTGTGGCCGCCGGTGCCCGTAGGGACATGGGTGACGTCAAGGCCGCGCTGGCCGAGCTGCAGGTGCCGGAGCTCAAGGAACGCCGTGCCCGTCCGTACGTGGCCCGGTTGTTCTACGCCTACGCCGACGTCCTGGAGGAGCTGGGCCGTACCGATGACGCCCGCGAGTACTTCGCCCGGGCCTCTTCGGTGGACCGCGAGGGCATGACCGACGCCGACGAGCGTCTGGCCGCGCTGGAGGGCGTGGAACTGGTCGACCACGACGTCGAGGACGGCGTTGTCTGGACCGACGTCGAGGAGGACGCGGACCAGGCGGCGGAGGAGGCTGAGGAACGTAGGGGTCGGGACTGACCTTCCCCGAACCGATCGATGCGCCGTCGGGTGGTGAGAAGCCACTCGGCGGCGCCGTCGTGCGTCTGGGGGAGGTGCCCGCCGAGTACGACTCGGTGGTGTGCCTGACCTACCTGGGGGAGCGTCCCTTGATGGTCCGCAATCGTGAACGGGCCTGGGAGTTCCCCGGCGGGCATCGGGAGCCGGGGGAGGGGATCTCCGACACGGCTCGCCGTGAGGTGTGGGAGGAGGCCGGTGCCACCCTCGGGGAGATCCGGGTGGTGGGTCACTACGTGCTGGCCAAGGGGCACACCACGGTGGTCACCCACGCCCGGGTGCGCGAGTTGGAGCCGTTGACCGGCCGTTTCGAGACCAGCGAGGTGCGCGCCTTCGACCGGCTACCGGCCGACGATGAGTTGTCCTGGGCGGATGGTCTGTACGCGCACCTGCTCCGGATCCTGGACCTGCCCGGGGCGCCCTAGGGTTCAGGGCCTGCGGTAGGTCTGCTCGCTGCCGATGACGCCGTACCCGAGCCGGTCGTTGATGGCGAGCATGGGTTCGTTGTCGGCGTGGTTACCGGTGTAGGCGTACCGGATGCCCTTCTCCCGTGCGCGGTGCAGTGCCGTGGTCTTGGTGTAGGCGGCCAGCCCACGCTTTCGGTACTCGCGCAAGGTACCGGTCATCCCCGATTCCATTCGGCCGGTGCCGTCCGAGTTGTAGCAGGAGATCGCCACGGGGACCCCGTCCAGCAGGAGCGCCAGGCTGAGGTCGCGGTCGGCCAGCGGGTTGCCCCACAGGATGCGGACCCAGTCCTCGTAGGGCAGGAATCCGTCGTCGAGGCCTCCGGGTTCGTCTTCGCTGGTGGCCTTGTCGATCTCGTAGATGGGGCGGGGGTCGTCGTCGAACTCCCGGAGGGTACGCAGTTCAGCGCCCTCGGGGGTGGGCGGAGCTTCCGGGAGCGTGGTCAGGTCCAGGCCGAGGATCTGGGCGCTTTCGGCGAGTTCGTACCCGCGGTCCAGGATCGCCCGTCGGAAGCCCTCCCCGCCGACCTGGACGTTCTCCTCGGCGGCGTCGGCGCCCAAGAGGTCGGCGCCACCGTCGACCAGGCGCCGTTCGGAGGTTTCCAGCAGCCGAGCGGGGAGGTCCCCGTGGACGAAGCGCGGTGCCACGGCGGCCATGTACGACTGCCCGTGCGTTCGCCCGTTCTCGCCCTCGTACAGACGGGAGAGGACGTGTCCGACCACTTGATCGCCCTCCACCGCGACGAAGCGTTGATCCCGGAAGTAGGTCAAGGGCCGGTCGAAGCGCTCCGTGAGGAGGGCCTCGGTGAGCACCAGGCAGGGGTAGGACGTCCGGATGAGCGCGAACGTTCCGGGGATGTCCGTGCGGCGCATCGGACGGATCTCGATCGTCATGCCGGGGACACTACGTCGCGGCCCCCTCGGGGCGCATCCGGTTTTTCTCGCTTCAAGCGCGTTCCTCTTCGGCCTTCCTCGCGGTGTCGGCCTGCTCTTGGGCGAGCCGGTCCAGCCAGTGCACGATCCCACCGACGTTGGCCTCGGCGCCGCTGAGGATGTCGAGTACCGCGGCGGCGTCGGGTGAGGCGTCCGGGGGCAGTGGCTTGTACCGGGAGATCACCTTGTCCTTGACCATGGCCACGGCGTGATCCAGGTCCCCACCGGTGTCCTGGGAGTCGCGGACGGTCTCCACCCACAGGCGTAGTTCGCGCTCGGCCCGGTCGAGTTTCTCGCCGACCCCGTCCACCGCGCCGAAGTGGGAGAACATCAGGCGCTGGGCGCCGATGTCACCGAACAGACGCAGCGTGCCCAGGCAGGCGTTCATGTCGAAGTCCGGCGGCGGGGTGGCGGGACGCAGGTCGCCGGTGAGTGGGTTGTACACGCCGAGGGCGTCGCCGACGTAGAGGTCGCCGGTGGCGGTGTCGACCAGACCCATGTGGTGCTTGGCGTGGCCGGGCGCGTAGTGCGATACGAGTTTGCGTCCCGCGCCGAGGTCGATCTCGCCGGTCTCGGCGACCGAACGGATTCGGGTCGCCTCGGTGGGACGCATGTGCCCGAAGAGGGTCTCCAACCGGTCGCCCCACACCATCTTGGCGCTGGCCATGAGCCGGCTGGGGTCGGCCAGGTGCCGGGCGCCGCGTTCGTGCACCACGATCTCGGCGTTGGGGAACAGTGCCGCCATGTCGCCGGTGCCGCCGGCGTGGTCCAGGTGGATGTGCGTGACCACGATGGTGGCCAGGTCGTCGGGGGACAGACCGAGTCGGATGACGGCGTCGCGCAGGACCGGGGCGGATCCGGCGGTGCCGACCTCCACGATGCAGGGCCGTTCGGTGCGGATGAGGTAGGCGGACACCACCCCCGGGTACCCGGCCAGCATCGTGTCGATGGCGTAGATCTCGTCGCCCAAGGGGATGATCCCCTCGGGCAGGTCGTCGGTGTTCACGTCTTTGTGCACGTCCGAGCACCCTTCTTCTACCGTTGCGGACCGAACCCGACTCTAGGGCACGGGGCCTGGACGGTCCTGTGTCGGGGGTCACCTGGGGCTCGGGTTATCCACAGATTCTCGAACGGTCTTTTCTCGCATCCTGCCGGCGGGGATCCTGGAATCAGTGCGCGCACCAGGTCACCCTCTACCGGGAAGGTTCCTCGTGCTCATCCGGAAACCCTCAGAAACCAAGGACACGACCAAGACCACGATCACGACCGAGGCCACGACAAAGGATCAGGGCCATCTCAACCAGGTGTTGGTGGTCGGGCGGATCACCGCCGCGCCGACCGTACGCGAACTGCCCAGCGGGGATCGGTTGGTCTCCTGGCGGATCGGGGTGGTCCGCCCCGAGGATCCGCGGCGTCCTGGGCATCGGCTGGACTCGCTGACCCTGGTCTCCTTCGAGGATTCGATGGTGGACCGGGTCCGGGAGTACCGGACGGGGGAGGTGGTCCGGGCGTCAGGGGCTCTGCGTCGTCGGATCTGGCGCGGCCCACAGGGGGTGCGCAGCATCCTGGAGGTCGAGGTGAGCACCGTCGCCATCGAACGGAGGCCCGTGGGGTGAGGCTCCTACCTACCAGCCCAGGACCCGAAGGGCGGCGGCCACCGACTCTCCGGTGGGGTCGATGGAGTCGTCGGCCCACACCGCGTCGCACAGGGCCCGCAGTCCGTCCAGCCGGTCACCGTTTCCGGACAGCTCGACCGCACCCGTGCCGGTGGTGGCGGTCCAACCACCGCACACCGACCGGTCGCCTTCTCGCCGTGGGCCGGGGTGGGTCTCGTTCATCCCCGACACGTCCCAGGACAGGTAACGGGGACGCTGATGGGGCGGGGCGGCCACCAGGTCGCGGGGTGTGACGACCCCGGACAGCACCAGCAGTCCGGCCGCGCCGTGGGTGGTGGCGCCCTCGATGTCGGTGTCCAACCGGTCGCCGACGATCAACGGGTCGGTGGCCCCGGTGCGGAGCATCCCCTCTTCGTGCAGGGGGCGCATGGGCTTGCCGGCGATCACCGGTTCCACTCCGGTGGCGTGCGCGATGACGCGTACGAAGGATCCGTTGGCGGGGGTGATGCCCCACTCGCCGGGGGCGGTGGCGTCGGCGTTGCTCGCCACGTAGTAGGCGCCGCGCGCCACCGCCAGCGCGCCCTGGTCGAGGAGTTCGCGGTTCATGGTGCGGGAGAAGCCCTGGACCACGGCCACCGTCGAGGTGTCGGCGATGGTGACGGGCCGCAGCCCCATACGACGTACCGCTTGCCGCAGCCCGGTGTCGCCGACCACGAGGACGTCCGAACCGGAGGGGAAACGCTCGGCGATCAGTCGGGCGGCGGCCTCCGCGGAGGTGACGACGTCCTCGGGGGCGGCCGGCACGCCCAGGTGGGTGAGGTGTTCGGCGATCCGAGCGGGGGTGCGTCCGGCGTTGTTGGTGACGAAGGCGACCTTGACTCCGGCGGCGCGTGCCTTGCCGATCGCCTCGGGTGCGGCGGGGACGGCTTCGGCACCGATGTAGACCACGCCGTCCAGGTCCAGGAGCATCGCGTCGTGGAGCTCGTTGAGCGGGCGGTCTGCTGCCTGGAGGGACATGGAGGTCGGCCCGTCTTTCCGTGTGGTGATGGTGGTCGCTTCCAGGCTAGGCGGCTCCGCCCCGCGGGGCCTCCCCACGGGGTGTGTGGTCCGTCGCAGCCGGGGCGCGGTGTTCGGTCAACCAGTCGGTGGCGAAGCGCACCGCCTCGGCGAGGGGGAAAAGGCGTGCGGTGGCGGCGCCCACGGTGTCGACCGTGACCGTGCCCGTTCGTTCCAGGTCCGTGCCCAGGGCGGCGAAGTCGTCGGCGTCGAAGGCGATGTCCTGGACGCTCAGCCAGGTCCGATCGCCATCGGGGGTTCGGACGGCGCAGGAGGTGTCGGCCCGGGCCGGGTTCGGTACCCGGTATTCGGCCAGATGGAAGGTGGTGCAGGTGTCGTAGCCGACACCTAATAGCAGGACGTGGGCGCCGAAGTCCGCCAACCTGGCCAGGGGCGATTCCTCGCCCAGGGCCGAGCCGAGCGGGTGGGGACGCATGAGGTGGTGGGCGTGGGGGCCCAACGCCGCGAAGGAGGTCTGCGGATGGGGGCTGCGTACCGCTCCCGGCCAGGTGCGCACCATCTCCGAGATCCGACCCATGTGGGCGCCGGGGGTGGCGAGGGGGTCGAACGCGGGTGTGTGTTCGCGGATGGTCGGCCACCAAGACTCGGGCACCGGCGGGTTCCGCCAGCCGGAGGGGTCGGTGTTGTCCGAGGTCTGGGTGGGCACCACCAGGGTCCCTCGGGGGCCGACCGCGTCCATCAGGGCCTGCACCACGGCCTGCTCGGCGCCGCACACCCACCCCAGGGAGCCGAGGGAGGAGTGCACGAGGAGGGAGTCGCCTCGGCGTACACCCAACCGGGCCAGGTCTCGGGCCAGGAGTACACGGGTCTGGGGGTGGTCGACGGGCATGTCCGTGTTCTCCTCTGCCGGGGTGGGAACACCCAGCGTGGCAGGGGGTGCGCGCCGGCGACAGAGGTTTTCTCGATGCCTTCGGCGACCGGGGCGCACCCTGGTCGCCCGTGCGGGTCAGTCCAGAACCCGCATGACCAGGCCGGTGCGGGGTTTGGGTCCGAAGGAGGTGGATTTTCGGGGGGTGAGCTCGCCGCGGTCGGCGACGGCGTAGACCTGCTCCACCCGCAGTGGGGGCACGATGATCGCGGTGCCCCGTTCGGTGCGGGCGACGGCGATCGCTTCGGCCGGGTCGTCGTGCACCATGCGCACCTGTTCCTCGGGGACGCCCCACAGGGGTAGCAGGACCCGGTGCAGGGCGGCGGTGCTCAGGTGTCGCCACTGCGCCGAGCGTTCGGGCATGGCCCGTGACAGTGCTCGGTCGGTGAAGTCGTGCACCAGGTGGGCGGTGCCGTCGGGGGCGGCCACGATCAGGGCGGGGGAGTCCACGCCGTCCAGGTGGGTGGGGCCCGCGTCGGGAAGGGGGGAGACGGTGGCGACGGCGCGGGCCTGGTCCAGTGCCCGCGCGGTGTCCAGTCCGGGCAGGACGCGGTGGATGGCACCGAGCCGGGGCGGGTGGGTGTCACTGTCCACCAGCAGCGCCAGGCCGTGCCGCCAGGCGGGATCGGTGTGTTCGTCGCGCAGGCGTCGGTAGGCGGAGTAGCGGTGGTGTCCGTCGGCGATCAGGGCCGTGCGGGGAGCCAGGTCCTGGGCGACGCGGTGGTGGACGGCCGGGTCGGTGATCGCCCACAGGCGGTGTCGGGCTCCGTCGCCGGTGCGGGTGGAGATCAGTGGTGTGCCCTGGGCGGCGGCCTCGGCGGCGGTGGAGGCGGCTCCGCCCTCGCCCCGGTAGACCAGGAAGATCGGTTCGAGGTTGGCGCGGGCGGCGCCCATCAGCAGGAAGCGGTCGAGTACGGGGGGTTCGGCCACGTCCTCGTGCGGGCGGACCGCCGGTGTCGCCTCTTGGTCCTCGGGGAGTCCGAGGGCTCCGATGAGTCCGCGTTGGAGACGGCCGTCGGGGGTGATCTGCTCGTACACGTACAGGGCCGGTTCGGGGTCCTGGGCGAGATAACCGTCGTCGATCCAGCTGCGCAGCAGGGTGGCGGCGCCGCGGTAGCGGTGGGCGGCGGCGTCCTGGCGGGACAATTCGAAGGGGAGTGTGACCCTGGCCGCGTTGTGCGGGTCGGAGCGTTGGAGTTCCCGCGCCTCTCGGGCGTCGGGGATGTCGTAGGGCGGGGCCAGGAGTCGGGAGACGTCGAAACCATCGTCGATGAAGCGGTCGACGTCGGGCGCGGCGTAGCGGAGGCCGCGGAAGGGGGCCAGGTCAAGGGATTGGCGTGGCATCTCAGAAAGGTATCGTCCCGGCGGGCGGGCCGGGGCACCGCCCGGGATCAGAGCAGACGGCGCAGGCGCAGCAGGTCGCCGAAGCTCGCGTCGATCTTCAGACGGCGACCGAACAGGGCCTTGGCGGGGTCCAGGCGTTCCTCGGACAGGGCGACGAAGTCCTCGCTCGAAACGGTCACCGTGACCTGGGGTCCGGGGCCCGGCGTGGAGCGCGGGCGGTGGGTGACGTCGGTGAGGCCGTCGACGGTCAGGCACATGTCGAAGGCGGTGTCCAGGTCGGGGACGATCACGCTCACGGTGCGTTCGCGGATGTGCCTGCGGCGCCGTTCGAGGGGTTCTCGCAGGAGGCGCTCGTTTGCCCGGGCGATGCTTTCGAGGCACGCGTCGATGCTGCTCATCGGATCATGATGCCGTATCGGCGCGGAGATCGTCCGTTCGCGTGTCACCGGGACCGTGGGAACGGTAGCGTTGGCGTCGTCCCCCGGAACGAGGCCCCTCCCTCACCCGCGCCCTCTTTTCGTTCGTTTTCTCCCGCGGTCCCATCAAGGAGCACGTCATCATGGTCGTCGACGCGGTACGCACCTACCTCGATGCCGCCAATGGCCTCACCGAACTCTCTCGTAAGGAGGCGGTGGCGGCCGCCAAGGCGTTGTTGCGGGCCGGTGGCGCCAACGGCGCACCGGTCCCTTCGGTGGACGCCGCTCAGGGTCCGCCGCCGCGAGTGGGGCAGAACATCCAGGCGTTGGCGGGTGAGCTGATCGAGACCAGTCAGGCGAACCGGGCGGCCATCGCCGATCTGGTGCGCGCCGAGGTGGGGCGTGCCCTGGAGGAGTTGGACGTGGTGCCGCGCGCCGAGCACGACCGGTTGGTGCGCAGGGTCGCGGAGTTGGAGCGTCGCCTGGGTGCCAGGTACGCCGTGGAGCGGGTGCCCGGCCGGCTGGAGCCGGTGGCCGAGGAGGAGACCTCGAAGGCGGAGCCCGCCGAGCCCGACCCCGTCCCCGAGCCCGTGGAGGGCCCCGCCGACGAGGCCGAGCCCGTGAGCGAGCCCGAGCCCGAGTCCGCTCCCACCGAGCAGCCGGCCTCTCCCAGCGCCAAGACCGGTACCGGGACCAAGACCGCCACCAAGCCCACGGCCAAGAACACCCGTGCGCGCTCCACCGCCAAACGCACCACCAAGGGCAAGAGCGCCAAGAAGTGAACGAACGATAGTGTCGGGACGTGAGCGAGGGACGGGGGTCGTATGGGCGCCGACGAGCAGGCCGAGGCTTTGGCCGAACAGACCCTTCGGGCTACCAGGGAACGGTTGGCCGGGCTGGACGAGGTGCCCACGCACGAACACGTGGCGGTCTTCGACACCCTGCAACAGGAGTTGTCCGGTGTGCTCGGTGCGCTCGGGCAGGGGTCCCAGAGCGGGCGATAATGCCCGGTACCCTAGGTGACCATGGCAAAACGTAGTCGGCTCGACGCGGAACTGGTCCGCCGCGGTCACGCACGCTCCCGCGGTCACGCGGCCGAGATGATCGAGGGCGGATTCGTTCTCGTGTCCGGGATGGCCGCCTCCAAGGCCGCCACCCAGATCGGGACCGACCAGCCCATCGTGGTGCGCACACCCTCCGAGGAACCGACCTACGTCTCCCGTGGGGCGCACAAGCTCGTCGGCGCGCTGGACGCGTTCGAGCTCTCGGTGAAGGGGCGCCGCGCCCTGGACGCCGGCGCCTCCACCGGCGGGTTCACCGACGTGCTGTTGCGAAGAGGCGTCGAACGTGTCACCGCGGTCGACGTCGGTTACGGGCAACTGGCCTGGTCGTTGCGCAGCGACGATCGGGTCGAGGTGATGGAGCGCGTCAACGTCCGCGAACTCACCCCCGAGCAGATCTCCGAGCCTCGCCCCGACCTGGTGGTGGGCGATCTGTCGTTCATCTCCCTGAAGCTGGTGTTGGGTCCGCTGCGCGGGTGCGTCGACCCGGCCGCTGATTTCGTGATGATGGTCAAACCCCAGTTCGAGGTAGGCAAGGACCGGGTGGGCGCCGGCGGTGTGGTGCGTGAGCCGGCGCTGCGGGCCGAGGCCGTGTCCGACGTGGCCGCGCACGCCCTCACCTTGGGTCTTGGGGTGGTCGACGTGGCCGCGAGCCCCCTCCCCGGCCCCTCGGGCAACGTCGAGTACTTCCTGTGGATGCGGGCCGGTGCCGACCCGTTGGACCCCGCCCGACTCGAACGGGCGATCGAGGAGGGACCGGCCTGAGGGCGTGGCCCATGGTCGTAAGTGTCCGGTAGCGTGACCCGGCCGGGTCCGGGCGAGGCATCCGGTCGGTACCAGTGCTCCCGACCGGGGAGTGAATGTAAGGGGACGGCGATGACCGGCGGACGCAGTGTTCTGCTGCTGGCCCATACCGGTAGACCCGCGGCTGTGCGCAGCGCACGGTTGGTCCACGAAAGGCTCAGCGGGGCCGGGCTGACCGTTCGCATGCTCAAGAGCGAGCTGGAGAACCTGGCGGCCGAGGGTTGTGAGTTGTCCCCGGTGGAACCGGTGGAGGGCCCCCACGCCGCCGAGGGGGTGGAACTGGTCATGGTCCTGGGCGGTGACGGCACCCTTTTGCGGGCGGCCGAGATCGCCCGCCCCGCCGGGGCGCCGCTGCTCGGGGTCAACCTCGGGCACGTCGGGTTCCTTGCCGAGGCCGAACGCGAGGACCTGGGCGCCACGGTGCGCAGTGTGGTCCGACGCGAGTACGTCGTCGAGGAGCGCATGACCCTGGACGTGGCGGTCTTCAACGGAGGCCGTGGTGACGGGGCGCCCCCGGTGCGTTCCTGGGCGCTCAACGAGGCGACCTTGGAGAAGGCCGACACCCGCCGGATGTTGGAGATGGTCCTGGAGGTGGACGGGCGCCCCCTGTCCAGCTGGGGTTGTGACGGTGTGGTGTGCGCGACCCCCACCGGTTCCACCGCGCACGCCTTCTCCGCGGGTGGTCCCGTGGTGTGGCCGGACGTGGAGGCGTTGCTGGTCGTGCCGATCAGCGCGCACGCTTTGTTCGCCCGCCCCCTGGTGGTGGGCCCGGACGCGACCGTGGCGCTGGAGGTGTTGCCGGACACCACGCCGGGCGTGCTCTGGTGTGATGGACGGCGTATGGTCGAATTGCCCGCGGGGGCACGAATCGAGATCACCCGTGCCGATACGCCTGTTCGTCTGGCCCGGCTGCACCGCGCGCCGTTCACCGACCGGTTGGTGGCCAAGTTCGGTCTGCCGGTCACCGGGTGGCGGGGACGCGCCGGTCGCGAACGTTGAACGACTATTGCAGGAGAGGGTTCGGTGCTCGAAGAAGTCCGCATCCAAGGCCTCGGTGTCATCGACGACGCCGTGTTGGAGCTGTCACCGGGTTTGACCGTGGTCACCGGTGAGACCGGCGCGGGTAAGACCATGGTCGTCACGGGGCTGGGACTGCTCTTCGGTGGGCGTGCCGATCCCCAGCGGGTCCGGCCGGGTGCCGACCGGGCGGTGGTCGAGGGTCGGTTGACGGTGCCCGAGGGCGGTCGGGTGGCCACCCGGGTGTTCGAGGCCGGTGGCGACATCGACGACGACGTACTGATCCTGAACCGGACGGTGTCGGCGGAGGGGCGTTCGCGCGCGACCATGGGCGGTCGTTCCGCGCCGGTGAGCCTGTTGGCCTACCTCGCCGATGACCTGGTGGCGGTGCACGGTCAGTCCGACCAGCAGCGTCTGCTGCGCTCGGACCGTCAGCGTTCGTCGTTGGACCGGTTCGCCGGTGACGAGTTGGCCAAGGCGATGAAGCGTTACTCGGTGGCCTATCGGCGCCACCGCGAGATCTCGGCCGAGCTGGAGGAGTTGGTGGAGCGGGCGCGTGAGCGCGCCCAGGAGGCCGACCTGCTCCGGTTCGGGGTGGAGGAGATCGCCGCCGCCGAGCCGTTGCCGGGTGAGGACGCCGAGTTGCTCGCCGAGGAGACGCGGTTGGCGCACGCCGACGGGTTGCGGGTGGCGTCCACCACCGCGCACGAGGCGCTCACCGGGGACCCTGCCGCCGCGGAGGTGCAGGCCGACGTGGTGGGGTTGTTGTCGGCGGCGCGTCAGGCGGTGGCCTCGGTCAGCGAGCACGACCCGGACCTGGCCGCGATCGGTGGCCGGTTGGACGAGGCGTCCTACATCATCACCGACGCCGCCACCGAGCTGGCGTCCTATTCGGAGTCGGTGGACGCCGACCCGGGCAGGCTGGCGGAGGTGCAGGAGCGTCGTTCCCTGCTCACCCAGCTTTCGCGCAAGTACGGCGCGACCACCGATGAGGTGTTGACCTGGGCGGAGAACGCGGCCAAGCGGTTGGCGGACCTGGACGGCGACGACGAGCGCATCGATGCATTGCGCGCCGAGACCGAGGACCTGGCCGCCCGTATGGACGAGGCGGCCGGTGAGCTCACCGGGATCCGTGAGGTGGCGGCCGAGCGGTTCGGTACGGCGGTCACCGAGGAGCTGATCGCGCTGGCGATGCCGCACGCGCGGGTGAGCGTGCGCATCACCACCGGTGAGGAGTTCGGTTCGCACGGGCGCGATGAGGTGGAACTGCTGCTGGCCCCGCATCCGAGTTCGCCTCCGTTGCCGCTGAACAAAGGCGCTTCCGGTGGTGAGCTCTCGCGGGTGATGCTGGCCATCGAGGTGGTCTTCGCGGGCTCCGACCCGGTCCCCACGTTCGTGTTCGACGAGGTGGACGCGGGCGTGGGTGGTAAGGCGGCCGTGGAGATCGGGCGGCGTCTGGCCCGCTTGGCCCAGCGTGCCCAGGTGATCGTGGTCACGCACCTGCCTCAGGTGGCGGCGTTCGCCGACGCCCATCTGGTGGTGGAGAAGTCCACGGAGGGTCTGGTCATCGAGAGCGGTGTGGTGCTGCTGGATCGGGCCGGCCGTGTGCGTGAGCTCTCGCGGATGCTCGCGGGTCTGGAGGACTCGGAGTTGGGGCGGGCGCACGCCGAGGAGTTGCTGGGTAACGCCGACCCCGAGCGGGCCTACCCGGCGGCCTGAACGATCGGCTCGACCTTCGCCGGTGCCCGGAATCCGGGCACCGGCGGTGTTTTGTCCTGAAAACGCCGTTCAGTCGACCGCCGTGACTCCGGGTGAGCGAAGTCTGACAGTATGCCAGCGATGAAGGTACTGCGATTCCGCCGCCCACGCGTGGAGGCCCCCGCCGGGCTGGTCGCTCCCGTTCGTTCGGACCGTCGAACCAAGAACCTGACCAGGCGCCTGCGTCCCGGTGACATCGCCGTGATCGACCACGTCGACCTGGACCGGGTCAGCGCGGAAGCGCTCGTGGGTTGCGGTGTGGCCGCCGTGGTCAACGTGGCCCCCGGCATCAGTGGTCGCTACCCCAACCAAGGGCCCGAACTCCTCGTGGGCGCGGGCATCCCCCTGATCGACGACGTCGACCCCGAGGTGTTCACCCGCGTGCGCGAGGGCGAACGGCTGCGCCTGGAGGGCGACACCCTGTACCGGGGCGAAGAGGTGGTGGCGCGCGGGACCCGCCAGGATCGGGCCTCGGTCGACGCCGCCATGGAACTCGCCCGCGCCGGGCTGGCCACCCAGCTGGAGGCCTTCGCCGCCAACACCATGGCCTACCTCCAACGCGAACGCGACCTGCTGTTGGACGGTATCGGCATCCCCGTGATCGGCACCGCCATGGAGGGCCGCCACGTGCTCATCGTGGTGCGCGGGTACCACTACCGGGAGGACCTCGCGGCGCTGCGCCCCTACATCCGCGAGTTCCGTCCGGTCATCGTCGGTGTGGACGGCGGCGCCGACGCGGTCATGGAGGCCGGGTACCGACCCGACATCATCGTCGGGGACTTCGACTCCGTCTCCGACCGGGCCCTGGACAGCGGCGCCGAACTCGTGGTGCACGCCTACCGTGACGGGCGCGCGCCCGGACTGCAACGCCTGCGCGACCTGGACCACAAGGCCGTGGTCTTCCCCGCCACCGGCACCAGCGAGGACGTGGCGATGATGCTCGCCGACGGCGCCGGGGCCGCCCTCATCGTGGCGGTGGGCGCCCACGCCACCCTGGAGGAGTTCCTGGACAAGGGACGAGCGGGCATGGCCAGTACCTTCCTGACCCGATTGCGGGTGGGCGGCAAGCTCGTCGACGCCAAGGGCGTGAGCCGGCTGTACCGCTCGCGCATCTCCCCGTGGGCGCTGCTGGCGATGGTGGCCGCCTGCCTGCTCACCATCGTGGTCGCCGCGTACTGCTCACCGGCCGGCCAGGTCTACCTCACC
Source organism: Nocardiopsis sp. NPDC055879 (assembly GCF_053615935.1). Classification (NCBI taxonomy): domain Bacteria; kingdom Bacillati; phylum Actinomycetota; class Actinomycetes; order Streptosporangiales; family Nocardiopsidaceae; genus Nocardiopsis; species Nocardiopsis sp. NPDC055879. Next base: position 19,016 of record NZ_JBSHCT010000025.1, read on the forward strand.
TTCCTGGCGGCGCGTTGGGACGCGTTCGCCTATTCGTCGATGGGGCTGTTCACGTGATCGACTTCCGTTACCACCTGGTGTCCATCGTCGCGGTGTTCCTGGCCCTGACGGTCGGACTCGTGCTGGGCACCACCATGCTCCAGGATCCTCTGCTGGAGTCGATGCAGTCCGAGACCGCGGACCTGCGCGGCCAGAGCGAGGACCTGCGCGTCGAACGCGACGAGGCCGAACTGCTCAACGCCGGCGCGGACCAGTTGGCGCGGGCCACCGCCGGTGAGGTGCTCACCGACCGGCTCAAGGGTGTGGAGCTGGTAGTGGTCACCGCGCCCGGGGCCGACGAGGACGTGGTGCACGGGTTGGGGGAGCGGGCCGAGGAGGCCGGCGCCGAGGTCACCGGGCGTGTGCTGATACGGGACGCGCTCCTGGCCGAGGACGGGGCCACCTTCGTCGACGAACTCGCCCTACAGGTCTCCGACGCTCCCACGGAGCTGACCGGTGGGGCCCACGACAAGGCGGGCGCGGAACTGGGGCGGGCCCTGGTGGTTCGACAGGACGATGACGAGGGCGGACACGCCGCCGCGACCCTGGCCGCCTTCGAGGAGGGCGGCCTGATCACCGTGCAGGGTTCGCCCGCGACCGCCGCACGGGCCCTGATCGTGGTGGCCCCCACCGGGCCGGCCGAGGAGGAGGCCGAGTCCGCGACCACGGCGTTGCTCGCGCTCACCGGGGCGATGAACCGCCAAGTGGGGGCGACGGTCCTGGCCGGAGGTACCGAGGCCGCGCACGAGGGCGGGGTCATCGCCCGAGCCCTGGCCGAGGACGCCTCCTACAGCACCGTGGACGTGGCGGGCCGCCCCGCCGGTGACGTGGTCGTCGCCCTGGCCCTGGCCGAGGCCCTGGACGGTGGCCGTGGTGCCTACGGCGTGGGTGAGGGAGCCTCCGGGTTCCTTCCCGAACCCCTGCCCGAAGCCAGGAGTGGGGACGCGCCCTCGGAGATCGAGGCCGATGCGGCGGCCAGGACCACGGAGTGAACGCCGTGCGCGGACTGACCGGCGCCGCCCTGGGAGGCCTGTCCGCCCACTGCGCCTACCGGTGGCTGACACGGCGCCGCGACCATCTTTGGGAGCGGGTGAACTTCCGCGGTCGTACCGTCACCCTGCAAGCGGGGACCGCGTTGGCGTCGGGGATGTGCGCGGCCATGGCCCTGACCCCCGGAACCGACCCGAGGGTGCGGGCCGCCTCGACGCTGGCCGCCGCCGGTGCCGCCGCCTTCGGCGCGTACGACGACCTGTCCGGCTCGGCCGAGACCAAGGGCCTGCGCGGCCACCTGGGTGCGCTGGCCCGAGGCCGCGTCACCACCGGAGCGGTCAAGATGGCGGGCATCGGCGCCACCGGTGTGGCCGCCGCGTCGCTGCTGCGGCGGGGCCCGGCCGACACCCTGGTCGACGGGGCCTTGATCGCGGCCGGCGCCAACCTGGTCAACCTGTTCGACCTGCGCCCCGGGCGCGCGGTGAAGTTCGCCCTGCTGGCCGCCGCCCCGGCGCTGACCACCCCGGCCGCACCGCTGGTCGGCCCGTTGGTGGGGGCCTCCATCGCCCTGCTCCCCGACGAACTGGCCGAACGTTCCATGCTCGGCGACACGGGCGCCAACGCCTTGGGCGCCGCGCTGGGGGTGGCCGCCGTGGTGCGGGCCCCGCGACCGGTCCGGCTGGCCCTGCTCGGTGGCGTGAGCGCCCTGACCCTGGCCGGTGAGGTCACCGGCTTCTCCCGGGTGATCGACCGTGTGCCGCTGTTGCGCCGCCTGGACCACTGGGGTCGGTCGCCGACATGACCCGTGGTGTGGCCACGGCGGCCGCGCTCATCGCCGTGGTCACCGTGGGGGCGAGGTCGGCGGGTTTCGGTCGTACCGTCGTCTTCTCCCAGACGGTCGGTGACACCTGTCTGGGCACCGCCTACGTCACGGCGAACCAGCTGCCGGCGGTTCTGTTCGAGATCGTCATCGGTGGGGCCCTGACCGCCATGGTGGTCCCCGTCCTGGCGGTGGCGGTCCGGCGGGACGAACATGAACAGGTGCGGCACACCGTTTCCGCGCTGGTCACCTGGGTCCTGCTGCTCTCCCTGCCGCTGGCCGCCCTGTTGGCCCTGGCCTCGGTGCCGGCGATGACGCTGATGTTGGGGACGGGCCTGGGGTGTGATGGCGCCGCGTTGATCTCCCTGGCCGCGCGCATGCTCGTGGTGTTCGCCCCGCAGGTCGTCTTCTACGGGCTGGCCGCCGTGCTCTTCGGGGTGGCGCAGGCCCATCGGCGCTTCCTCGGTCCGGCCCTGGCCCCGTTGGTCTCCAGTCTGGTGGTGGTCGCCGCCTACCTGGCCTTCGTTCCCTTGGGGTCCGGACACCGTCAGGAACCGCAAACCCTGCCCCTCGGCGCCGAACTCACGCTCTCGTTGGGGACCACGGCGGGGGTGGTGGCCCTGTTCGTCACGGCGCTGGTGTCCGCCCGGGGCCTGGGGATCCGTCTCAGGGCACGCCTGACCTTCCCGCCCGGGGTGGGGGAGCGGGTGCGGTCCCTGGCCACCGCCTCCCTGCTGCCGTTGGTGGTGATGCAGGCGTCGCTCCTGTTGGCGGTGGTGTTGGCCAACCGGGGTGGGGGAGCGGGTGCGGCGGTGCACCACAGCTACGCGTGGGCGCTGTTCACCCTGCCCTACGGGGTGATCGCGGTGCCCGTGGCCACCAGTGCCTTCACCGAACTGGCGGTGGCGCACGCCGAACACGACCGGTCCCGGTTCGCCCGCTTGCTGGCGGGTGGGGTCAGGGCCGTGGTGGTGATCACCGCCGCGGCGGGCACCGCGCTGGCCGCGGCGGCCGGTCCGCTCGCGACGGTCCTGGCCCGGGTCGATCCCCTGCCCTTGGAACGAGGGCTGCTCGCCTACGCGCCCGGGGTGGTGGGTTTCGCGCTGGTGGCGCTGCTGAGCCGGGCCCTGTACGCCTCCCACGACGGCAGGCGGGCCGCCATCGCGCAGGTCACGGGGTGGCTGGTGGTCATGGTGTGCTCTTGTGCCCTGGTGTGGGCGTTGCCGGCCGGGTGGGCGATCACGGGGTTGGGCTCCGCCACCACCGTCGGTACGGGGCTGGCCGCGGTGCTGCTGTGCGCCGCGGTGATGAGTGTGCACGGACGTGACAGTCTGGCCGGACTGTCACGTTCGTTGGCGGCGGCGGTGCCGGCCGGGGTGGTCGGCGCGGTCGCGGGTAGGGCGGTGGCCGCGGTGTCGGCGCCGACCGGGGTCTGGGCGGCCGTGGGGACGGCGCTGGTGTCGGGCGGGGCGGCGCTGGTGGTGTTCGGCGCGGTCGTGGCCCTGTTGGACCGGTCGGCGGTGCGCGTGGTGAGCGGTCGGGCCCGGAAGGTACTCGAACGCAGGAGGGGGACACGGTGAACGGCAGGATCGCGCTGGTGGTCGGGACCAGTACCGGAGGTGTGGGCCGCCATGTGCGCTCGTTGGGGGCGGGGTTGCTCAGACGCGGATACCGGGTGGCGGTGGTCGGCCCGCCCGAGGTCGAGCGGGAGTTCGGTTTCACCGAGGCCGGGATGCGGTTCTCGCCGGTGCGGATCGGCACGGGGCCCTCATGGTCCGACCCCGGGGCGGTACTGCGGTTGCGGGCCGTGCTCGGTGGTGCGGACGTGGTGCACGCGCACGGTCTGCGCGCCGGTGCCCTGTGCGCCCTGGCCGGGGCGCGTCCGCTGGTGGTGACAGCGCACAACGGGCCGCCCCGGACGGAAGGGCCGCCGGCCGCGGTCTATCCGGTGCTGGAGCGGATCGTGGCGTTGCGCGCCGACGCCGTGCTGGGGGTCTCCGGTGACCTGGTGGAGCGGTTGCGGGCGGCGGGGGCCGAGGGCGCGCGCATGGCGGTGGTGGCGGCGCCGGGGACGGGGCGGGAGCTCAAGGGCCGTGAGGAGACCCGCCGCGACCTGGCGGTTTCACCGGAGAGACCATTGCTGCTCACGGTGGCGCGTCTGGCCGAGCAGAAGGGGATCGACATGCTGCTGGACGCGGCGTCGACGCTCGCCGGCCGGACGCCCGAACCGGTGGTGGTGATCGCCGGGGACGGACCGTTGTGGGGAGAGTTGCACGACGTGGCCGCGGAGATGGACGCGGACGTGCGCATGTTGGGTCGTCGTGACGACGTGGCGGACCTGTTGGCCGCCGCCGACGTGTTCTGTCTCACCAGCCGCTGGGAGGGTCCTTCCCTGGTGATCATGGAGGCTTTGCGGGCCGGTCTGCCGGTGGTGGCCACCCGGGTGGGCGGCATTCCCGATCTGTACGCGGGCACGGTGCTGATGGTGCCGCCCGGGGACCCTAGGGCGTTCGCCGCCGCGGTCGGGCGGGTGCTCGACGATCCCGGGCTCGCCGACGACCTGCGCGCGCGTTCACGCGAGGCGGCGCGGTCGTTGCCCACGGAGGAGGACGTGTTGGAGTCGGTGTGTTCGATCTACAAGACGGTGGCCCGATGGTGAGGGCGTTCGGCAAGGGGGATATGGCTCTCCGGAATGGTCGTTACCACCGTCGGGGCGACTTCCCCCCGGGTGTGGTTCATGGCATCCTGAGGACCGGCTCGGATGGCGTACCCTTTGTTGGTGCGCTTCTTGCGCCTGCTTCACCACGTGAGGGGAGTATCCCTGTCGCGGCGGCGCCGTCATCACGGACCACAACGTTGTGTTCCCGGTTCCGTCGGTCCACACCTTTGAGGTGCGGGCGGGAGAGACCTCCGGTTAGTTTTCGTGCGCGCACAACGCTCGCGCGCACCGACCGGAGGAGAATCCGTCAGTGAACGTTCCCCTGTGGGTCTGGGCTGCCACCATCGCGGCCATGATCCTGATCCTTGCCGTGGATCTGATCATCGTCGATCGCCCCTGGAGTAAGACCAAGGGCCCGATGGAATTCGGGATGAAGCAGGCCGGCTGGTGGGCGGTCTTCTACATCGGCCTCGCCGTGGTCTTCGGTTTCGGTGTCATGTACTTCGGCGGTGGCACCGCGGGTGCCGAGTACTTCGCCGGCTTCGTCACCGAGAAAAGCCTGAGCATCGACAACCTGTTCGTCTTCTATCTGTTGTTGACGGGCTTCGCGGTGCCCAAGAAGTACCAGCACGAGGTGTTGCTGGTCGGCATCGTCATCGCGATCGTGATGCGCGGCATCTTCATCGTCCTGGGCGCCCAGGTCATCAACGCCTGGAGCGAGGTCTTCTACCTCTTCGGCGTCTTCCTCATCTACACCGGTTACAAGATCATCCGGGACCACCTCAAGGGTGACGAGGACGACAAGGACTTCACGCAGACCCCGGTGGTCCGCCTGGTCAAGCGTTTCTGGCCGGTGACGAACGACTACCACGACGCCAAGATGACCGTGAAGCTCGACGGCCGTCGTCACGTGACCCCGATGCTGCTGGTGATCGTCGCGATCGGTGTCATCGACCTGGTCTTCGCCGTCGACTCCATCCCGGCGATCTTCGGTCTGACCCAGGACGCCTACATCGTCTTCACCGCCAACGCCTTCGCCCTGATGGGTCTGCGTCAGCTGTACTTCCTCCTGGCCGGTCTCATGGACCGCCTGGCCTACATCAGCTGGGGCCTGTCGGCGATCATGGTCTTCATCGGCGTGAAGATGATCCTGCACGCGCTGCACGAGAACGGCGTGCACGTCATCGAGGTCGGTATCGGCACCTCGCTGACCGTCATCCTGGGCATCATGACCATCACCATCATCGGCAGCCTGATCAAGTCGCGCTCGGACGAGGGCAAGGACAAGCGGGCCGAGGTGGAGACGGACAGCTCCGCCGACCGGTCCTGAGGGCCCTGGAGAACTTCAAAGAACCCCAGATATTCGAACGGTTGTTCGTCTATAGTGGTGGTGGTCTGACGCCGACGCGTCATGGCCACCACCACTTCTGCTTGGTGGAAGAAACCGTCACGGGCGATCGTTAGTCTTGGCGGACGGGGGAGGTGACCCCCTCCCCACATCCCCGCCATGGCCCGGACGGGCCTGCGACCGCCGTACCGCGAAGGATGTCTCACTCGATGGTCGAACAACTGGTGGTCCGTGGAGCACGGGAGCACAACCTCAAGGACGTCTCCCTGGATCTGCCCCGCGACTCCATGATCGTGTTCACGGGCCTCTCCGGCTCGGGCAAGTCCTCACTCGCCTTCGACACGATCTTCGCCGAGGGCCAGCGCCGCTATGTCGAGTCACTGTCGGCGTACGCCCGTCAGTTCCTCGGACAGATGGACAAACCCGACGTCGATTTCATCGAGGGCCTCTCGCCCGCGGTCTCCATCGACCAGAAGTCCACCAGCCGCAACCCGCGTTCCACGGTGGGGACCATCACCGAGGTCTACGACTACCTGCGCCTGTTGTGGGCGCGCGTGGGCGTGCCGCACTGCCCAGAGTGCCACCGCGAGATCGCCCGGCAGAGCCCTCAGCAGATCGTCGATCGGGTCATGGAGATGACCGAGGGCACCCGTTTCCAGGTGCTCGCCCCGGTCGTGCGCGGCCGTAAGGGCGAGTACGTCGAACTCTTCAAGGACCTGCAGTCCAAGGGCTTCACCCGCGCCATGGTCGACGGCCGGGCGGTACGCCTGGACGAGACGCCCAAGCTGGGACGCTACGACAAGCACGAGATCTCCGTGGTCGTGGACCGTCTCAGCGTCAAGCCCGGATCCCTGGGTCGACTCACCGACTCGGTCGAAACGGCGCTGAAGCTGGCCGGGGGCACCATCGTCCTGGACTTCGTCGACCTGGAGAACGACGACCCCGAGCGGGAGAAGGTCTTCTCCGAGCACCTGTACTGCCCCTACGACGACCTGTCCTTCGAGCAGCTCGAACCGCGTTCCTTCTCCTTCAACGCCCCCTACGGCGCCTGCCCCGACTGCTCCGGTCTGGGCACCCGCATGGAGGTCGACGGCGACCTGCTCGTGCCCGACCCGGAGAAGACGCTCGCCGACGGCGCCATCGCCCCCTGGTCGGGCGGCCCGAACGGCGGTTACTGGGAACGCATCCTCAAGGCCCTGGGCGAGGCCATCGGCTTCGACACCGACACCGCCTGGGAGCGACTGCCCCGGCAGGCCCGCAAGGCCATCCTGGAGGGGCACGACACCCAGGTCCACGTGAGCTACCGCAACCGGTACGGGCGCAGCCGCTCCTACTACACCGAGTTCGAGGGCGTGGTGCCCTGGGTGAAGCGTCGTCACTCCGAGGTGGAGAGCGACCACACCCGTGAGCGCCTCGAAGGCTACATGCGCAGCGTGCCCTGCCCCACCTGCGAGGGCACCCGGCTCAAGCCGGTGGTGCGCGCGGTGACGATCGGCGGCAGGTCCATCGCCGACGTCGCCTCGATGTCGCTGAGCGAGAGCGCCGCCTTCCTGGCCGACCTGAGGCTTTCGGACCGCGACATGGTCATCGCCGCGCAGGTGCTCAAGGAGATCAACGCCCGCCTGGGCTTCCTGCTGGACGTGGGGCTGGACTACCTCAGCCTGGCCCGCTCCTCGGGTTCGCTGTCGGGTGGTGAGGCCCAGCGCATCCGTCTGGCGACCCAGATCGGCTCCGGCCTGGTGGGTGTCCTCTACGTCCTGGACGAGCCCTCCATCGGGCTGCACCAGCGCGACAACGCCCGCCTGTTGGAGACCCTGCAGCGGCTGCGCGACATCGGCAACACCCTCATCGTGGTCGAGCACGACGAGGACACCATCCGAGCCGCCGACTGGATCGTCGACATCGGCCCCGGCGCCGGCGAGCACGGCGGGCACGTGGTGGTCTCCGGCATCGTCGACGAGCTCTACACCGCCACCGACTCGCTGACCGGCGACTACCTGTCGGGACGGCGCGTCATCGAGTTGCCCGAGAAGCGTCGTCCCCTGACCAAGGGGCACGAGTTGGTGGTGCGCGGGGCCCGGGAGAACAACCTGGAGGGCATCGACGTCACCTTTCCGCTGGGCGTGTTCACCGCCGTCACCGGGGTGTCCGGTTCGGGCAAGTCCACGCTGGTCAACGAGATCCTGTACAAGGCGTTGGCCAAGGAGCTCAACGGCGCCCGCGACGTGCCCGGGCGGCACCTGCGGGTCAACGGGATGGGCAAGGTCGACAAGGTGGTGCACGTCGACCAGAGCCCCATCGGTCGTACCCCGCGCTCCAACCCGGCCACCTATTCCGGGGTCTTCGACCACGTGCGCAAGCTGTTCGCGCAGACCACCGACGCCAAGACACGCGGCTACCAGCCGGGCCGGTTCTCCTTCAACGTCAAGGGCGGACGCTGCGAGTCCTGCTCCGGTGACGGCACGCTCAAGATCGAGATGCAGTTCCTGCCCGACGTGTACGTGCCCTGCGAGGTGTGCCACGGCGCCCGGTACAACCGGGAGACCCTGCAGGTGAAGTACAAGGGCAAGAACATCTCCGAGGTGTTGGAGATGCCGATCGCCGAGGCCCTGGAGTTCTTCGAGCCGATCAACGCGATCCGGCGCCACCTGCAGACGCTCGTGGACGTCGGCCTGGGGTACGTGCGGTTGGGGCAGCCCGCCACCACGCTCTCCGGCGGTGAGGCCCAGCGGGTCAAGCTCGCCTCCGAGCTGCAGCGCCGATCCACCGGCAAGACCGTGTACGTGCTGGACGAGCCCACCACGGGTCTGCACTTCGAGGACATCCGCAAGCTGCTGGGCGTGCTCGACAGGCTCACCGAGAGCGGCAACACCGTGATCGTCATCGAGCACAACCTCGACGTGATCAAGACCGCCGACCACGTCATCGACATGGGCCCCGAGGGCGGCTCCGGCGGTGGCCTGGTGGTCGCGCAGGGCACCCCGGAGGAGGTCGGCGCGGTCGCGGAGTCCTACACCGGACGCTTCCTCGCCAAGATGCTCTGAGGCCGTCGCCGAGCGGGGGCCGGGACGGGGCACCCCACCTGAGCTACTACAGTTCGTAGTGGACTTTCAGGCGCAGGTGAGGAGCGTTCGGTCGTGGCCGGAATGAGGACATGCGGGTGCGGGATGAGCAGGCGACGTCTGCTCGGTGCGGCGGGCGCGGCCACGGCCGTCGGTGCCGTGAGCGCCTGCGGGGAACCTCCCGAACCGCAGGAGGTGCGCCGCGGCCAGGTGATCGGCCAGACCACCGAGGTTCCCGAGGGCGGCGGAACGGTGTTCAGCCACAGCAAACTGGTGGTGACCCAGCCGGAGAAGGGTGAGTTCAAGGCCTTCGACGCCGCCTGCACCCACGGTGGTTGCACGGTCCAGGAGGTGGACGAGGAGCTGATCCGGTGCCTGTGCCACGGCAGCGAGTTCGACTACACCTCAGGCGAACCGGTGGCCGGGCCCGCCCGGGACCCCCTGGAGCCGTTCACCGTCACCATCGACGGCACCGACATCATCCTGGATTAGCGGATCTCGGATCCGACATGAGGGAGCCCCGACCGGATGTGACCGGGCGGGGCTCCCTCATGTTCGAGAGGACGCGGGGGCTCAGGCCTCTTCCGGGTCCCCCGAGCGTGCGTCGCCGTTGCTCTGGTGCACGGCGCCTGAGGCGGCGGTGGCACGGCGGAAGGCCGAGGTGGGGAACCGCGCGGCGTAGTCGGACTCTTCCTCTTCGCCGCTGGAGACGAACTCGGTGCGCTTGCGCGGCAGCGACTGCGGGTAGTGCGTGGCCAACCAGGTGACGAGGTGCTCGCGGATCTCGCAGGCGACGTTCCACTGACCGCCGGTGTCGGCGGCGGTGGCGACCACGCGGACCACGACCTCACCGGACTCGCTGATGTTCACGACCTGGCAGGACCAGCTGCGGCCGTCCCAGTTCTTGCTGGAGGTGATGAGCTTGCCGGCCTCCTCGCGGAGTTCGGCGATGGGCACCTCCCAGTCCAGGGGGAACTCGACCTTGGCGGTGATGTTGGTGCCGGACTTGGTCCAGTTCTCGAAGCTGGTCGTGGTGAAGTTGAGGACCGGGACCACCAGTCGGCGCTCGTCCCAGATCTTGATGGTGACGTTGACCAGGCTCAGTTCCTCGACCCGGCCCCATTCGCCCTCGACCACGACGACGTCGCCGATGCGCAGGGCGTCGCTGAAGGCCAGCTGGAGTCCGGCGAACAGGTTGCCCAGGGTCGACTGCGCGGCGACACCGGCGACGATACCGATGACACCGGCCGAGGCCAGGAGTCCGGCCCCCAGAGCGCGCACGGAGTCGAAGGTGAAGAGGATGGCGGCGATCGCCAGGACCACGATGATGGACGTGACGACGCGGCGCAGCAGGCGGACCTGGGTCTGGAGCCTGCGGGCGCGGCGGTCGGCGTCGCCGTTGCTGACGGACAGGCGCTGCAACACCATGTCGGTGGCGGCGTAGGCCAGGCTGAGGCCCAACGCGGTCAGCGAGCCGATCATCAGGATCCGCATCGCGTGTTCGATGGTGGAGTAGGTGCTCCAACCCACGTCGCCCACGCTGGGCAGGGCCAGGTTCGCGCCGACCACCGCGGCCGCGGTGTAGGCGGTCACGGCCGAACGCGAGACCACGTAGCGGGCCATCGGCCAGATCTTGCCCAACTTGTGGTTGAGCACCCAGTGCAGCACGAAGACGAGGGCCATGGAGACCGCGACGGCGATGCCGATCGCGATCCAGTGCGCAACGGTCACGGCGTGGACCTCCTTGTCGTCAATGTCGGGAAGTTGCTGAGTTACTCGCCCAACTTAGGGCATGTGGATACTCAATCGTGACGTTTGAGTGAACGATCATTGTGATTCGCGGAGGTAGGTGGGCCCTCGGACGTCGGGCAGGTGGCCGTCTGTCCTCGCGACCCACCAGAATGGGGGCATGGCTGCGACTCCTCACCTGCGACCGGCACCAGGATCGATCCCGACCGAACCGGGCGTCTACCGATTCAAGGACACCGCCGGCCACGTCATCTACGTGGGCAAGGCCAAGAACCTGCGGTCACGCCTGTCCTCCTACTTCCGTGACTTCGCGGGGCTGCACCCGCGCACCCAGCAGATGGTCTCCACCGCCGCCGACGTGGACTGGACCATCGTCGGTACCGAGGTCGAGGCGCTTCAGCTGGAGTACTCCTGGATCAAGCAGTACAACCCGCGCTTCAACGTCAAGTACCGCGACGACAAGAGCTACCCCTACCTGGCGGTGACCCTCAACGAGGAGTTCCCACGAGTACAGGTGATGCGCGGAGCCAAACGCAAGGGGGTGCGGTACTTCGGCCCGTACTCGCACGCCTGGGCCATCCGCGAGACCGTCGACCTGATGCTGCGGGTCTTTCCGGTGCGCACCTGCTCCGCCGGGGTGTTCCGGGGGGCGCGCAACAGCGGCCGGCCCTGCCTGCTCGGGTACATCGGCAAGTGCGTCGCCCCATGCGTGGGAAAGGCCACACCCGAGGAACACCGTGACCTGGCCGAGGACTTCTGTTCGTTCATGGCCGGGGACACCGGACGCTTCATCCGCGACCTGGAGGGCCGGATGAAGGAGGCGGCCAAGGAACAGGAGTACGAGCGGGCCGCGCGGATCCGCGACGACATCGAGGCCCTGCGCGCCGCCCTGGAGAAGCAGGCCGTGGTCCTGCCCGACTCCACCGACTGCGATGTCATCTCCATGGCCGAGGACCCGTTGGAGGCCGCGGTCCAGATCTTCCACGTGCGCGGCGGCCGGATCCGTGGTCGACGCGGGTACGTGGTCGACCGGGTCACCGACGCCGACTCCGGCGATCTCATGCAGACCTTCCTGCGTCAGATCTACGGCGGCCTGGACGGTGGGGAGGAGACCGAGGGCACGGGTACCTCGGTGCCGCGCGAGGTCCTGGTCTCCCACGAACCCGTCGACCAAGACGCCGTCGCCCGATGGCTGTCCGGACACCGCGGTTCCACGGTGGACCTTCGGGTGCCGCGACGGGGCGACAAGAAGTCCCTCATGGAGACGGTCGACAAGAACGCCAAGGAGGCACTGGCCCGGCACAAGACGCACCGTGCCGGCGACCTGAGCACGCGTTCTCGGGCCCTCAACGAGATCCAGGAGGCCCTGGACCTGACCGAGGCCCCGCTGCGCATCGAGTGCTTCGACATCTCCAACCTGCAGGGTGAACACGTGGTCGCCTCCATGGTGGTGTTCGAGGACGGGCTGGCGCGCAAGTCCGAGTACCGGCGCTTCTCGGTGCGCGGCAGCGGCGAGGGCGGGAGGGAACTGCACGACGTGGCGGCCATGTACGAGGTGGTCAAGCGTCGGTTCCGCCGTTACCTGGAGGAGAGCTCCAAGGCCGGTGAACTCGCCCGCATGGGTGAGACCGGCGACCATGGCGCCCCGCCGGACCAGGCCGAGGGCGAGCCGGTGCCCGGCAAGTTCGCCTATCCGCCCAACCTGGTGGTGGTGGACGGTGCCCGGCCCCAGGCCGAGGCGGCCCGGCGGGCCCTGGACGAACTGGGCATCGAGGACGTGGCCGTGTGCGGTCTGGCCAAGCGGCTGGAGGAGGTGTGGCTTCCCGACGACGAGGATCCGGTGATCCTTCCGCGCAACGGGGAGGGGCTCTACCTGCTCCAACGGGTGCGCGACGAGGCCCACCGGTTCGCCATCCGCTACCACCGGCAAAAGCGTGCCAAGGCGCTCACCGGCAGCAGCCTGGACGAGCTGCCCGGGCTGGGCCCGGCCCGGCGGAGCGCGCTCATCAAGGAGTTCGGCTCGGTGAAAAGATTGGCCGAGGCCGATGCCGAGGAGATCGCGGCCGTTCCCGGAATCGGTGCCAAGCTGGCAGAGGCGGTACACGCGCACCTGTCCGGTGGCCCCGCCGGACAGGGTGGGAAGGGCCCGGGGGCGACGGCAGAGCAGAGTACCGACGGGGGAGGAGACAAATGACGGTCGAACTGGGTGGGGTACTTCCACCCGAGGTGGTCGTCGTCACCGGCATGTCCGGTGCGGGACGCAGTACGGCGGCCAGGGCGCTGGAGGACCTGGACTGGTTCGTGGTGGACAACCTGCCGCCGGGGCTGTTGCCGACGATGATCGAGCTGGCGGGCCGCACCCACGGTGCGGTACCGCGGGTGGCGGTGGTGGTGGACGTGCGTTCGCTGGCCTTCACCGAGGACCTGCTGTCCACGGTCGAGGAGTTGCGCAAGCGCGACATGACCGCGCGCGTGCTGTTCCTGGAGGCCTCCGACGAGGCCCTGGTCCGTCGATTCGAGGGGGTGCGCCGGCCCCACCCCCTGCAGGCCGAGGGACGTCTGACCGACGGGATCGTCCGTGAGCGCGAGACCCTGCTCGCGATCCGGGGCGAGGCCGACCTGGTCATCGACACCTCCCAGCTCAACGTGCACCAGCTCAAGGCGAGGGTGATCGGGTTCTTCGGGGAGAGCGACGAGGCGCGCACCCGCGCCAACGTGGTCTCCTTCGGGTTCAAGCACGGTCTGCCGGTCGACGCCGACCTGGTGTTGGACTGTCGTTTCCTGCCCAACCCCCACTGGGTGCCCGAGCTCAGGCCCATGAACGGGCGTGACGAGCCGGTGCGCGACTACGTCCTCTCCCAGGACGGCGCCAAGGAGATGTTGGAGGCCTATGTCGAGGTCCTCAAGCTGACCATCGCCGGCTACCAGCGCGAGGGCAAGCACTACATGACCCTGGCCGTGGGCTGTACCGGGGGTAAGCATCGCAGCGTGGCCATGGCGGAGCAGTTCGCCGAGAGACTGCGCGGACAAGGGGTGGACGTCAACGTCGTTCACCGCGACGTCGGCCGCGAGTGACCAGGAGGATCCCGGCCCGAAACCGCGCCGACACCGTCCGGTGAACCGAATCGCCAAGAGGGGCGTCTTCACTTACATTGGCCCGATCACGGTCGGTTCCTCGGCCCCGTGCAGGGACTCGGGCACGGTGGGCCGGGGTGTCCGTTGGACCAGGGGACGAGGGGACAGGCCGAAGGCATGCCGAAGAGCACCGAGCCGGACGAACCAGATGAACCGGACGGGGAGGACGTTTCGCGTCCACCCCGGGTGGTGGCGCTGGGAGGCGGACACGGCCTGTACGCCTCGCTGTCGGCGTTGCGCAGGGTGACCACCGACGTCACCGCGATCGTGACCGTGGCCGACGACGGCGGCTCCAGCGGTCGTCTACGCGAGGAGTTGGGGGTGCTTCCGCCGGGGGACCTGCGGATGGCGCTGGCGGCCCTGTGCGGGGACGACGAGTGGGGCCACACGTGGACCCAGGTCCTGCAGCACCGCTTCCGATCCGAGGGCGACCTGCACGGTCACGCCGTCGGCAACCTGCTGATCGTGGCGTTGTGGGAGCTGCTGGGCGACTCCGTGGCGGGCCTGGACTGGGTGGGGCAACTGCTCGGTGCCCACGGCCGGGTCCTGCCGATGTCATCGGTGCCGTTGGAGATCTCCGCCGAGGTGGCGGGGCTGGACCCCGATCGACCCGACGAACTCACCACGGTGCGCGGCCAGGTGGCCTGTGCGAGCACCAACGGGCGGGTGCGTTCGGTGTCGCTGCTGCCCGAGGAACCCCCTGCCAGCACACAGGCGGTCAAGGCGGTCAGGGAGGCCGACTGGGTGGTGTTCGGCCCCGGGTCCTGGTTCACCAGCGTCCTGCCGCACCTGCTGGTCCCCGAACTGGCGAACGCCCTGGTCACCACGCGGGCCAAGCGGATGGTGGCGTTGAACCTGTCGCCGCAGAAGGGCGAGACCGACGGCTTCCGCCCGGAGACCTACCTGGAGGTGCTGCGCGAACACGCGCCCAAACTCGGGGTGGACGTGGTGCTCGCCGACATCGGGATGGTCGAGGACCCGTTCCCGCTCATGTCGGTGGTCGGTGAGCTGGGCGGCCGGCTGGAGTTGGCCGACCTGAGCCGCGGCGATGGAACGCCTCGGCACGACTCCGACAAGCTCGCCGCGGCGTTCGAACGCGTACTGACCTCCCCCGAGGAGGACGAACCTTGACGGTCCGGGTTCGTGTCGACCCTCATCGGGGAAGGGCGATCGCATGACCGACGAGCACCGTATCCACCTGGAACGTGTCTATGACGAGGTCCGCGCTCGAAAGCATTCCGAGGAGGAGCCGCCGCCCGGTGAGCGTTTCCTCGTGGATCGCGTGTGGCCGCGCGGGGTGAGCAAGGACGCCATGGCGGACGTCACCTGGCTCAAGGACGTGGCGCCCGGTTCGGACCTGCGCACCTGGTTCGGGCACGACCCGGATCGCTTCGAGGAGTTCGCCGAGCGGTACCGCACCGAACTGGAGGAGAACTCCGGGGCGCTCGAACCCCTACTGAAGGCGGCCGAGCGGGGACGGGTGACCCTGCTGTACGCGGCCAAGGACACCGAGCACAACCACGCGATCGTGCTGCGCGACCATCTGGAGACCCTCAGGGGCTCGAAGGGATCCAAGGGTTCGAGGGGCAATTGACCCCACATCGCCACGAAGGCCGACACGCCGCCTGTGACCTGGGGCGGCGGATCGACGACACGCCGTACAGGGGTCGGTACGAGGGCCCGGGTCACGTAGTCTGCGACGAGTAGGTCGCCCGGTTCCCACACCGGGCGGCGGTGGCCGGTGTGGGGTGTGAACACCGGTTTCCTGACAGCTCAAGGGGAGGATCGCGGCGATGGCGATGACCGGCGTGGTGAAGGACGAGTTGAGCCGTCTGGCGATTCTCAAGCCATGCTGCCGTAAGGCGGAAGTGTCCACCATCCTGCGCTTCACCGGAGGCCTGCATCTCGTGGGCGGCCGGATCGTGATCGAGGCGGAGTTGGACACGGGGGCGGCCGCGCGCCGGTTGCGCAAGGACATCTCGGAGGTCTTCGGGCACGAGTCCGAGGTGGTCGTGCTGTCCCCGAGCGGGTTGCGCAAGGGCAACCGGTACGTGGTGCGGGTGATCAAGGACGGCGAGTCCCTGGCCCGGCAGACCGGCTTGGTGGACAACAACGGTCGTCCGGTGCGGGGGTTGCCGCGGCACGTGGTCGCCGGTGGCGCCTGTGACTCGGAGTCGGCCTGGCGTGGAGCCTTCATCGCGCACGGCTCCCTCACCGAACCGGGCCGGTCGATGTCGCTGGAGGTCACCTGCCCCGGACCGGAGGCGGCGCTGGCCCTGGTGGGCGCGGCCCGTCGACTCAAGGTGCACGCCAAGGCCCGCGAGGTGCGCGGGGTGGACCGGGTGGTGGTCCGCGATGGCGACTCCATCGGGGCGTTGCTGACCCTGCTGGGCGCCCACCAGAGTGTGCTGGCCTGGGAGGAGCGGCGGATGCGCCGTGAGGTGCGCGCCACCGCCAACCGTCTGGCCAACTTCGACGACGCCAACCTGCGGCGCAGCGCCCGCGCGGCGGTCGCGGCGGGTGCTCGTGTGGAGCGGGCCCTGGAGATCCTGGGGGAGGACGCCCCCAAGCACCTGGTGGCCGCCGGTCAGTTGCGGTTGGCGCACAAGCAGGCCTCGCTGGAGGAACTGGGACAGCTCTCGGTGCCGCCACTGACCAAGGACGCCATCGCCGGGCGTATCCGGCGGCTGCTGGCCATGGCGGACAAGCGGGCGGGCGACCTGGGCATCGAGGGGACAGAGGCGAACCTCACCCCGGACATGATGGTGCCCTGAGGACGTAGGACCCCTCGGTTGGGTTCGTACGCCCCCGGTTTCGGAGCGCCGGAGATGTTCACCTTTGTTAACTGCGGAAACTCCCGGATAACTTCCGAAAATGGTATAGACCTCTTTGGTTCGTGGTGCCAGGATGGGTAGTGAATCCGCGAGGGTGGAAGGGTCGTCGAGCGTGGGGTCCGAGCGGTTCTCCGCCGGCGCTCCGCTAGGCTCTTTGTGAACACCTGTTATGCGTTCACGCTGTTCAACATGGTCGATCCGGGTCGTGCAGGCCTTGGATCCCCCGGACGTGAACGCCCGGGTGAAACTGCTGTGCGATGAATGAGGAGAATGGTTCCGTGACCATCCGTGTAGGCATCAACGGCTTCGGTCGTATCGGCCGCAATTTCTGGCGTGCGGTCGCCGCCGCTGGCAGCGACATCGAAATCGTCGCGGTCAACGACCTCACCGACACCAAGACGCTCGCGCACCTGCTCAAGTACGACACCGTCCTCGGCACCCTGCAGGTCGACGTCGAGGCCGGCGAGGACTTCATTCGCGTCGGCGACAAGACCGTCAAGGTCCTCGCCCAGCGCGACCCCGCCCAGCTGCCCTGGGCCGACCTGAACGTGGACGTGGTCGTGGAGTCCACCGGCATCTTCACCAAGGCCGAGGACGCGCAGAAGCACATCGACGCCGGTGCCAAGAAGGTCATCATCTCCGCCCCGGCCAAGGGCGAGGACATCACCGTCGTCATGGGCGTCAACGACGACAAGTACGACGCCGCCAACCACCACATCATCTCCAACGCCTCCTGCACCACCAACTGTGTGGCGCCCATGGCGAAGGTGCTGCTGGACAACTTCGGTTTCCAGCAGGGCTTCATGACCACGGTGCACGCGTACACCAACGACCAGGTCATCCTGGACCTGCCGCACAAGGACCTGCGTCGCGCCCGCGCCGCCGCGCAGAACATCATCCCCACCAGCACCGGTGCCGCCAAGGCCACCGCCCTGGCCATCCCGGAGTTGGCGGGCAAGCTGGACGGCATGGCCATGCGCGTGCCCGTGCCGGACGGCTCGGCCACCGACCTGGTCGTCACCGTGGACCGTGAGGTCACCAAGGACGAGGTCAACGCCGCGTTCAAGGCCGCCGCCGAGGGCCCGCTCAAGGACGTGCTCGTCTACACGGAGGACCCGATCGTCTCCTCCGACATCGTCGGCACCGCGCCCTCCTGCACCCTGGACGCCGGCATGACCATGGTCATGGGCAACCAGGTCAAGATCCTGGGCTGGTACGACAACGAGTTCGGTTACTCCAACCGCCTGGTCGACCTGACCAAGCTGGTCGGCTCCAACCTGTAACCACGGGTATCTCACGGCTCATGGCCGCGCACGCCTGACACGGCACCCCTACCGCCCGGCGCGGTAGGGGTGCCGTCGCGTGCGTGCCCCCAGACTTCACAAACTCCAACGAGGAGACCAACATGCGGACGATCGACGACCTCGACGTCTCCGGAAAGCGCGTGTTCGTCCGGGCCGACCTGAACGTGCCCCTGGACGGCGAGCGCATCGCCGACGACGGGCGCATCAGGGCCGCCCTGCCCACCATCACCAAGCTGCGCGAGCGCGGTGCCCGCGTCATCGTCGCCGCCCACCTGGGTCGACCCAAGGGCGCCCCGGACCCGAAGTTCTCGCTGCGCCCCGTCGCCGCCCGCCTGGGCGAGCTGCTCGGCACCGAGGTCGCCTTCGCCACCGACACCGCCGGTGAGTCCGCCCTCGCCACCGCCGAGGCCCTGACCGACGGTCAGGTCGCGCTGCTGGAGAACGTGCGCTTCGAGCCCGGTGAGACCAGCAAGGACGACGCCGAGCGCGGCGAGCTCGCCGACCGCTTCGCCAGGCTGGCCGACCTGTACGTGGGCGACGCCTTCGGTGCCGTGCACCGCAAGCACGCCAGCGTCTACGACCTGCCCGGCAAGCTCCCGCACGCCGTGGGCGGTCTGGTGCTGACCGAGGTCGAGGTGCTCAAGAAGCTCACCGGTGACCCGCAGCGCCCCTACGCCGTCGTCCTCGGCGGCTCCAAGGTCTCCGACAAGCTCGGTGTCATCGACAACCTCCTGGGCACCGCCGACCGTCTGCTCATCGGCGGCGGCATGGTGTTCACCTTCCTCAAGGCCAAGGGCTACGAGGTGGGCTCCAGTCTCCTGGAGGCCGACCAGCTCGACACGGTCCGCGGCTACCTTGAGCGCGCCGAGCGCGAGGGCGTGGAGATCGTCCTGCCGGTGGACGTGGTGGCCGCCGAGAAGTTCGCCGCCGACGCCCCGCACGACGACGTCGACGTCGACGCCATCCCGGCCGACCGGATGGGTCTGGACATCGGCCCCAAGAGCAGGCTCCTGTTCGCGGAGAAGCTGGCCGACACCAAGACGGTCTTCTGGAACGGCCCCATGGGCGTGTTCGAGATGGAGCCCTACGCCGGCGGCACCCGTGCCCTGGCCAAGGCGCTCATCGACTCCGACGCCTTCACCGTCGTCGGTGGTGGTGACTCGGCCGCGGCCGTGCGCGCCCTGGGCTTCGACGAGGCGGCCTTCGGTCACATCTCCACCGGGGGCGGTGCCAGTCTTGAGTACCTGGAGGGCAAGGACCTGCCCGGCATCGACGCCCTCGCCGAATAGCCTCGGCACCATCCACAAGACCTCGTAAGGAAGTGACGACGATGTCCAAGCGCCTGCCGCTCATCGCGGGCAACTGGAAGATGAACAACAACCACCTGGAGGCGATCGCGCTCGTCCAGAAGCTGTCCTTCGCCCTGAACGACAAGGACTACGACAAGGCCGAGGTCGTCGTGGTACCGCCCTTCACCGACCTGCGCAGCGTGCAGACGCTGGTGGACGGGGACAGGCTGAGCATCAAGTTCGGTGCTCAGGACATCTCCGCCCACGACAAGGGCGCCTACACCGGTGAGATCTCCGGTTCGATGCTCGCCAAGTTGGAATGCTCCTACGTGCTGGTGGGCCACTCCGAGCGTCGTGAGTACCACGCCGAGGACGACGCCCTGGTCAACGCCAAGGTCAAGGCCGCGTTCAAGAACGGCATCGTGCCGATCCTGTGCGTGGGCGAGGGCCTGGAGGTCCGCAAGGCGGGACAGCAGGTCGAGCACGTCCTGGCCCAGTTGGACGGTGCCCTGAAGGAGGTCCCCGCCGAGCAGGCCGAACGGATCGTCGTGGCCTACGAGCCGGTGTGGGCCATCGGTACCGGTGAGGTCGCCACCCCCGAGGACGCCCAGGAGGTGTGCGCGGCCATTCGCGTGCGTCTGTCCGAGCTGTACTCCGGTGAGGTCTCCGAGGCCGCGCGCATCCTCTACGGCGGTTCGGTCAAGGGCGACAACATGGCCGGCATCATGGCCAAGGACGACGTCGACGGCGGCCTGGTCGGTGGCGCCAGTTTGAAGGCGGACGAGTTCGCCAAGGTGATCCGTTTCGGAGAGAACGGCTGACCGAACGTCTTGTTTCGCCCCATCCGTCACGCTCCGATGTCCAAGCGTGACGGATGGGGTGCCCGACAGGTGCACGGTTCGGGCTAGACTTCGCTCAGGGGTTCACCGTGCCTCGCGGTTGACCCTTCCGTGTCCGCAGGGCGCGGTAAAATCTGAAAACGTCCCCGGCTCTCCTCCTTCCACGGCCCGCTCCCGGACGGCACCCTCATGTCGTCGCAGGTGATGGGTGGGGAAAGGGGGGCCGAGGTGTCCATCCCCCCGCTGCGGGGTCGAGCTACGGGTGAGCGTGTGATCCTCGGTCTGTCCATCTTCGTGATGCTTCTCAGTGTGCTGCTGGTCCTCCTCGTGCTGATGCACAAGGGCAAGGGCGGTGGCCTTTCCGACATGTTCGGCGGTGGCGTCACGTCCTCGCTCGGTGGGTCTTCGGTGGTCGAGCGCAACCTCGACCGGATGACCGTCGGCGTGGGGGTCGTGTGGATCGTGACGATCGTCGTTCTCGGCCTGCTGATCAACCGGGGGATGTAGCGCCGGTCGCGTTCCCTCGTCCACAGTCAAGCTCGCCCGAGTCAACCGGTGAGCGAGTTCGCCGAAGGAGTTTTTCGTGGGTAGTGGCAGTGCCATCCGTGGCAGCCGAGTCGGAGCCGGCCCGATGGGCGAGGCGGAGCGGGGCGAGGCCGCTCCGCGAGTGAGGGTTCCGTTCTACTGTGCGAACTTGCACGAGGTCGTTCCCAGTTTCGCCAGCGAGGCCGCGGTCCCCGATGAGTGGGATTGCCCGCGTTGCGGTTTCCCCTCGGGCAAGGACAAGGCCAACCCGCCGGCGCCGCCTCGTACCGAGCCGTACAAGACGCACCTGGCGTACGTGAAGGAGCGGCGTAGCGAGGAGGAGGGCAAACTCATCCTGGATGAGGCGCTCGCCAAGCTGCGCGCCGACCGCGCCGCGGTGGAGGCTCACATGAAAGCCTCCCAGAACTGATCTACCGGATTCTCCGGATCATCGTCGGGGCCCGCGCCGACCGCGCGGGCCCCGACATGTTTCTCAGGGGGACACGGTTTTCAGGAGGCACGGTCTCCGGGCGGTGGGGGTACATGAGAAGCGCTACGACTTTCTCATTCACGAGACCGGTGTGGCTGGTGGGAAATACGATGACCGACGCACCCCCGAAGCCCCCTTGCCTTGAGGAGATGGTGTCGATGTCCACGTGCCCCACCGGAGGAGACCACGACTGGATCCTCGGCGACGACCGTAAGTTCCAGTGCGCCAAGTGCGGGGCTCAGAGCGCCAGGCGGCTCTGAGGCGTTTCACCCGGTCGGGCCGTCCCACCCTCATCCGGCTCGTTCTTGGCCCTGGCCCTCCAGGTCACCGGCACACCCAGACTCTCGGCCACACCCTTGGCCCACCGTTCCAGCGGCGCGAAGCGGTCGGGGCCCTCCTCGGCGAGCATCGTCCACCCTCGGTAGACCACTCCGTCCTGAACCAGGACCTCACCGTCGACTTCGAGGACCGTCTCGTACTCACGTGTACCGCGTCTCATGGGCAGGACTGTAGCGGTCGCCGCCACCCGACATCAGGCATTTCACGCAATCCATACTCCAAGACGGACACCGTGCCACAAAACCTGGCACAGTAGGGTGAGTCGGCGCACAAAGCGCCCCCCGAACTTGAAAGAATGGGGACATGGCTTCCCCCGAACACTCGGAACTCCCCTCCGACGCACCGGGCCTTCCCTCCGACCTGACCGGGGCCCCCGGGAGCGTGTCCCACCTACGCCGCTACGTCAGTCTGCGCGGGCCCAACGCCCGTATGTGGATGACCGCCGCCTACTTCTCCGCCGCGCTCACCCTGGGCTTCCTCGTGGTGGTGGGTTCGATGATCTGGCACGTGGCCAAGGAGGAGAGCACGGTCGGTTCGGTCTCCCTGTGGGCCTTCGCGGCGCTCATGATGTTCTTCATCGGCCCGGGCGGCAACGTGTTCCTCGTGCGAGGGCTGCCCCAGCGCATCACCCGCCAGGGCATCAGTGCCGACAGCGACGGCGTCACGGTCCTGCAGGAACGCAAGTGGTGGTTCCCCGGGGAGGGCGCCTTCATCGCCTGGCCGGAGATCCACCGCATCCGTGAGGTGCACACCGGTGGGCGCCGGATCCTGTACTTCATCGAGTTCGCGCTGGACACCCACCGCACCGAATCCGAACTGCCGAGCTGGGCCGAGAGCGCCGAGAGTCTCGATCTGGAGGCCGACCCCGACGCGGCCACGCAGTTCTACGTGCAGGTGCCCCGCGAACACAAGGAACAGATCCTGCGCATGTTCGAACGGACCGCACCACTGCCCGCCATCGTCGAACGCAGCGCGCCACTACGCTGAACGACCGTTGAGTCGACGGGTGAGCTCGTCGGCGGCGTCGCGCACCCGCGCCGCGAGCGCGCCCGGTGTCACCGGTCGGGCGCTGGGCACGGTGAGGCTGATCGCCGCCGCGGGGCGTCCGTTGTGGTCGGCCGCGGCCGCCGCCACCGACACGAATCCCTCCGTGACCTGGCCGTCCTCCAACGACCAGCCCTGCCCGCCCTCCTCGGCCAGTAGTGTGCGCAGGTCGCCGGGGGAGCTCGGTCCGCGGCCGGTGCGGTCGGTGAAGGCCGCCGCGTTCGGGTACAGGGCACGCACCTGGGCCCGTGGCAGCCGGGCCAGCATCGCCCGACCCGACGCCGTCAGGTGGGCGGGAAGTCGCACACCCACTCCGGTGATCAGCGTGGGCGCGTGCGGTGGCTGTTCCTTGAGGAGGTAGAGGGTGTCGGCCCCGTGCAGGACCCCCAGGTGGGCGGTGGCTCCGGTGGACTCGGTGAGTTGGTGCAGCAGGGGGCGGGCCAGCCGTTCGATGCCGTCGTGGCGCAGGTAGGCGGAGCCGATCTCGAACGCCGCGACCCCCAACCCCCACCGGCGTTCCTCGGGCAGGTGGGTCACGAACCCCTCCTCGGCCATGGCCTCCAACAGCTGGTAGACGCTGGACCTGGGCAGCCCGAGTCCGTTCGCGATCGCGGTGGCCGACACCGGGCCCGGGCGCGAGGCCAGGAACCGCAGGAGACGTAACGCCCGCGTGGCCGCCGGAACATGACTCATGCTCCGATCGTCCCACAGGAACATGTGGCGCCATTATGGCGCCGAACAGTGTGTGATGGGCGCCCGCGCGAGCCCTCCTGTTTGTTACTCTGGCGCCATGGCTGCCATTCAGATCAAGGACGTTCCGGACGAGGTCAGAGACATCCTGACCGTGGAGGCCAAGCGGGCGGGCAAATCACTCCAGGCCTACCTGCTCGGTGTCCTGGAAAAGGAAGCGCGTTTCGCGCGGAACCGGGAGATCGTGGAACAAACACCCCTGCCAGGGGCCGGCCTCGGCATGGACGAGATCGTGGCCGCGGTGCGCCGAGCCCGTGGAGACGGCGATCCCGAAACCGAAAGTGGAGTCGCGTGATCGTCGTCGACACCTCGGTGCTGATCGACCTGTACCTGGGGTCGCCCGGGCGCACGTCCACCATCGCTCGAAGGGTGGTCGGATCGGACGTCGAGTGGTACGCACCGAGCCATCAGTCGGTGGAGCTCCTCGGCTCACTGCGCGGATTGGTCCTGGGCAGGAAGATCTCTTCGGCCGATGCCGAGGCCGCTCGCAAGCTTTACGGGTTGCAGACCATCGTGCAGGTCGAGGTGGTCGGGTCGGTCGCGGATCGTGTCTGGGAACTGCGGCATAACCTCACCGCCTACGACGCGGCTTATGTGGCGGTGGCCGAAGCGCTGGATTGCGCGCTGGTCACCGGAGACGCTCGCTTGGCGGCCGCGCCGGGGATCGAATGCGAGGTGCGTGTGATCCGCTGACGTCAGTCCCGGGTGTCCGGGATTTCGGACGGAACTCACGTGTCAGCGCTTCCGGCGGGGCGGCGGGCGGGGTCGAATGGGGGCATGTCCACAGCAGTCTCTTCCGTCGCCGTCGGTGGCGCCCCGCTCACCCCGGCCCAGGTCCTGGCCGTCGCTCGCGACGGCGCCCACGTCTTCCTCGGTGAGGAGACCCGCAAGGCCGTCCGGCACGGCCGAGAGCGGGTCGAGTCCCTGGCCCGCGGCGAGGTTCCCGCCTACGGGGTCAGCACCGGGTTCGGCGCCCTCGCCACCCGTCACATCGCCCCCGAACTGCGGGCCCGCCTGCAACGTTCGCTGATCCGTTCGCACGCCGCGGGTGCCGGCCCGGAGGTGGAGAGCGAGGTCGTGCGCGCCCTGATGTTGCTGCGGCTGCGCACCCTGGCCTCGGGCAACACCGGTGTCCAGCCCGTCACGGTCGACACCCTCGCCGGTCTGCTCAACGCCGGGATCACCCCCGTGGTGCACGAGTACGGCAGCCTGGGCTGTTCGGGTGACCTGGCGCCGCTGTCCCACGTGGCGCTCGCGCTGATGGGGGAGGGGAAGGTCCGTGACGCCTCCGGTGGGCTCAAGGAGGCCGCCGACGCCTTGGGGGAGGCCGGGATCGCCCCCGTGGAACTGGGCGCCAAGGAGGGGCTGGCCCTGATCAACGGTACGGACGGCATGCTGGGCATGCTCGTCATGGCCTGCGTGGACCTGGAACGGTTGCTCAAGGTCGCCGACGTCACCGCGGCCATGAGCGTGGAGGCCCTGCTGGGCACGGACCGGGTCTTCGCCGCCGAACTCCAGGCGCTGCGCCCCCACCCCGGGCAGGCCGCCTCGGCCGGCAACCTGCGCGCCCTGCTCGCCGACTCCCCGGTGGTGGCCTCCCATCGAGGTCCCGACTGCAACCGGGTCCAGGACGCCTACTCGCTGCGCTGCGCGCCCCAGGTGGCAGGCGCCGCCCGCGACACCCTCTCCCACGCCCTGCTGGTGGCCGGTCGTGAACTGGACAGCGTCATCGACAACCCGGTGGTGCTCGACGACGGTCGGGTGGAGTCCAACGGCAACTTCCACGGCGCGCCCGTCGCCTACGTGCTGGACTTCCTGGCGGTGGCGGTGGCCGACGTGGCCTCCATCGCCGAACGCCGCACCGACCGCATGCTCGACGTCTCCCGCTCCCACGGTCTGCCCGCGTTCCTGGCCGACGACCCCGGCGTCGACTCGGGCCACATGATCGCCCAGTACACCCAGGCCGCCATCGTCTCCGAACTCAAGCGCCTGGCCGTGCCCGCCAGCGTCGACTCCATCCCCAGTTCCGCCATGCAGGAGGACCACGTGTCCATGGGGTGGGCGGCCGCCCGCAAGCTGCGCCGCGCCGTGGACGGGCTCACCAACGTGCTGGCCGTGGAGCTGCTCACCGCCGCACGCGCCCTGGACCTGCGCTCGCCCCTGGAACCGGGACCGGCCACCGGCGCCGTGCGGAACCTGGTGCGCGAGAAGGTCGCCGGTCCCGGACCCGACCGCTACCTGGCGCCCGAGATCGCCGCGGTGGCGGAGCTGGTCGCCGACGGCTCCGTCGTCGAGGCCGCCGAGTCCGTCACCCCGCTCGCCTGAAACCGTCTGAGGAGACCCGTCATGAGCACGCCACGCACCGTACGCGCGGCCCGCGGAACCACCCTGTCGGCCAAGGGCTGGCAGCAGGAGGCCGCCCTGCGCATGTTCCACAACAACCTCGACCCCGAGGTCGCCGAACACCCCGAGGACCTCGTGGTCTACGGCGGCACCGGTCGGGCCGCGCGCGACTGGCGCAGCTTCGACCGCATCACCGCATCCCTGCGCGACCTGGAGGGCGACGAGACCCTGCTGGTGCAGTCCGGGCGACCGGTCGGCATCATGCGCACCCACGAGTGGGCGCCGCGCGTGCTGTTGGCCAACAGCAACCTGGTGGGCGACTGGGCGAACTGGCCCGAATTCCGCCGTCTGGAGGCCGAAGGGCTGACCATGTACGGGCAGATGACCGCCGGTTCGTGGATCTACATCGGTACCCAGGGCATCCTGCAGGGCACCTACGAGACCTTCGCCGCGGTGGCCGCCAAGTTGGGTTCGAGTGAGCACGGTGGCGGCACACTGGCGGGCACCGTCACCCTCACCGCCGGACTCGGTGGAATGGGCGGCGCCCAGCCGTTGGCCGTCACCATGAACGGCGGCGTGGCGATCGTGGTCGAGTGCGACGGCAGCCGCATCGACCGACGGATCCGACACCGCTACCTGGACGTGCGCGCCGAGAACCTCGACGAGGCCCTCGACCTGGCCGAGCGTGCACGGGCGGAGCGTCGTCCGT
Source organism: Nocardiopsis sp. NPDC055879 (assembly GCF_053615935.1). Lineage (NCBI taxonomy): Bacteria > Bacillati > Actinomycetota > Actinomycetes > Streptosporangiales > Nocardiopsidaceae > Nocardiopsis > Nocardiopsis sp. NPDC055879. Next base: position 45,284 of record NZ_JBSHCT010000025.1, read on the forward strand.
TGTCCATCGGCGTCCTGGGCAACGCCGCCGAGGTCTTCCCCGAACTGCTCTTCCGCGGCGCCCCGATCGACATCGTCACCGACCAGACCTCCGCGCACGACCCGCTCGCCTACCTGCCGGCGGGCGTGCCCTTCGAGGATTGGAAACGTCTGGCCGCGGACAAGCCCGAGGAGTTCACCGCGCGTGCCCGTGAGTCCATGGCCGCGCACGTGGCGGCGATGGTCGGTTTCATGGACGCCGGCGCCGAGGTGTTCGACTACGGCAACTCCATCCGCGACGAGGCCCGCCAGGGCGGGTTCTCCCGCGCCTTCGACTTCCCCGGCTTCGTGCCCGCCTACATCCGACCGCTGTTCTGCGAGGGCAAGGGCCCCTTCCGCTGGGCCGCCCTGTCGGGTGACCCCGCGGACATCGCCCGCACCGACCAGGCGATCCTGGACCTGTTCCCCGACAACGAGCACTTGGCCCGATGGATCCGGATGGCCGGGGAGAGGGTCGCCTTCCAGGGGTTGCCCGCGCGCATCTGCTGGTTGGGTCAGGGTGAGCGGGCCGCCGCCGGTCGGCGCTTCAACGAACTCGTCGCCTCCGGTGAGATCTCCGCGCCATTGGCCATCGGCCGCGACCACCTGGACACCGGTTCGGTGGCCTCGCCCTACCGGGAGACCGAGGGCATGAAGGACGGTTCGGACGCCATCGCCGACTGGCCGCTGCTCAACGCCATGGTCAACACCGCCTCCGGCGCCTCCTGGGTGTCCATCCACCACGGTGGGGGCGTGGGTATGGGGCGCTCCATCCACGCAGGTCAGGTCAGTGTCGCCGACGGCACCGATCTGGCCGCGGCCAAGCTCCAGCGCGTGCTCACCAACGATCCCGCCATGGGTGTGGTCCGCCATGTCGACGCCGGTTATGAGGAGGCCGAGCGGGTCGCCGACACCCACGGCATCCGCGTGCCGATGAAGGAGGGCGAGTGAGATTCGACCGACTCTGGGCCGAACTGGCCCCCGTCGGACGTTCCGCCGACGGCGGTGGCTACCACCGGTACACCTGGGCGGGCGCCGACACCGACGCCCGCGCCTGGTTCACCGAGGCGGCCGTCGCCCGTGGCCTCGACGTGCGCACCGACCGCAACGGCAACCTGTGGGCCTGGTGGGGCGCGCCCGGCCCGGGCGCCGTGGCCACCGGTTCCCATCTGGACTCGGTGCCCGACGGCGGCGCCTTCGATGGTCCACTCGGGGTGGTCACCGCCCTGGCCGCCGTCGACGAGTTGCGTTCACGTGGTTTCACACCGAGCCGGCCGCTGGCGATCGGTGTGTTCGTGGAGGAGGAGGGCGGCCGGTTCGGGGTGCCCTGTCTGGGCAGCCGCCTGGCCACCGGGGAGATCGACCCGGGCCGGGTCCGTGCCTTGACCGACGCCTCCGGTACCACCTGGGCCGCCGCCATGGCCGCGGCCGGGCTGGACCCGGACGGGATCGGGCCGGACCCCGACCTCATCGGCGGGTTCGACGTCTTCGTGGAACTCCACGTGGAACAGGGGCGTGCCCTGGCCGACACCGCCCATCCGGTGGGGGTGGCCGGTTCGATCTGGCCGCATGGGCGGTGGCGCATGGACTTCACCGGCCGCGCCGACCACGCGGGCACCACCCGCCTGGACGACCGGTCCGATCCCATGTTGCCCCTGGCCCACACGATCCTGGCCGCGCGGGCGTCGGCCCGAAGCCATGACGCGCGCGCCACCGTCGCCAAGACCCACGTCACCCCCAACGGCACCAACGCCATCCCCTCGTTGGTCAGTGCCTGGTTGGACGCGCGGGCGGCCGACCAGCCCACTCTGTCCGCGGTGGTGGAGGAGGTGCGCGAGGCCGCCCTCCGCGCGGCACACGACCACGGGGTCGTCTTGGCCGTGGCCGCGGAGTCCGCCACGCCCCTGGTGGAGTTCTCCCACGCCCTGCGCGATCGCCTGGCCGCCACGGTGTCCGACCGGGTCCCCGAGTCGGCGGGGCCGGTGCCGATCCTGCCCACCGGTGCCGGGCACGACGCCGGTGTGCTGTCCGCGCACGTGCCGACCGCCATGATGTACGTGCGCAACCCCACCGGGGTGTCCCACTCGCCCATGGAGTGGGCCGACCCGAAGGACTGCCACGCCGGGGTCACGGCCTTGGCCGACGTCCTCGCCGACCTGCTGGCCGAACCGGGGAGGCCCGCGTGAGCCCACGACGCCTGTGGTGCGAGCGGGCGTGGCTCGGCGGCCGTGACCCCGAGCCCGGGGTGCTCCTGACGGTCGACGCCGGTCGGTTGACCTCGGTGACCTCCGGTGTCGAACGTCCCGTCGACGCCGAACACCTGAGCGGGCTCACCCTGCCGGGTCTGGCCAACGCCCATTCGCACGCCTTCCACCGCGCGCTGCGCGGACGCACCCACTCCGACGGTGGATCCTTCTGGACCTGGCGTGAGGTGATGTACCGGGCGGCCGAACGTCTGGACCCCGATTCCTACCACCGACTGGCCCGGGCGACCTTCGCCGAGATGGCCCTGGCCGGGGTGGTGTGCGTGGGCGAGTTCCACTACCTGCACCACGGGCCCGGAGGCCGTCGCTACGCCGACCCCAACGCCATGGGGCACGCCCTGGTCGCGGCCGCCGCCGAGGCCGGGGTGCGGATTACCCTGCTCGACGTGTGCTACCTGGCCGGGGGGTTGGGGGAGGACGGTCGGCACCTACCGCTCGTGGGCCCCCAACTGCGCTTCGGTGACGGCACCGTGCGGGCCTGGGGCGAACGCGTGGCCGACCTCGCCCCCGAAGGGGACCACGCGCGGGTGGGGGTGGCCGCCCATTCGGTGCGGGCCGTCGCGTCGTCGGACCTGGCCGAGGTGGCGCGCTTCGCCACAGGCGGGGGACGGCCCCTGCACGTCCATGTCTCCGAACAGCCCGCCGAGAACACCGCGTGCCTGGCCGCGTACGGGCTCACGCCCACTCGGCTGCTGGCGGAGGCCGGTGCGCTCACCGAGCGCACGACCCTGGTGCACGCCACCCACCTGACCGACGAGGACGTCGCCACCGTCCGGGCGCACGGTTCGGCGGTGTGCCTGTGCCCCACCACCGAGCGCGACCTCGCCGACGGGTTGCCGCGCACCGGCGACCTCGTCGCCGGACCGGACCCGGTCCCGCTGAGCCTGGGCAGCGACCAGCACGCCCGAACGGACCTGTTCGAGGAGGCGCGGTCCGTGGAACTGCACGAACGTCTGCGCACCCATCGGCGCGGAACCCTGGACGCCGGGGCGTTGTTGCGCGCCGCCACCATCGACGGGCACACCGGTCTGGGTTGGGACGACGCGGGCACACTGGCCCCCGGGGCCCGGGCCGACCTGGTCAACGTCGCCCTGGACGGGGTGCGCCTGGCCGGGACCGACCCGGACCGGGCCGCCGACGCCGTGGTCTTCGCGGCCACCGCGGCCGACGTGCGCCACGTGATGGTGGACGGCGCCTGGACCGTTCGCGACGGCGTCCACACCCGACTGGGCGACACCGCCCGCGAACTCGACTCCGCGATCAAGGAGCTTCTGTGAGCACCGACGTCCCCGGCACCGTCCTGGTCGACGGCATGGCCACCCTGGTCACCAACGATCCCGCCCTGGGCAAGGGGCCGCTCGGCGAGATCCGCGACGCCGCCCTGGTCATCGAGGGCGAACGCGTCGTCTGGGCCGGCCCGAGCGCCTCGGCCCCGGCCGCCGACGTGCGAATCGACGCCGATGGTCGCTGTGTCATCCCCGGGTTCGTGGACAGCCACTCCCATGTCGTCTTCGCCGGGGACCGCAGCCGTGAGTTCGCCGCCCGGATGAGCGGCACCCCGTACTCGGCGGGCGGCATCCGCACCACGGTCGCCGCCACCCGGGCCGCCTCCGACTCCGAACTCCTGGCCGGCGCCCGTCGTCTGGTCCGTGAGGCCGCTACCCAGGGCACCACCACCCTGGAGGTCAAGTCCGGGTACGGGCTGACCGTCGAGGACGAACGTCGCTGCCTGGAGGTGGCCGGTCGCGTCACCGACGAGGTCACCTTCCTGGGCGCGCACGTGGTCGCCCCCGAGTACGCCGACGATCCGGAGGGCTACGTCGACCTGGTCACCGGCCCCATGCTGGACGCCTGCGCCCCACACGCCCGTTGGGTGGACGTGTTCTGTGAACGGGGGGCCTTCGACGAGGCGGCCTCCCGCCGGGTGCTCTCGGCCGGGATGGAACGGGGGCTGCTGCCCCGGGTGCACGGCAACCAGCTGGGGGAGGGGCCGGGGGTGCGCCTGGCGGTGGAACTGGGCGCCGCCTCGGTCGACCACTGCACCTATCTGAGCGCCGAGGACGTGGACGCGCTGGCCGAGGCCGCCCGTCGCCCCGAAGCCACCGTGGCGACCCTGTTGCCCGGGGTGGACTTCTCCACCCGCCAGCCCTATCCGAACGCCCGGGAGCTGCTCGACGCCGGAGCCCTGGTGGCGCTGGCCAGCGACTGCAACCCGGGTTCGTGCTTCACGTCGAGTCTGGCGTTCTGCGTCGCGGTGGCGGTCCGGGACATGGGGATGACCCCGGACGAGGCGGTGTGGGCGGCGACCAAGGGCGGGGCGATGGCCCTGCGCCGCACGGACGTCGGGCATCTGTCCCCCGGCGCCCGCGCCGACCTCACCCTGTTGGAGGCGCCCAACCACCTGTACCTGGCCTACCGTCCGGGTGTGCCCCAGGTGGCGGCGGTGTGGAAGGACGGCGCGCTCATCGCGGGACGTCCCTGAACGCGGACGGGGGCCGGCGGACACCGAAGCGGTGTCGGTCGGCCCCCGTTACGCTGCGGGGTGTGGCGTGCTACTCGTCGTCGGTGTCGGCGCCCTCGGCCTCGGGCTTGTCGTCCGAAGTCGGGGCGGCCTTCTTGGCGCGACGCTTCTTCACCGGACGGGAGTAGTCGACCAGCGGCTCGAAGCGGGTCTCGTGCTCCTTGAAGCACTCCTCGCAGGCGTCGACCTCGCGGACGGCGCCTTCCCAGGCGAACTGGATGACCTCAGTCGCCTCGACCTTCTCCTCGCGAACGGCGTGGGGATCGCAGTACTTGCGCGTGAAGACCTCGGTGACCACGGCGGGGATTTCCCTTCGGTTTCGCATGAACAGTGTGGACCCCTTAATCATACACATGTACGAACGACGAGACCGGGATTGATCCGGTTCGCCGTCATGGGTTCGGGGTCGCCCCGAAGCCTAGCGAAGACGGAGGGGTCTCCGCGCCGAGCGGAGGTCCGCGCGTCCTGTGTGACCTGCTTCTCCCCGTGGTGCCCTCCGGGCCGTGATCAGCCTCGCGCCATTCGTGTCAACCGATTTGTGCATTTGGGGAACACGGCGGTCCACCGCTCGTTAGGGTGATGCCCGATCGGAACGGTGTACGGCGAATCGCGCGGATCTACGCAGCGGCGGCCGAACCGTTCCAGAAGGGGACACGCCGTGGGGGAACGGCGCCCGAAAAACCGCGCAGAGATCGTTGGGGGACGAGTCGTGGTCGAGTACATGGAAGGCACGTCCAGAGGGCGTGCGGAGTCCGATGGCGGGGGTGACCGGCCCGGGGGCAGGTCCGCGAGGGCCCGTGCCCGAGCCGAGGCCGACGCGGCGCACACCTGTGAACGCGTCTCCGTCGATCCGCGTTTCGTGAAACTACGGCGACGATTCGCCCTGCAATTCACACTCCTGGTGACCACCTTCCTCGGTGGTTACATGGCCTATCTGTTCCTTTCGGCCTACGCGCGCGATTTCATGCGGGTGCAGATCTTCGATTCGATCAATGTCGCCCTTCTCCTGGGAATCGGACAGTTCTTGCTCACCTTCGTCCTGGCCTGGGTGTTCAGCCGAATCTCCGCCCGCGCGATCGACCCGCTGGCCGAGGAGATCCGCGACCGCGCACGGGATGAGGACCGGATCGACGGACGGGTGATGGACTGATGGGCCCACTCGACCTCGCCCACGCCTGGACCATCGGCCTGTGCGCCGTGTTCGTCCTCACCACCCTGGCCATCACCATTCGGGCCCGCAGCACCACCAAGGGCGCCGTCGACTTCTACGCCGGCGGTCGCGGCTTCTCCAGCACCCAGAACGGACTCGCCCTCACCGGCGACTACCTGTCGGCGGCGTCCTTCCTGGGCATCGCCGGGATGATCTCGTTGCAGGGCTACGACGGCTTCCTGTACTCCATCGGCTTCCTGGTCGCCTGGCTGCTGGTCCTGCCCATGGCCCAGCTGATGCGCAACACCGGGCGCTTCACCATGGCCGACCTGCCCGCCTTCCGCATGCGCAGGATGCGCGTTCGCTTGGCCTGCACCATCTCCACCGTCACGGTGTGCGTGTTCTACCTGGTGGCCCAGATGGTCGGCGCCGGAGCCCTGGTCGCGGTCCTGCTCGGTTTGCACGACGGCGGAACCTTCCTCGGGATGAGCGCCGGCCAGACCCGCACAGGCGCGATCGTCCTGGTGGGCGTGCTGATGATCATCTACGTCATGTACGGCGGAATGAAGGCCGCCACCTGGTTGCAGATCATCAAGGCGGTCGTGTTGCTGACGGCCACCGGCCTGCTCACCGTCATGGTGCTGGCCGTGTTCTCCTTCGACCCGCGCGCCCTGCTCTCCGGCGCGGCCGACGCCAGCGGTCACGGGCAGGCCTTCCTCGAACCCGGGCTCGGCTTCGGGGTGGAGGTGCCCGGTGAGTCCGCGCGGACCTTCTTCAACAAGATCGACCTGATCAGCCTGGGGTTGGCCCTGGTCCTGGGCACCGTCGCGCTGCCGCACATCCTCATCCGCTTCTACACGGTGCCCGACGGCCGCTCGGCGCGCGCCTCGGTCAACCGCACCATCGTGATGGTCGGCGTGTTCTACCTGATGACCCTGGCCTTGGGGTTCGGCGCCGCCGCCCTGGTGGGTTCGGAACGCATCATGGCCCTGGACCCCTCGGGCAACTCCGCGGTGCCGATGCTCGCCGAGGAACTGGGCCGGCTCACCGCCGGTCCGGTGGGCGCGGCCGTGCTGCTCGCGCTCATCTCCGCGGTCGCCCTGGCCACCATCCTCGCGGTCATCGCCAGCCTCACCCTGGCCTCCTCGTCCTCCATCGCGCACGACCTGTTCGGCCACATCCTCATGTGGGGGCGACCGCGCGAGTCCCAGGAGGTGAGCGTGGCCCGCTTCTCGGCCTGTCTGATCGGTGCGCTGTCCATAGCCCTGGCCGTTCAGGCCCAGGAACAGAACGTCGCGTTCCTCGTGGGGTTGGCCTTCGCGATCGCCGCCGCGGCCAACCTGCCCGTCATCGTCCTGACCATGTTCTGGCGCCGCTTCAACACCAATGGCGTGGAGTGGGGCATCTACGGCGGGCTGTCGGCCACCCTGCTGCTGATGCTGTTCTCCCCGGTGATGTCGGGCAAGACCGACCCGGTCACCGGTGAGAACCTGTCGATGCTGCCGGCCTGGATCGACATCCAGTACTTCCCCCTGGAGAACCCGGCGCTGGTCGCAGTTCCCATCGGGTTCGCCTGCGCCGTCATCGGCAGCCTGCTCTCCTCCGAACGCAACAGCGCCCGCTTCACCGAACTGCGGGTGCGCTCCCTCACCGGGTGGGGCGCCGAACGTGACTGACGGCCATCGCCTCGGCGACCTCGTCCAACAGCCCCGGTAGGGCGGGCAGGCCCCGGGCCGTGTCCGCCCAGGACCGTTCCACCTCGGCCACCCACCGCTCCACCGACATCTCCTCGGAGCGGCGCATCGACCGCAGCATCGCCCAGGCCGCGACCGCCACCAGCGGTCGGGCCGGGCCGCGGCCGCGCACATCCAGGGAACCGGCCACCGACCATCGCCCGTCCGGGGCGGGGGAGGGCAGCGCCTCACCGACGGCGCGCACGAACGGATGGCCGACCTCGAACCGGACGGGGGCCGCCGCCCCCTCGACGCCCGAAAGCGCCGCGTACCAGCCGGGCAGGTCGACGTGGACGTCCACTTCCACCCGGAGCAGGGAGGAGTTCTCGCCGACCATGCTCATCGGCGCGGGGAACCTCATCCGGGCGTGGACGGACAGGGCTTGGGCGGCCCGGTCGTGCACCACGGTGCCGCTCGTCACCGAGTCCTCGAAACCGGTGACCGCGGGGTCCTCGCGCATGGCGAAGTCGACCGCGCACCGGCCCTCCGGGTCCCAGGAGGTGATGGTCAGGTCGGTGCCCATCCACCCCTCGACCTCCTCGGAGAAGTCCGGCTCGCCCCTCTCGTCCAGGACACTGAGCAGGTAGTGGGCGCCGGGGACCAGGTGCTCGCCGGAGAGCAGCCGTAGCGAGTGCTCCATGTCCGGCGCGGCATCGGTGTCCTCGTTCCTGTGGACCACCCCGAGTTCCTCGGCGCGCCGCTCCAGTCGCTCCCGTTCGGCTTCGTCGGGGACCAACAGGTGCCCTTCGGCGTCGAACCGGGCCTCGCGCAACACCCGATGCGCCCCGGCGATCGAACCGGCGACGTCCTCGCGCCTCAACGCGTCCAGGTCCAGGGTGTGGCCCAGGCGTGGCATGTCCCCTCCGCTTCGGCTGGTGGATCGGTACGGGCCCGCTCATTGTGGTCTGCCGAGGTGATGGTCGACAAGTGGGCCGGGCACTGTCCGAGAGGAGTTCCCGGTGAGCCGAGCACATGAGGAAAGGGGTGGGGGCGGTGCCCAGACGGTGGACCGTGATCCTCAAGGACCGAGCCGACGCGGCGCGTCCGATCCGTCCGGAGGACTGCCACGGGTTGCTCAACCACTGGTGGCCCCAGTCCGACCGTGAACACACCGTGGCCAAGCGTTGGGCGATGAACGGTTGGCCCCTGCCCTTGGGGAACCGTCTGCACCACTGGACCCTCACCTGGTTGGACGACGAGGATCCCGCGCCCCTGGACCCGGCCGAACTGGTCGGTGTCCCCCAACGCATCGGCGACCACCTGCTGGAGCCGCTGTCGGTCACCCGCACCTTCGACCGCACCTACGCCGAGATGCTCACCGAGGGATACGGTCGCTTCCCGGCCCGTGCGGCCGAGATCCGCGCCATGACGCCCGTGGTGACCACCACCCGCGACACCACCGGCGAACGCGTCCCGCACATCTGGCCCAATCCCCGGCGGCTCTTCGGCGCGGTCCACCGTTCCGGCGGTGGGATCGTCGGCGGCAGCGGCGCGGTGGGCGCGGTGGCCCGCTTCGCCCCATCCGCCCTGGCCGCTCCCTGGCTGGAACGCGCCCTGCTCGACCTGTCACAGTTGCGCCGCTCCCCGCTGCCCGGGGAGGAGGTGCGCCTGACCGAGCACCACCACGCCGAGAAGCGCAACGTGCTGGGTTGGCTGGGCGGGCTGCGCCTGGACTCCGCGGCCGGCGCACGTCGTTCCGTCGACACCTTGGCCACCCTGTTGGAACTGATCGAACTCACCGGGGTCGGCAAGTACACCGCCCAGGGGTTCGGCGCCATCCGGGTCGACGGCGTCACCGGCGGCCGCCCCGCCGTGGAGGTCCCGGCCCCTCGGGACGGCCACGGCACGCACCCGGTCCGTCGTGCCCGGCCGCGTCACGTGGGAGGCACCCGAGCCCACGCGGTGGTCGAAGCCGAGGAGTTCGGCGGCGCCCTGTTCGATTGACCCCCGAACCGCCGGTTCCCGCCCGAGGACGGAGGGCGGGGGCCGGTGCCCAGTGGTCGGCTCCCACCCGGTGGACGGGGTGGGAGCCGACCCTTTCGCACCCCTCAAGTCCGCCGTGTGTGTGGGGCCGGAGCGTGCTCGGCCCCTTGTGCCCGCAGGGTGCGGGCCAGATCGCGCAAGTGCGGAACCAGGTTCTGCGGGGTCAGGAGGGGACCGGAGAGCTTGGTCGCGGAGGGACGTTCCCGTTCGGACAGTCCGAGTGGTTCGTGTGGGTGCGGGCTCGGCATCGGCGGCCTTTCTCGAAGGTGGGGAGGTGCATGTGCGCCGGGCGGAGACGGTGGGGCATCGACGCGTCCTCCAAGGACGTCTCTCGGACAGTGCGTCGATCACCGGTGACCGGATGGGGCCGGCGGGGTGACGCCGCGGTGTGACTCCTGGTATCCGTGGTGAGGTCGGCGTCGCCGTCCGAGAGGAATCCCCGAAGGACGCGTCGACGTCGTGACATCCACGTATAAGGAGTCCGCCACGGTGCCCCCTGCCCCCGCCCACCGCGAGCCACCGGCCGATCCCCCCGCCCGCGGGGTCCTGGTCGGTGTGGACCTGCGGGGCATTCAGGCCTACGTCTACAGCGGGCGCCGGATCCTGGACGCGGTCGGGCGGGCCGCGCTGGTCGCCGAACTCACCGACACTTCCGACGCCCGTCACGGGGTGGCCGACCTGGTACCCGAGGATTGCCTGACCCTGCGCGACGCCGGGGGCGCCCTCACCGTGGTGCTGCCGGACGTGGACACCGCCCGTACCTTCACCTCCCGCTACACGAGAAGGCTCCGTGACCGCGCCGGGGAGCTCACCCCGGTCGTGGCGTTCGTGCCCTACGGGCCGGGGACGCCCGAGCCCGACCTGGACTCCGCCCTGGCCGCGCTGCCGGTACGCCTGCGCCTGGCCCGCCGCCACATGTCGGCTCTGCACGCCCCCGCGCACGGGTACGGGATCACCGCGGTGTGCTCGGTGAGCGGGGCCCCGGCGGAGTCGGTGGACAGCAGCCGTTCGGACCACACCCGGGCGCACGAACGGGTGTCCGCCGACGTGGCCAGGGCTCGCGGCATCGGTCGCCGTTGGCACCGGGCGCACGGCGACGCCTGGCTGGCGGACGCGGTCACCGCCACCGGCTCCCCGGAGTTGGCGCTGCCCATGGAGGTGGACCGGCTCGGCCGCGACCACGGAGGGGTGAGCCGGGTCGCCGTGATGCACCTGGACGTCAACGGGCTGGGCGCGATCCTGGGCGAGTACCGGGAACTGGTGGGCGACCCCGATCGGCCCGGATCCGGTGCCCTCGCCCAGCGGGGGTTGTCCACCCGCATCGCGGGGCTCACCAAGGGGTTGGCCCGGGCGATGGTGCGGGCGGTGACCGCGATGGTCCACGCCGCCCCGGGGGAGGCGCCGCACGTTCCGGGAACGGGGACGGGCGGTCCCATCACCCTCGACCACGAACCCGGGGGCCCGGTGCGGTTGCCGGTACGACCGATCGTGGTCGCCGGCGACGACCTCACGGTCCTGTGCGACGCCCGCCTGGCCCTGGCCCTGGTGCGCTACGCCCTGGACTGGTTGGACACCGACCCCGAACTGATCCAGGACGCCGACGACCCGAGGGTGGCCCTGCACCGGGACCTGGCCGCCGCCTACGGCACCGGTGGCCGTCGGGTGCCGGGCGGCGGGCACACCACCTTCGTGCCCACGATCGGTGTCGGTGTCGCGATGCAGCCGGTGGGCGCGCCCCTGTCCTTGGGCTATGACCTGTGCGAGGCGATGTGCCGGGTGGCCAAGGCGCATCGAGTGGCCCGCGCCGAACACGATCCAGTGGCCGCGGAGGACCACACCGTCGCCTGGACGACCCGCTTCGACGGGGTCGAACGGGTCCTGCGCCGGATGGAGGCCGCACAGGAGGCCACCCCGCCGCGCACCGCCCGGCCGATGAGCGGCGCCGACTTCACCCGCTTCCTCGATCGTTACCTCGGCGGAGGCGACGGCGATGGCGGCCCGCTCGTGGACGGCGACACCCGCGGACGCGGCTGGCTGGTGTCCTCCCTGGTCCCCCTGTTGGAGTCGGGGGTCGATCCCGCCCCCGAACTGGCCCGTCGGGCCCGAGTGACCGGAAGTCCCGTCGTCCTGCCCCGGGGATGGAGCACCGGTGAGCTGTTGGACGCCGTCGACGTGATGGACCTGTACCTGGAGCCGGAGGGTGGGCGCTCGTGAGCACACCGGATCGGATCGTGGTGCGGCTGGTCTCCCCGGCCCTGTTCGTCGGTGCCAGCGCCGACGGCACGGGTGCCGACACCGATGTGGTCACCGACGGGCACGGCCTGCCGCACCTGCCTCGACACCGGTTGGCGGCGCGGCTTCGGCAAGGGGCGCTGGACGCGCTCACCGTCGCCCCCGAGTTGGATGAGGTGGTGGACCGGGTCTTCGGCAAGGGGCGCTCGAACGGTCGGGATCGAATCCTGAGAGTGGGCCACGCGGTCACCGGCGACCCCGTGCGCGCAGCGGTCGCCCACGCCCTGGCGGGCCGCGCCGAACCCTTGCGCTCCACCCTGCGGCGCGCCGTCACCGGTGCCTACACCACCCTGGAGTCGGGGGTGGAGATCGGCCCCGACGGCGCCCCCGAGGCGGGGCGGCTGCGCACCAACCGGGTCCTGCTCCCGGGACTGACCCTGGTCTCCGCCCTGACCTGGTCCATGCCCGCGGGAACGGACGAGTGGCGCTGTTTGGCCATGGCGTGCCTGGCCACCGACCAGATCGGACTCAAGGCCACCCGGGGGCGCGGCCGGGTCGACGTGCGACTGTCCACGCCGGGCGACCCCGATCCGCACGCCACCACCCTGCGGCTGGCCGGGGCGCCGGGCCGTGGAGAGGGGCCTGGGCCATGAGCCACACGGTCGTGGCCTACCTGCCGCTGCGGTACGTCCTCACCGACTCGGTCACCGTGCGCACCTCCTTCGACCCGTTGCGCACCGACCCGGTGCTGAGCGGGCGGGCCCAACGGGGCATGCTCGCCGCCGCGCTGGCCCGCGCCGGTCTGCACGAGGAACTCACCGCGTGGGTGGCGCGCGGCGAACACGTGCACTTCTCGCCCGCCCACCCGCGACTCGAACAGCACGCGCGTCCCGGGGTGCAGGTGGTCGCCCACCCGCCTCCCGCGTACCTGTACACCCCGGGCAAGGACGGCGACACCCTGGTGGACTCCTTCGCCGGGGGCACCGACGACCCGAGCCTGCCCTACAAGACCGTGCGCGACCCCCTCACCCCGGACCGGTCGCTGCGCGCGACCGTACGCACCACCGCCGAGCGCTACCTGGGTCGACCACGGACCGCGGAGACCGGACCGGGGCGGCCGTTCTTCACCACGAGCCTGGACCCCGGCCAGGTCTTCGAGGCCAGGTGGCGGCTGAGCGGGCCCGACCACGCGTTCCTACGCGCGCTGGCCGAACGGATCCTGCGGGTACTGGAGTCGGCTCGCGGAGCGCTCACCCTGGGCGCGGGGGGCACCCGCGCGCACGGCGGGGTGGAGGTGGGACCGGTGGACCCCGAGCGCCCCCTGTCCCCGGACCGGGTGGCGTGGCCCCGAGCGGATCGCTCCAGGGACGCCGGGCAGGAGGTCGACCTGCTGTTGCTCTCGCCCGCGATGGTGGTGGGCGCCCAAGGGCAGCACCGCCCGCACGCCTTGGTACCGGCCGTGCGCGAACTCTGGGAGCGGCGTCTGCCGGGTCTTCGGCCCGAGGTGGTGGCCGCGCACGTCGAACCCGTGCTCGTGGGCGCCTACCACCGCGGCTACCGGGGGCCGATGACCGAGCGCCGGGCGGCCGCCGCGGGTTCGGTGGTGCGACTGCGACCGATCACGGAACTGAGCACCGCCCAGGTCCGCGACCTGGAGGCGCACCCGCTGGGAGAACGGGCGGTGGACGGGTACGGCCAGTTCGTTCTCCTGGACCCTCCGCGCGCCCCCGAACCGCTCGTGCCGCCCTCGACACCGATACCCGCCCGCCGACCGGGGACCGTGACCCTGACCGACGGCAGGGCCCTGCCCGAACCCGGAGTGCCGGACCCGGCGGCCGACCCGCAACTGGCCGTCCTGTACGACGCGTTGCTGTGGAACGCCGCCGCGCAGCCGGTCCGCGACCACGCCCGCGATCTGGCCCGCGCCTCCGCGGCCACCCTCGCCCCGCTCACCCCCAGCCTGCTGGGTCGGCTGCGCGAAGTGGTCGCCCACCCGCACCGCACCCCCGACGAGGCGCTGACCGTCCTGCACACTACCCTGACCGGGGATCCCGGGCAGGGGGCGCACAAGGTACTGCGCGAACGTGCGGTGCGCGCCCTGGAAAGGGCCCGCCTGAGGGGCTCGGGTCGGGGTGGACGGATCACCGTCCACCGTTGGCTGAGCGAGCTGGCCGCAGGTGAGAGAGCCGTGTCGTGGTGGCGGTCCCACCGCCCCGGCGACGCGCCGGACTCGGCCTACCCCCGCGCGCTGGCCGCCGTGGACCTGGCTCGCCCCGACGGCCTGCCCGACCTGGCGCGGGACAGTGGGCTCTCACCCCGGGCCGAGGCCTGGGAACGCCAGGCCGCGCCGCGGCTCTGCCTGCTGCTGGTCTCCTCCTGGATGGCGGAGGCGGCACGGGTGCTGCGCACGGCCCCGGACGGAGGTGGGACACGGTGAACCGTCTGGTGTGGGAGTTCACCACCCGCCTGCTCCTGCTCGGTGACGCCCACGTGGGCGCGGCCCGGGCCACCCCCCGGCACGCCGCCGAGAGCGACGTGGACCTGCCCCTGGACCGCGCCCCGTACAGCGGCCTGCCTCGGCTGCGCGCCACCACTCTGGCCGGACTGCTCCGTCACGAGCTGCTGGCCCGAACCGATCGGACGGCCGTGACCTCGCTGTTCGGCATCGACGACGGTAGCTCGGGCTTCGGGGCGGGAGAGGCGGCCCCCGTGCCCAGTGCCCTGGACCTCGACGACGCCCACGCCGTCCTGCCCGACGACACCTCCGTGTCCGTACGGGTGGGCACCCGTGTCGACCCGACCACCGGCACCGTGCACCCGGGGCGCATGTGGCAGTGGGAGGTCCTGCCCGCGGGCACCGAGTTCACCTGCCACCTGCGCCTGTGGGTTCCCGATCCCGCCGTCGAGGCGCGCCTGCTCACCCTGTTGGTCCTGGCCACCCGGGGTCTGAGGGGGGAGGGGCCCGGTATCCGGATCGGTGGCCGCACCGGGCGCGGGTACGGCCCGGTCCGCGCCACCCACTGGGCGGCCCGCAGGCACGACCTCACCGACCCGGGCGGGTGGTTCGACTTCCACGCGCGCACGTGGGACGAACGGGCGGGCCAAGGCGCCGAGGCCCTCACCGACCCCCCGCGCGATCTGCCCGAACTCCTCGACACCAGGCTGCGCGAGAACGGCCGCGAGGCGGTCGCGGCGCACGTGGGCGCCCGATCGGCCCGTCCCGACCCGCGACACAGGGCCGAACTGCGTCTGGAACTGCGCGTGGCCGAACGCACCGACCCCCTCGCACCCGGACCGTTGCGCCCGGGGCTGCTCATGATCGGTGACGTGCCCGAGGCAGAGCGGCTCGCCGAGGTCGACCGCGCCCACCGGTGGCGGCCCACGGTCACCGACGAGGGGAAGGTGCACCGGGCGCCGGTGCTCGGCGACACGGCCTTGTTCGCCCTGTTCAAACGGATCGGCGGTCGCCTGGCCCGGGACGCCGCCGAACACCTGGGCGCGCCGGCGGACCGGTGGCGACAATGGCACGGTCACTGGTGGGGTGCCGACCCCACCGAACAGGGCGCGCCCCGGCCCTCCCGGATCCGTCTGCGCGCCACCCCCACCCTCATCGGTGGGGCGCCGCTGACCACCACGCGCATGACGGTGGACTCGCTGTTCGGCGACGCCGTGGACGGCCGTCTGTTCACCACCGACGTGCACTGTGGCGGCAGGGCCGAGGTCGTCCTGGACGTGTCCGAACCCGACGATTCCGTGCTCGGACTGCTCGCCCTGGTGGTCCGGGAACTGTCCACCGTCCCCCTCGACACCCTGGGCGCGGGAGCGGGCGGGGGCAACGGCCGGCTCACCGTCACCCACGCCCACCTGGTCACCCACGGCCGGTCGAGGGAAGGGCCGGACACCGTGGACCTGATGGCGGCGCTCGACGAACCCGAAGGCCCCGAGGGCGAGATCGTCCGCGGCCGGCTGCGCGCCCTGCACACCCGACTCGGCGAGGAGGGATCCCCGTGAACGTCCATGCCCACGAACCACCCGACCCGGTCGGGGTCGACGTCGAACGACTCGGCCCCGAACGGATCGACGCCGTCCTGGTCGACGTGTTCGACCACGGTGTGCGCTGTCGCGAGCTGGATCGGGCCCTGGACGGTTCCCCACCGGGCCCCCAATGGCTCCTGGCCGAGTTCGGCGACGGGCGGGTCACCGGTGCCTGCCCCCGGGAGCGCTGGCGGCGCTCCGACGGTGACGCCGCCGACCGATGGCGGATCCTGGAGGTCCTGGTCTTCACCGCGCACGCCCAGATCCGCCTGGGCGAGGGCGCCCGGTCCGGATGGATCGCCAGGGACGCGGTCGGGGACCTCCCCGAGTGGCTGCGCCCCCGTGATCGTTCCTTCCTGCTCCAGGGGTGGGTCGGCGCCGAACACCGGAGCGTCCTGGAGGGGGAGGTACCGATGACGGTCACCCGAGAACCCTCGGGCACCGAAGCGGTCCTGCCCGTGCCCTGGACCGACTTCTCCGGCCGACTGCGCCCCTTGTCGGAGCCGGGCCGTAGCGCCCTGGAGAGCACCGGGACCTGGTTGACCGTCCGCGAGTACTGGGCCGCCGACCCCGCCACCGGGGCGGTGGGGGTGGCCTTCCACCGGCTCACCGGGATGTGCGCCGGGACCAAACCCACCGGTCCCGAGTTCGAGGTGGGCACCGGGGACCGGGTCGAGGAACTCTGATGGTGGATCCCCGAGACCTCGCGTCCCGGCTGGCCAAGGGCGGACAAGAGCCGGGGCACCGGGCCACGGCGCCCTACGGGCTGGTCCGTCTGGCCGACGAACCGGTACCCGCCACGACCCTGCACCTCGGTCTCGACACCGACGTGCTCCTGCGGTCGCACGACCGCACCGTCCCGGGCACGCACACCGGCTGGATCGACCTGACACTGACCACGCTGACCCCCACGTTCGTCGGACAGACCCGGCGCGGCGGCGGGGTGGCCCGCTCGCTCCGACTCCCCTTTGGTGAGCGCGCGCTGCCGACCGTGCCCGGCACGACCCTGCGCGGCCTGGTCCGCAACATCGTGCGCATGCTCACCGGCGGCGAGACCGGCCCGGTCAACACCCCCATGTTGTTCTTCCGCGCCCCGGTACGCATCGACCCCGACAACACCGACAGTTCGCTGTCCACCCGGGCCCGCCACGTGATGGCCCGCCAACACGCCCACTACCGAGAACGCCGCGCCGGGCTGCGCACCGCCCAAGGGTTCATGTACCGATCGCCGGAGGACGAACGCTGGTACGTCGTGGAGCTTCCGGCGACCGCGCCGGAACCCTCGGGCGGGCGGGCCCTCAAGGTGTCCTTCGACGTGTTGCGCGAGAGCCTGGCCACCTGGGACTTCGAGGTGGAGAAGTTCCCCGACCCGCCACGCGGCGCGGGCTATGTGCCCACCGCCCACGAACAGCACGGCCGGTTGCAGTATCGCTGGGTGCACGCGGTCCACCATGGGCGGAGCGTGGTCGCCGTGGCCCCCACCGATAGGGCCGCCCGCGCCCACCCGGCGGCGGGTGCGGCCGGGGGCGGGGTGATCCGTGCGCTGCTGGTACTGACCGGCGCGGCGGCGGGGGAACGGCGCAACGCCTACCTCTTCCCCCGTCCACCGGACCTGCGCGGGGGCCGCCACCCCGTCCCGGAACCCCTGGTGGACCTGTTCGAGTCGGCCGAGCAGATCACCGGCTACCAACGGGCCGCCTTCCCCGACACCCTCTCCGCGGGCGGTGGAGACCCGGCCCGGCCACCGGTGGCGGGGACCCCGGGCGGTGGGTTGCCCCGGCAGAGCCTGGAACCGGTGTGGTTCGACGTGGACGCGTCCGGTCGGGTGGTCTCCTTCGGGCGTTCGGGCGGCTACCGCATCGCCGTGGGCGACGAGGACCCCGTACGCCGGGCCGTCCCGGCGCCCGTGCTGGGCCCCCAACACGGCGAGCCCCGTCGTTCGGACCGGGCCGGGCGCACCGTGGACGTGTGCCGCGCGATGTTCGGCGACACCGACGTGTTCGCGGGGGAGTCCGGGGCGCTCAAGGGCCGGATCGAGTTCGGCAACGCCGTCGCCGAGGACACCGACGCGGACGCCGACCTGACCGCGCTTCGGGTGCGGCTGTTGTCCCCGCAACGGGGCTGCTTCGCCAACTACCTGGTGCAGGGCCCCGACGCCGCCTCGGGGGACCGGCCCGACGTCGTCACCTGGTCGCACGAGGGGGACGTGCGTCTGGGCGGATACAAGGTCTACCTGCATCGACACCGGTCCACCGGCGGTCCGCACCCCTACGACGAACGCGCCCAGGAGGAACTCGACGTGGAGGTGGTGCCCATCGATGGGACCGCTCCACCACCGCGCGAGACCCAACGCGACATCGTGCCGCTGCGCGAAGGACTGGTGCTGCGCTCCCGCGTCACCTTCACCAACCTCACCGACGCCGAACTCGGCGCGCTGATGCGGGCGCTGCTGCTGGACAACACGGTGGACGGCGGCGACCCGACCGACCCCGAGCACGCGCACAAGGTAGGGATGGGCAAGTCGTTGGGGATGGGCAGCGTCCACCTGCGCCCCGAGTTGTACCTGGTGGACCGGGGCGCCCGCGCCGCGGACCTGTCCCTGCGTCCCGACGCCGGGGTGGCGCGCGCCGACCACGAGCGGGTCCGGTCGTTCCTGGACGCCTTCTCCGTCGCCCTGGTCGGCCATCGGCTTCCCGGACCGGCCGAGGCCGAGCGTTGGCGCGAGGTGGACCAGGCCGTCGACGTGTGTCTGGCCACCCGCTGGCGGCATCGGCTGCCCCTGGAGGAGACCGCGGTCATGTCGCTGCGCCACTTCGCCGAGTACCCGGTCCTGCCGCCGTTGGTGGACCGGTTCCGGCCGAGGGAGACCTGACCGCTTCGCTCAGCCTGATCGGTCGCCGAAGACGATGGCCTCGGTCAGGGCGTCCAACAGGTCGGCTCGCAGGTCGGGGTCGTCGTGGGCCCGGCTCCAGCGCTCGGGGACCGCGGGGCCGGTCTTCAACAGTCGGCCGAGCAGGGCTTCGAGTGTGCCCTGTGGGTCGGCTCCGAAGGCCGCCCGATGGCCGTGGGCCTCGGCGGCCAGTTCCCGGCCCAACCAGAGCAGCCAGCGGCGTTCGTGGTCGGTCAGGACCTCCCGTCTCGGTACCTCCTCGTCGTCCGGCGCCGGTTCCGGGACCGGGTTGTAGGGGGCGCTGCGCGTGCGTCCCCGGGCCTGCTGAACCAGGGTGAAGTGGGTGGGCATGAGCGCGGCCATCCGGGACAGGACGTCGGTGAGTCGACGGGCCAGGTCCTCCCCGGTGATCTCGGGCAGGAGCCCGCGCAGGAGGAGACGGCGGCGCTGGTCGGGGGTGCGCGCGGGGTCGGCGTCCCGGCCCGAGGCGAGCTCGGTCATCTTGCGCAGCAGGTAGTCGCCGGTGGCGGTGGAGACCATGGGCGGTTCGCACACGGTGCCCAGCCGGCGCCCGTGCAGGTCGGCCACGGGTACGGCGCTGCCGTCCTCGGTGAAGGAGACGGATTCGCCGGGGGAGATCTCCTCGGGCAGGTCGGCGGCCGGGTTGCCCCACCCGGCGGTGAGCACCAGCATGGCCAGGGCCTCCTGCTCGACCACGTCGGTGGCGACCCGGGACACGTCGCGGCGCTGGGCCCAGCGCCGAGGGCGTTCGGAGAAGGCGCTGCGATCCTTGCCGTTGGGCGCGGGGCTCGGGTACACCCGGCGCAGGTTCTTGTAGGAACGGTCGCGGCGCACGTCGTCCAAGGCGTCGCGCAGCCGGTGCGCGGCGCCGCGGTCCACCCCCGTGACCGTGGGCAGGGCACGGGTCATGCGCATGGCGATCACCCCGTGCGGGTCGCCGCCGTGCTCGGGGCACGGGCAGTGCTCGACGCACAGGTCGATGTAGTCCCAGAACTGCTCGGTGTGGCCGGCGCAGCCCTGAGCGGTTCCGTCTGTGGAGCAGGGGCCGCACCCCAGCGCGCGGGTGAACACGCGAAGGAAGGTGGTCGACCCGTACAACTCCCAGGCGGAGCAGTGGTGCTTGCTCACGAACTCTTCTCCCCGGATCGGTCCGGGGCCGGGACGCTCCCCCAGCCCTTCCGGGGAAACGCGTGTGAGTCGAGAGCGAGCCGATGACACTCCTGCGTCAACGGGAGGTCATACAACAAAATAGGGCTTCTACGTGAGGAAAGTCAATTGTCGACCATCTTCTCTAAAGAGACGAATCATGTTCTTTTTATGAAATCGGTCAGGAGAAAACACCCGTCTCAGAAAGAACAGGCGGGAGTGGCGGAGCGCCCGCCCGCATGTGTCCGAGAGACTGCGGTGAAGACCTTGGAACAGGCACGTCGGCGAGAGGAAACGGGAGGTCCGACGTATGAGGGTGATCAACCTGACGCCGCACGAGGTACGAGTGATCGATGCGCAGGCGCGGGTGATCCGCACCTGGAAGAGTGCGCCGCGCCCCGCTAGGGTCGAGACCGACCGGGTACCACTACGTGAGATCGACGGGATCCCCCTCCTTTCCGAGGAACGCACCCGTGCCGCCAACCTCCCCGACCCCGAGGAAGGGGTCTGGTACATCGTCTCTTCCGTGGTCGGCTCCGCCCATCCCGAGCGCTGCGACCTCCTGGTCCCCTCCGACCTGGTGCGGGACAGCAAGGGGGTGGTGACCGCCTGCCGTTCCTTCGTCATCATGTCCGAATCCGCGAGGGGCGGGGAAGTGGTGGAAACGGTCGCCTGAGGAATGAGAAAGGACAACGTGGACGAACCCTCCGCAGCCGTCGTCCTCGTGGGACAGAACCCCACCCCCGCCCTGTTGGCCTCGCTGACCCTCCCCGTCGACCACCTGTTCCTGGTCTGCAGCGACGGCACGGTGTCCGTGGCGCGACGGGTCGCAGAGGCGGTGGAGCGACTGCGCGAGAAACGCGTCGTACGCGTCCTCAGCGTCGGCCCGGACCCGCATGATCCCGAAGCGGTCACCACCCTCCTGGAGCGGGTGCGCGAGGCGCTCGCCGGACGCCCCTGGCACCTGGACTACACCGGCGGAACCAAGGTCATGAGCGTGGCGGCGGCGCTGCACCACGAACGCTCCCTCCCCTCTCGGGCGCACCTGCTGCGCCACTACCTTGACCCCCACAGCGACCCGCCCGGACGGCTCGGGGTGGACCTGGCGACCCTGGCCGCGATCCACGGAGCCCGTTGGGAGGAACGCCGCGACCCCGCGCCGGTGCGCCGCTACCTCGCCGGCGGAGAGGGCGCGCTGCGTGAGGCCTATCCACGGCTGCCCGACGGCGAACTCAACGGCGTCATGGCGGAGGGACGTGTCCTGGCCCACCTGCGCCGACTCACCGGTGGCAGGCCCGACACCGAGGTCATGGGCGCCCGTCGGGTGGTCGACCCCTACCGGTCCGGTGGCTCCATCGCCGACTTCGACGCGCTGCTGCGTCACCGCCACCGGGTCCTGTGCGTGGAGGTCAAGAGCCGCGCCGAGGACGTGATCGCCCGGGCCGGCTGGACGGTCGCCAAGTCGCGTCGGGTGTTCGGTGGGGCCACCCAGGTCCTGTTCGTCTACACCGGCCCGGTCGTGGACGACCTGCGTGAACGCATCACCGCCTACAACCCGGCACTGTCCGCCCGAAACGTGCACGTGTGGCACGCCGACGCCCTCCTCGAACGGGTGACCTCCTTCGACGCCCTGTGCAAGGCCTTCCTGCCGGCCCTGGACAGTGGACGCGGAACGGTGCCGGCCACACCCCTACCCCTGGCCCCGGCCCCCGGGCCATCCGACCACCCGGGTCCGGAACAGGGCCCACTCCTGGTCACCCCGCTGGGCGGCAGCCGCCTGGGCGCCCTGACCGCGCTGCACGCCCACCGGCCCTCCCGCGCACTGGTGCTGCCCTCCAAACAGAGCCTGCGCGCCAACGTGCGCGAGGCCGCCGCCCGCACCCTGTACGCGGTCGAGAACCCCGGTCTGCCCGCCCCCGGCGCCGACACCCTGCGCGCCGAGGGATACCGCGACCGGGTGCGCCTGGCCGCCGATCCGGTGAACGGCTTCGACCCCGAGGCGGTCGCGGCGACGGTGGGGGAGTGGATCGCCCGTGAACGCGACGGGGAGCGCCCCGTGGTCGTGGACTTCACCACCGGGACCAAGGCGATGAGCCTGGGGCTGACCAAGGCCGCCCTCAACGGCGGAGCCTGCGCCACCTACCAACTGGCCCGCGACCGGTCCGTGGTGTGCCTGCGCCATGGCCGGCACGGACTGCGCGGCCGTGCCGGGCCGGACTGGTCGTTGGTGCTCAGCGGTTACGAACCCCTGGCGTCGGAGCTGACCGAGGTGGTCGAGGGACCGGCGCTCGACGAGGTCGAGGTGGAACTGCTGGACCTGGTCGCGCGCGGTCTCTCCAAAGCGGCCTCGGGTCCCTGCCGGGTCTGGTGGGATCCCTCCCTGGCCGACGGATCGGCCTTCCTCACCGCGCGGGAGCGGCCCTCCCTGGTGTTGGCCTTCGACGATCGGGCGGTGGGTCTGGCCGCCCCCGCCTGGCGCCGGCGCAGAACCCCGGATGGGCCGCGTCGCGAGGTGAGCCCCGGCGGGTGGGCGCAGAGCGTGTTCGCCGCGACCACGCACCTGAGCGTGCGCTGCGACGTGGCCGGGACCCTGCTGGCGCTGACCCGCCCCGGCCGTGACGTGACCCGGGCCGGTGAGCTGGTGGACTGGATCGCCGAGAGCACCTCCGAAGGTGTCGGTGACCAGGGGATCCGGTTCGGCGACCCTACTCGACCGTTGGTGGTGGAGGTCGACCCGTCGGCGCCGCCGGCGTTGTTGGAGACCGACGTCGGCCTACTTTGACCGGTGCGCCATGATGGCATCCGGGAAAAGAGGGTGAACGTGCGTATTACGGGTGGTGTGGCCCTCGGGGGCATCGCGATGTTGCCGGCGGCCGGGTGTGCCCCGGCGGAGCCGCAGGACGCGGCGACGGTGAGCGTCGACTGGCAGGCGTGTCCGGAGGAGCTGGAGCGGGAGGAAGGGCTGGAGTGCGGGACCCTCGACGTCCCGCTCGACCATGCCGACCCCGACGGGGACACGTTGGAATTGGCGTTGGCGCGTCGCCCGGCCGAGGGCCCGCCCGAGGAGAGGATCGGGTCCCTGGTGGTCAACCCCGGTGGGCCCGGCGAGTCCGGGGTGGACATGCTCGACTACCCGATGTTCGACGACGACGTCCGTACCGCGTTCGACCTGGTCTCCTTTGATCCGCGAGGGGTCGGTGACAGCGGCGGCTTCGCCTGCGGCGACTGGTTCGCGATCGATGACGCCCGCCGCGCGATCCAGGAGCCCACCCGGGTGACCGACGCCGAACTCACCGACCTGGAGGACGCCGCCCGCGCCTACGCCGACACCTGCGCCGAGGAGGTGGGGGAGGACCTCCTCGCCCACATCGGCACCCTCGACGTGGTGCACGACCTCGACCTGATCCGTCGGGCGCTGGGCGACGAACACCTGTCCTACGTCGGATTCTCCTACGGCACACACATCGGTGCCCTGTACGCGGACCTCTACCCCGACTCGACCCGGGCCATGGTCCTGGACGGTGCGGTGGAGACCGAACGGCCCAACGTGGAGATCGCCCTCGACCAGGCCGAGGGCTTCCGTGACACCTGGGAGTTGTTCGTGGCCGACTGCGTGGCCGGGGGCGAATGCCCCTTCACCGGGGTGGCCGAGTCCGAGGCCGAGATGGTCGACCTGGCCGACCGGCTCGACGCCGACCCGCCCAGCACCCACGGCATGACCGTGGACGGCCCCACCCTGCTGGCGATGGTCTCCCAGGAGTTGTACTACGAGGACGCCTGGTCGGAACTGGCGAGGACCCTGGCCGCCGTGGACGTCGATCCACACGGGGCGGGCGAGCGACTCGACGCCCTCTACGACGGCACCTTCGGTCTCTACGAGGACGAGGAAGGGGACGACGAGGGGGCCGGGGCGGCAGAGGCGGACGATGAGGCCGCGCTGACCGCGATCAACTGCGCCGACCGCGACGACCCCACCGACCCCGACGTCTATCGGAGGGCCGCCCAAGAGGTCGCCGAGCACGCCCCGCTCTTCGGCCCCGACCTGGTCTGGGAACAACTGCCCTGCGCCTACTGGGTGGACACCGAGGAGACCCCCACCGGGTTCACCGCCCCCGACGCCCCGCCGCTCCTCGTGGTCGGCACCCTCGGCGACCCCGCTACCCCCTACGCGTGGGCCGAGGAACTCACCGCGCAACTCGACACCGCGGTCCTGCTCACCTACGAGGGCGCCGGACACACCGTCTACGGCTACGGTGACCCGTGCGTGGACGGCGCCGTCGACGCCTACCTCTTGGCCGGGCAGGTGCCCGAGGACGGGCTGTCCTGCCCGGGCGGGTAAAACACCTCGGGACGCACTGTTGACCCCGGTCACGGCATGTTCACCGTGCGTGTCTATTGTTTCACTCCGAGTATGGTAAGTCGAGGGTTCGGCTACTCGGAGTGAGGTCCGGTGTGCGGGTGTGGGCGAGACGGCGACTTTGGGGTGCCGGAGTGCTGGCCACGATGCTGGCGATCACCCCCGGAACACCGCTCGCCGACGTCAAGGACGGGCCCCACCCCTTCCACGGACAACACATCGACTGGGAACCCTGCCTCGACCAGGACGAACTCGCCGAGATCGGGCCGACCGAGGGTGACCCGGACTGGCAGGCCCGCCTGGAGTGCGGCAGCGTCACCGTCCCCGTCGACCACGGTGACCCCGAGGGTGAAGTCCTCGAACTGGCGCTGATCCGCCAACCCGCCCAAGGCGCGAGCCGAGGTTCGCTCGTGTTCGACTTCGGCGGCCCGGGGATCTCCGGGACCGACACCTTCCTCGCCGGCGCCCTACCACTGGGTCGCGGTGTACGGGAGAACTTCGACCTGGTCTCCTTCGACCCCCGAGGCGTGGGCGACAGCGGCGGGTTCACCTGCCGAGGCCACGCCGACCTGGACGCTCTCCTGGCCCGGATCCGAGGCATCGACCCCCACGACCTGCCCGAACGCGCCCTGGAGAAGTTGGAGAGGGTCGCGCACGCCTTCACCATCGGTTGCGTGGACGCCGTGGGCGAGGACTTCCTCTTCAACATGGGCACCGTGAACGTCGCCCGCGACCTCGACCTGGTGCGCGACGCCCTGGGTGACGAACGGCTGGACTACGTCGGCTACTCCTACGGCACCTCCATCGGGGCCCTGTACGCCGAGATGTATCCCGAACGCTCCGGCGCGCTGGTCCTGGACGGGGCGGTCTCGATCGACGACGACCTGATCACCGACACCGTCGAACAGACCGCCGGACTCCAGACCTCCTGGGAGGCGTTCGTCGCCTACTGCCTGGACAGCGCCCCGGAATGCCCGTTCACCGGAATGGACAGCGCCTCCGAGGAGTTGGCGACCCTCCTGGACGGCCTCGACACGGAGCCGTTGCGCGTCGACGGGCGTGACCTGGACCGGTACGCCCTGCTGGACCTGCTGCGCGGTTCGCTGCACACCGAACAGCTATGGCCGGGCGCCGCCCTGCTGCTCGCCGGACTGGCCGACGACGAACGCGACGGGTTCGTCACCGACTATCTGTCGAGCCTTCGCGGCGACGACGCCGACGCGCCACCCGGCGCGGACGAGGCCGCGCACATCGCCGTGCGTTGCGCCGACCACCCCCGGCCCACCGACATCGGCGACTACCTCCAAGGCGCCCGCGAGGCCGAGGCCGCCTCACCGCTCTTCGGGGGAACCGAGGTGTGGCGGATGCTGCCCTGCGCCACCTGGCCCGACGCCGAGGCGACGCCCACCGGGATCAGCGCACCGATGGCCCCGCCGATCCTGGTCGTGGGCACCCTGGGGGATCCGGCCACCCCCTATCGGTGGGCCCGGGAACTGACCGAGCAGCTCGGCTCCGCCACCCTGCTCACCTACGAGGGCGGCGGCCACACCGCCTACGGGGCCGGCCGCGCCTGTGTGGACAACGCGGTGGAGACCTACCTGCTCGGCGGTGGGCTCCCTGGTGAGGACACCACCTGCCCGAGCGTGCTCTGATCTCCCCCTCCCGGACCGGTGGATTCCTGTTCACGGGCGAGCAGGAACCCACCATCGGTTACCCGGCCTGGGTGTTCGTCCCGGTCCTGGTCGCTCTGCCGTGCGCGGCCCTGTTCACCACGCTCACCCTGAGCCATCGAACCGCTCGGACCGCGTCCCCTCCCGATAGCGGCCCGGGGACACACCGAACTCCCGCTTGAACGCGTTGGCGAACGCGAACTGCGAGGAGTACCCGACCCTCGTCGCGATCGAGCCGACCGGTGCATCCTCCTCGTTCAACAGCCGGGCCGCGGTGGTCAACCGCCACCAGGTCACGTAGGCCAGCGGTGACTGCCCCACCAGGGTGGTGAAGCGTCGGGAGAACGCGGCCCGCGACAACCCGGCGCGCTCACCCAGTTCCGCCACGGTCCAGGGGCGCGACGGGTCGCGGTGCACCGCCTGGATCGCCTCGTGCACCCCGGGGTCGCGCATGGCGCCCGCGAAACCGCACCCGGCCCTCGTACCCGACGCGCCTTCCTGATCCAGGTGGGTCCGCAGGATATAGACCACCAGCATGTCCAACAGGTGCGGGATCACCGTGTCTCCGCCCGGACGCCCCGACCCCAGTTCTCTGCCGAGCAGGCCCACCGCCAGCGGTAGCTCGGAACGTTCCCCCACCCGAGCCGGCAGGTGCACCACCGGCGGCAACTCGGCCAGGAGCGGGTGGGGACGCGTCACCCCGGCGAAGTAGGAACCACCGACCGTCACACAGGTGGGTTCGCCCAGCGCCTCGCCCACCGAAGTGACGCCGAACGGCCCCGTTCCGGGAACCAGGTCCTTGGGGCGGGCGAACCCCTCCGAACACACCAGCGTCGGCACCGTCTCGCCCGCCACGGCCTCGGCCACCCCGTCCTGCTCCCGTAGGGACTTCGCGCGGTCCAACCCCTCGACGGGCGCCTGGGGATCGCTCACCAACGCGTGCTCGGCGCCCCGGGGCAGGAAGAGGACGTCGCCGGCGCCCAGCTGAAGTGGTTCGCGGCCCTCCATCAGCGCCCAGCAGGCCCCCTGCAACACCACGAGGAACTTGCCGCCGGGTACTTCCGGGAACCGCATGCCCCAGGGCGCGTACCACTCGATCCGCGCCGACCGTGGCCGACCGGTACGCATGGTCGAGATGACGTCGCTGAGTACATCCATGCCGCCAGCGTATCCAGAATGATGGCCAACATGGACGCTCGCGTATACATCGGAGCCGATCACGCATAGGAAGTCTCTTTCTAGGTCCGTACGGTCATGAAGGAACCGACCCGAAGCGAGGAAGTCCCATGACCGTCACCAAGACCCGCACCGCCCGATCCACCTGGCGTCCCCGCCTCATCACCGTGGTGGCCGTGGCCGTCGTCAACGCCCTCGTGGCCCTGGCCGGGCCCCTGATCGGAGCGGACATGGTGGTCACGCCACCCGGCCAGGAACCCGCCCCGATCGACTGGCCGGCCTTCGCGATCTTCAGCGCCGGTTTCGCCGTCCTGGGCTGGGTCGCGCTGCTGCTCGTCCAACGTGTCCTGGGTGCCGACCGTGGTCGCCTGGCGTGGACCATCGTCGCGGTGCTCATCACCGTGCTGATGTTCCTGCCGCCCCTGGCCGTGGGCGCCTCGACCGCCACCGCCATCGTCCTGGAGCTGTCCCACCTGGTGGTCGCCGCCATCGTCATCCCGGTCTTCTGGCGCACCGCCGGAGACTAGTCCGCTGTCCGAATCATGAGGGCGACACCGGCCCCTCGTCCACGTTCCGTAAGGGGTCGGTGCCGATATGTGGGGCGATGAGGGCAATGGCGTATGTTTCGGACATGCCGGCTGTCGATCGCATCCGCGGTCGCGCCGCCTCCGAAGGGACCACCCCCTGCAACTGAGCGCATTGCTCAACGGCCATGCCCACCAGGTCATCCACGGGGACCCCGACATCCCCATCACCGCGGCGCCCAGCGTCGACATCGATCGAGTGGCGCCGGGTTCCCTCTACCTCGCGCTCCCAGAGCACCCCGAAGGTGGTCCGGAGGGGATCGCCACGGACCTCGTGTCCGCGCGCCACCACGGCGAACCCGGTCGGGACATGGACGTCGTCGCGGTCACCGGCACCAATGGCAAGACCTCGGTGGCGTCCATGTACGAGTCCCTGCTGCGGATCGCCGCCGGTGCCCGGGTCGGGGTCATCGGTACCTCTGGGGCCCGGACCGGCGGTGATCCCATTCCGATGCCCCGGACCCTGCTCAGCACACCAGAGGCCCCGGACCTTCAGTACCTGCTGGCCCGCATGCGGGCCCGGGGCACCCGGAGCGTCGTGCTGGAAGCGACGTCCACGGGCCTGCTCCAGCACCGAGTGGACGGCTCCCACATCGACGTCGGGATCTTCACCGACCTGACCCAGGACCACCTGGACGACCACGGCACCATGGAGAACTACCGGGACGCCAAACCACGGTTGTTCCATGGCTTGTGCCGGCAGGCCGTGATCAACGTGGGCGACCCGTGGGCACCGCCATCCCGGCGATGATGCCGGGGGCCACGGTGTCCTACTCCGTCGAGGGACCGGCGGACTACCAGGCGACCGACCTGGTGGTCGACGCCTCGGGCGTCCGCTTCCTCCTCCGGTACGAGGGCCGCAAGTACCCGGCGGCGATCCCGACTCCGGGGCGTTTCTCGGTGTCCAACGCGCTCGCCGCACTGGCCACCTGCCACATCCAGGGACACGAGCTCTCCGGACTGGTGGCGGCGCTGGAGCGAATGCCCCGGATCCCGGGTCGCTTCGAGTACTTCGCGGCCCCGCGGGGCATCTCGGTGATCGTCGACTACGCCCACTCGCCGGACTCCCTGGACAAGGTCCTGGACACGATCCGCGACTTCGCCTCTGGCCGGGTGCTCCGAGACCACGCCGAGGAACCACGGCGACAGCGTGAATACGAGGACGAGGCCATCGCGGCCATCACCACCGTGGTCCGGGAACTGAGTTCGTTGGTCGAGGAACATGGTGGTGTGGTGGCGGGTACACCCTGGTTCTCTGGGGCAGGGGAGCCCGACGAGCAAGGGCGGCAGGCTCTCACGGAGGAAGTACCGCAGTGGTTGGTCAAGGTGCCGGTCAGAGTCGGGTCCGGTGTTGTTGCCAGGGTGCTCGTAGCCTTGGATGAGGGTGCCGAAGTACAAGCCTTCGAGGCACTGGAGGAGTTGTCGATCCACATAGCCGGTGGAGTTCAGGGGCCAAATTCAGCACGGCCGCTGCCCAGTTGTCGGCCCGGGCCCCAGAAGGTTTCTTCCCCGATGTGTCCGGGATGCGTCACATCCTGCACGAGGACGGTGTCGAGACCGTAGTGCGTCTGCGTCCCCTGGCCGGGAACGTGAAGCGGGTCTGAAGCCTTTGGTTTCGGGGCGGGGCGGGGCGGGGCGGGCGGGCGTGGGGTGAGTGTGGGTCTTTTGGCGGGTGCGCTTGGGGCCGGGAGTCTTGGGGTTGTTGGGCGGGGTGGGGGTGGGTTCTCCCTCCTTCCCCGCCGCGTGATTGTTGCCGCCCGCACCGCACGCGTCAAGGCGAT
>NZ_JBSHCT010000026.1:0-72642 GCF_053615935.1 Nocardiopsis sp. NPDC055879
CACGAAAGGAACCGACATGGACCTCAAGCACCACCACGTCGAGGTGAACGGGCTGCGGTTGCACGTGGCCGAGCAGGGTGAGGGACCGCTGGTCCTGCTGCTGCACGGATTCCCGGAGAGCTGGTACTCCTGGCGACACCAGTTCGCCCCGCTGGCGGAGGCCGGTTACCGGGTGGCCGCCCCCGACCAGCGCGGCTACGCGCGCAGCGACCGGGCCGCGAGCGTGGACGAATACTCCCTGCCACACCTGGTCGGGGACGTCACCGCGCTGATCACCGCGTTGGGCGCCGAGGACGCCGTGGTCGTGGGACACGACTGGGGCGCGCCGGTCGCGTGGACCACCGCCCTGCTCCGCCCCGACCTGGTGCGCGGCGTGGTCGGGTTGAGCGTCCCTCCGCTCCCGCCGGCGGGCATGCCATCGATCGAGTCCTCCCGTGCGATCTACGGGGACCGTTACTACCAGGCCTACTTCCAGGAGCCCGGCCGTGCCGACGCCGAACTGGCCGCGGACCCGGCCGCCACGCTGCGCCGGATACTGGTCACCGCCTCCGGTGACGGCCCCTCCCCCGAGCCCGTGCCGTGGATCGTCCCCGAGGGGGCGACCGTGGTGGAGTCCCTGCCCGAACCTTCCGAGCTGCCCGCCTGGTTGACCGCCGAGGACCTGGCGGTCTTCACCGAGGACTACTCGGCGCCCGACGCCTTCACCGGGCCGCTGAACTGGTATCGCAACATCGACCGCAACCAGGGGCTGATGGCGGCGTTCCAGGGGCTGCGGATCGAGGTGCCTGCGCTGTACATGGTGGGTGACAGGGACATGGTCACCGCCCTGAAGGGGGTGCCGGAACTGCGGGAGGCACTGCCGCACATCGTGCCGAAGCTGCGCGACGACATCACCCTGCCGGGTTGTGGCCACTGGACCCAGCAGGAGCGGCCCGAGGAAGTCGACGCGGCCCTGTTGGACTTCCTCCGCTCAATCTAAGCCCTCGCTTATATAAGCACATGTTGATATTATGCGCTTATGCACGCCTTCGACGTACTCGGGGATCCGGTCAGGCGCCGCCTGCTGGAACTGCTCGCCGACGGGGAACTCAGCTCGGGCGAGCTGACCAAGGTGGTCCGTGAGGAGTTCGGGATCAGCCAGCCCGCCGTCTCCCAGCACCTGCGGGTGTTGCGGGAGAGCGGGCTGGCGACCGTGCGAGCCGAGGGCACCCGGCGGTTGTACGCGGTCGACACCGAGGCCCTGCGCCCGGTGGACGCCTGGTTGGACCCGTTCCGACGTTTCTGGGCGCCGCGGCTGGCCGCTCTGGAGACCGAGATCGCCCGGGGCAAGCGACAGCACCGTATGGAGGGGGAAGACGATGGGTGAGTACGAGGACCTGGACGTGGACGCTCAGATCGAGGCGGTCACGCGCGGGTTGGAGACCCGTGACTGGGAGGGCCGACGAACGCTGGTGTCGGTGATCTCCCAGCGCTACGACACGACCGTCGAGGACCTGTGGGACGCCTGCACCTCGACCGAACGCCTCCCCCGCTGGTTCGCCCCGGTCGCGGGCGACCTGCGTCTGGGCGGCGCCTACCGGATCGAGGGCAACGCGAGCGGCGTCATCGAGGCCTGCGAGCCGCCCCGGTCCTTCGACGCCACGTGGGAGTTCGGGGGTGACGTCAGCTGGATCTCGGTGCGGGTCGATCCCGACAGCGAGGGCGCGCGTCTGACCCTGGAACACACCGCCGACGCCGAGAAGGTGGAGGCGTTCTGGGAACGGTTCGGACCGGGCGCGACCGGTGTGGGCTGGGACCTGGCGTTCATCGGTCTGGCCGCGCACCTGGGCACCGACATCGACTCCCCGGTGGAGGCCGACGGCTGGGAGACCACCAAGCAGGGCCGCAGGTTCATCACCGACAGCAGCGCCGCCTGGGCCGAGGCGGGGATCGCCTCGGGCACCCCTCGCGAACAGGCCGAGGCCGCCCGGGACCGCACCACCGCGTTCTTCCTGGGTGAGGCCCCCGAAGCGGAGTGAGCCGAGGGGGCGCGGACGGGGTGGCCCGCGTCCCCCGGTCCTTCGTTCTCAGCGCACGGCCTGCTCGACCAACTCGCTGATCCGCTTCTCCGCCGCCTCACTCAGTTCGGTCAACGCGAAGGCCGTCGGCCACAGACCGCTGTCGTCGTCCAGGGCGGCCTGTTCGGAGAACCCGAACGTGGAGTAGCGCTCCTTGTCCATCCGGCCGCTGCGGAAGTAGCACACGACCTTCCCCTTCCTGGCGTAGGCGGGTTGGCCGTACCAGAGTTTGGGGGCCAGGTCCGGGGCTGCTGTCGTGACGAGGGTGTGCACCCGCTCGGCCAGTTCCCGGTCCCCTTCCGGCATCGAGGCGATCTTGTCCCGCACGTCCCGCGCGTCGGCTGCGGCCTTGTCCGCGCCTCGGCCCCGGCGGGCGGCGGTCTTCTTCTCCGCGACCCGTTCCTTCAGGGCGGCGCGCTCCCATTCGGAAAGCCCCTGCTCCGCGGAGGCGTCCTTGTTCTCGCCGCTGCTCATCACTGCTCCCATGCCTCTACTCACCGTGTGGTGGTACCCACGGTAGATACCCGAGCCGAGCGGGGCTTCTCGATTCCTGACCGAGGCACGGAAGACCACTTCCAGGGGAAACGACGGGACGACCCCGCGAAGAGGACCGGGTCCTCCAACGGGGCCGTCCCGGGGAGAGTGGATTCCGGGTGAATCGTCCATATCCCGGCCCGGCTCGCCGCCGCCTACGCCATCCGGTGACTAGCCGGTGTAGGTCTCGAACTCGGCGACGCGCGGCGTGCCGTTCGAGCCGGTGATCTCGAAGTCGATCTTTCGAAGCGTCGTCGGTTCGAAGGTGATGGCACCCGCTCCACTGCCGGTGGCCAGGACGGCACCGGTGTCGTGGTCGGTGACCCTCCACGAGCCGATGTTGCCTTGGGCTCCGGCCTGCTCACGGATGTTGATCGTGGACACCGTGGTTTCGGAGCCCCACTTGACCGAGATACGACCGGTCGAGCCGCTCGGTGACCAGTAGGTGTTCATGTCGCCGTCGAGGACGTTCCCGTAGCTGGTCCCACCGGCCTTACCGGAACCGTCTGCGCCGGCCCCGATGCTGAGGTTGGTCCCGTCAGGGGGATCGGTCGGCTCCGGGTCTGTCGGCTCGGGGTCGGTCGGCTCCGGGTCGGTCGGTTCCTCCGCTTCGCAGTTGCCGTCCGAGGTCCGGTTGCCCTTGCCGGCGCCCGCGGTCTGGTTCAGCACGTCCAGCACACAGGCTGCGTCGTCGAGTTCGTAGGGGTAGGGGATGCTCACCGAGGTGTTGGACTGCGGGTCGGGCCCGGCGGGGTGGTTCTCGTCGCCCTGGCTGGACCAGGTCACGTTGTCGAAGATGTTGCCGCCGACCTCCCAGGAGCCCATCTCATCGGTGTAGAAGGTGCCCAGGACGTCCTTGGAGTCCTCGAAGTGGTTGTTCTCCACCTTCGCGCTGGCCCCGGCCCGGGAGTTGATGCCGGACTTGTGCAGGTCCACGTAGTAGTTGTTGTACATGTGCCCCGTACCGCCGCGCAGGAGTGGGGCGCGCGAGTCGATGTTCTCGTACCGGTTGTGGTGGTACGTGACGTAGCCGTTCGAGCGGTCGCTCTCGCTGGACCCGACCAATCCGCCACGGCCGGAATTACGCAGGATGCTGTAGGAGAGGGTGACGTACTGAGTGTTGTTCTTCAGGTCGAAGAGGCCGTCGTAACCCTCCGACTCCCCGCCCGACGCCTCCAGGGTGACGTGGTCCACCCAGACGTTGCGTACGCCACTCTCCATACCGATGGCGTCGCCGCCGTTGGACGTGGGAGAACCGGACTTCTTGACGTTCCGGACGGTCACGTTCTGGATGATGATGTTGCTGGACTCCCGGATGTGGATGCCCAGCTGGTCGAAAACGGCTCCGCCGCCGGTACCGATGATCGTGACGTTGCTGATCCTCTTGAGCTCGATCACGTCGTCGGCGGTGTCGCAGCTGTCGCCCGACACCTTGGAGGTGTTGCCGTGGTCGATGGTTCCCTCCACCTCGATGATGATCGGGGTGTCGGTACCGGACCGATTGCACAAGGCCTCGTGGATCTGGGTTCCCGTGGTGGCACGTACCGTCTGTCCGCCCGCTCCACCGGTGGTTCCACCGTTCTGGGTCGCGTAACCCGTGGCTTCACCGACCTGTGCCGACGCCGAGGTCATCGGCAGGGCCAGACCGGCCGCCACCGTGACCGCGGCGGCCGCGACGGCCAGCGTCGTCACGAGTCGACTCTTGATTGATCGTCTCACTGCTCACCCTTCGTAGTAGAGCATGAGCATTGACCTGCTCTACACCCGAGAGTAAAGAAAGCGCTTTCCGTGTCAAGGGGGGTTAATGCAACCGTTTGTAAGAAGTCTGAATCCCCAGGCCTCCCATCACGCCCGTGTACTGCGACTTCATGGGCATCCGACCAGATTCCGGAATCGATCACTCTGAAGCCTGCAACCGCTTGGGCTCTCTCATCGACGACGCGCCGCGACGGAGGAGGTCTCCTGGGGGCTCGGGGATCTCCCCCGGCAGGAATGACGAAACGACCCGGCGAGGCGGCCGAAGGCCGCCGAGCAAGGTCGTTCCGGAGTGGAGTGGGCGCGAAGGGACTCGAACCCCTGGCCTATTGCTTGTAAGGCAATTGCTCTAACCAACTGAGCTACGCGCCCGCTGCTTCGCGAGTGATCATACCGCTTCACGGAGCCGGATGCGCCCGGTTTATCCGTTCAGGGACCGAGCCCGCGCAAGGTACTCGGTCACGTCCCTGGCCTGCCAGGTCGGGGTGAGAACCGACCAGAGGATGGCACCCTCGGAGTCGATGAGGAAGGTACCTCGGCGGGCGACTCCTCGTTCGGAGTCGAACACCCCGTAGGCCTCGGCGGTGGCACCATGCGGCCAAAAG
Source organism: Nocardiopsis sp. NPDC055879 (assembly GCF_053615935.1). Taxonomy (NCBI): domain Bacteria; kingdom Bacillati; phylum Actinomycetota; class Actinomycetes; order Streptosporangiales; family Nocardiopsidaceae; genus Nocardiopsis; species Nocardiopsis sp. NPDC055879. The sequence goes on from NZ_JBSHCT010000026.1 coordinate 4,952, forward strand.
TCCGACAGCAGCGCGAACGGGAAGTCCTCCCGGTCCGACCAGGTGCGCAGGGCGAAGGTGGAGTCCACCGAGACCGCCAGCACGGTGACGCCGAGCTCCTCGAACTCGGCGTGGTGCTCCTTCAGGTCGGCGAGTTCGCCCGAGCAGACGCCGGAGAAGGCCAACGGGTAGAAGACCAGCAGCGCGGGTCCGCCCCACGGCAGGGTGGTGTCCTGGCCGTACTGGTCTTGAAGGGTGAACGCGGGGGCGGTGTCGCCCTCGGTGATGTGTCTCATGTTCACATTCGTTCGGGTCGGCGCGCAGGTCGGTGCCGGCGCCCGCCACTCGGCGGGCGCCCTGCCACGTCTTGGCCCGTTACCGCTTGGGGACGACCAGGCGGGTGCCCGACCACTCCTCACCGATGCTGACCGCACTGGTCTGGGACAGCCCCGAGGTGTTGGCCGCCTCGGCGACGTCGTTGGGGGACACGTGCAGTTCACGTCCCGCCTTCGGGGTCAGGACCAGGATGGTCCCGCCGTCGGCGATGGTGGTCACCGTGTCCATCAGGGCGTCGGTGAGGTCGTCTTCCTCGTCGGACCGCCACCACAGAAGTGCGGCGTCGACATCGCCGTCGTAGTCCTCGTCGACCAGCGCCTCGCCGGTGAGTTCGGCGATGGAAGCGCGCAGTCCCTCGTCGACATCGTCGTCGAAGCCGAATTCCTGCACCACCTGACCCGGCTTGAATCCGAGTCGGTCAGCCAAGCCGCGTTCGCTCTGTGCCTGGCCCGCGGTCGCGCTCACGAAAGTTCTCCTCCACAGATGGTTTTTATCAATCTCGCCTGCCGAAGCAGTCGTCATAACGATGTCGGGCTTTTCGCCGCCCGTCGCGTGGGTCCGTAACCATCGCTGATGGTCTAGTTCACACGGTAGTGCCTTCTGGCGTCAACGCGCCGGCGATCACGCCACACTTCGGGCCCCTCCGCGCCGTCTAATCGGCGTTGAGGTAGGACAGCCGGACCTTGCGGTCGGGGTTGTCCACGTTCAGGTCGACGACGGCGATGGACTGCCAGGTACCCAGTTCGAGTCTGCCCCCGACCACCGGGACGGTGGTCTGAGGAGCGACGTAAGCAGGCATGACGTGCGATCGCCCGTGTCCCTCGGTGCCGTGCTTGTGGCGCCAACGGTCGTCCGCCGGAAGCAGGTCGGCCAAGGACGCGAGCAGGTCGTCGTCGGACCCCGCGCCCAGTTCGATGATCGCCACGCCCGCCGTCGCGTGCGGGACGAAGACGTTGAGCAATCCGTCGCCCCCGGTCTCGGCGACGAAGTCTCCACACCGCCCTGTGATGTCGGTGATGCTCTCCGAGCCACCGGTGTGCAGCTCAAGGATCTGTGTCCGCATAGCGCCCACCTTCGCGCAGCCCGGGCTCGGGTGCAACCATCCGCCGTGAACCTGTGGATGACGCGACCCTCCCGTAGGGGCCATACTCGTCGTCAACGTGCACGGACATGAACGAAAGAAGGGACAAGGGTGACTGTCTCGTTACGTCTGGGACCGCAGCTGCGGCACGCGGGAACCTCCACGGCGACGGTGTGGGTGGAGACCGACGGCCCCTGTGACGTGCGGGTCCGGTTGGAGAACGGTCTGGTCTCCACCGCACGGACCTTCACGGTCCACGGTCACCACTACGCCGTGTGCGAAATCGAGGGTCTGCCCTCGGGCGCCGCCCTGTCCTACGAGGTCTTCCTCGATGAGGATCGGGTCTGGCCCGAACCCGAAAGCCCGATGCCGCCCAGCGTCGTACGCACCCTGGACGGATCGGCGCGGACCCGGTTGCTCTATGGATCGTGCCGCACCCCCACCGGCGATACCCCCGAGGGGCTGGTGCGCTACGGCCCGGACCTGTTGCGCGCCACCGCCCGGCGTCTGGCCACCGAGCCGGTGGAGGGCAACCTGGTGCTGTTGCTCATCGGGGACCAGGTGTACGCGGACGAGCTCCAGGAGCCGATGCGCGCCTACCTGCGACGGGCGCGCGAAGACGACACCGACGACGCCCCCGACGACGAGGTGGTGCGCTACGACGAGTACGCCGAGCTGTATCGGCTGGCCTGGTCGGATCCACAGGTGCGGTGGCTGTTGTCGACCGTGCCCACCCTGATGGTCTTCGACGACCACGACATCCGCGACGACTGGAACACCTCCGCGGCCTGGCGTCGATCCATGGACGAGCGACCGTGGTGGCGGACTCGGGTGACGAGCGGGCTGGGCGCCTACTGGGTGTATCAGCACGTGGGTAATCTCTCCCCGGAGGCCAGGGCCAAGGACCCCCTGTTGGCCGAGTTGAGGGACCACGCCGAGCGCGAGGAGGACGCCGCCGACGCGATCGACTCCTTCGCCTGGCGCGCGCACGCCGAACCCTCCTCCTATCGGTGGAGCCACCGGCACGACATCGGCGACGTACGGGTGTTGGTGACCGACACCCGTTGTGGCCGCGCGCTGGGTGAGGGCGACCCCTCGGACGGCTCCCGGTCGATCCTCGGCCCGCAGGGCCACGCCTGGTTGGACGAGAACCTCACCGGCGGCCCGGAACACGTCGTGGTGGCCTCCACCGTGCCCGTGCTCCTACCACCCGCCGTGCACCATCTGGAGGCCTGGAACGAGGCCGTGTGCGGCGGCGCGTGGGGGTCGGCCATGCGAGGGCCGGCGGAGAAGCTGCGTCAGGCCCTGGACCTGGAGCACTGGGGCGCCTTCCAGTACTCCTTCCACCGGTTGGCCGAGGCGGTGCTGGAGGTGGCCCGCGGGGAGCGCGGCCCGGCCCCGGCCACGGTGCTCCTGCTCAGCGGGGACGTGCACTTCTCCTACCTGGCGCGGGCGCACGCCCGTTCGGGGAGGACGACCTCCCGGGTGACCCAGTTGGTCTCCTCCGCCCTGTGCAACCAGTTGCCGGTCAACTTCCGCCGGGCGGCCGCCCTGTCGGCGAGCGCGCCCTTCCACCTGGCCGGCGTGGTCATGAGCGGGCTGTCCGGGGTCCGGCGTGGTCCGCTGCGGTGGCGGTTGGCCGAGAAGCCCTACTTCGGCAACACCATCGGCGAGGTGGACTTCGACGGCCGTGAGGCGTGGGCGCGTTGGTACGACTGCCCGCGGGGCGGTGACACCGCTCTGCCCGAGGTCCGTCGTTCGGTGGAGTTGTGACCGGGGCCGAACACACGTGTGGTGGTGCCCCGGGACCGGGACACCACCACAGGCGACATCAGGGCTTGTGCGAGGGCGGGCGGCGGCCGGCGTGACCACGGCGGCGGTTGCGCACGCTCAGGCCGAGGGCACCGCCCTGGTCCAGGATCTGCCGGGCGGCCCGGCCCACCGTGGCACCCGGGCCCGAGGAGGACGCCGTCACGTCGTTCTCGGTCGATTCGGCCGGGGTGTCGTCCCCGTCCTTCTTCGCCCGTTCGTCGGCGGTCTCGTCCTCGGCGGACTCGTCCCGGCCCCGCTCCAGGTGCGGGATGAGGGCCGTGGGCTCGTTGTCCGCGTCCTCCTCCGGAAGCGCCCGCAGCTTGCGCGTGCGCTGTAGCGTGCCGGCCTCGGGCTTGGCCTTGTCGTCCTCGACGACGGGCGTGGTCGGCTCGGTCGGGTTGGCCCGCTCGGTCGCCACGGCGTTCTTCCAGGCCTTGTCCTGCTCCTGGTCCTGGATCTTCTGCTGGGCCAGGCGACGGGCGCGTTCGGTGCGCCAGGCGCGGAAGGAACGGGCCAGGGGTGTGGCGATGGGCCAGGTCACCTTGGCCGGACGCGACAGGGCGTGCCACAGGTAGGCGGTGGTGCCCCAGGCCTCCATGGCACGACGCGCCCGCGTGATGGTGAAGAAGGTGGGCATGGCCAGCAATAGCTGCGGCCAGGCCAGGGCCAGCGCGGCGAACAGCGGGTACATGCCACCGCCGATGATCGCCGCGCACGCGCCGATGACCATCGGGGTCAGCGCCAGGGCCAGCCTGAGCTGGGTGAACTGACGGAACCGGTGCAGGGACCGCCGCGCCGAGACCGGCGGAGCCAGTCCCTCCGGCAACGGTGTGGGCTGCACGACGGCGGCCAGCAACAGCGAGGCCACGCCCACGCTCGCGGCCAGGAGGATCGTCCACCCGGCGGCGGAGAAGGTACCTCCCACCACGAGGTAGACCAGCCCCAGGAGAGGGAGCGGAGCCGGGACCCAGAACAGGACCCGTCTGCGAAGCTCGCCTTCTTGTGTCGGCTGCAGAACGAAATCGATCACCGGGCGTAGTACCCGAAACCTCTTCCTCGGTCGCTCGACCACTGCGTTGGACCCCCCAAGAACGTCGTGACGGAGCGGTGCGGGGAACCTCGCCCGAGGGTTTTCATCGCCTCTTGGTTCGACCCACAACCTGCCCGTATCAAATCTATCTCTTTCGCGTGGTCCCCGGGCGCACACGGTCAGTAACAGACATACCCGACGCTGGTGAAACTTCCATAAGAGGAACGATTTGCCAGGCAACGATCAGGTTACGCCGGATCTCCACCGCTGTCTCGGCCTTGGCTGATTCCGGTCGTAGGAGGCGTCAGGGTCGGGTTTCGGACAACCTTCCGAGGGCCACCGCCACACGCAGGACGAAGGAGCCTCGACCGTCCGATGGAATGTGTCCGGTGAGTTCGGCGATGCGGCTGAGGCGGTAGCGCACCGTGTTCGGGTGTACGAAGAGCATGCGCGCGGTGGCCTCCAGTGAGGACGCGTGCTCCAGGTATACCGAGAGCGTGTCCAACAGTGGGGAACCGGCTCCCTGCAAGGGCAGGTACACCTCCTCCACCAACTGGCGGCGCGCTTCGGTGTCTCCTTCGAGGGCGCGTTCGGGCAGCAGGTCGTCGGAGAGCACCGGCCGGGGCGCGTCGGGCCAGGCCACCGCCGCGCGCAGCCCCTGGACGGCGGCGCGCACCGACGTTCCGGCCGAGCGTAGATCGGGGACGGCGGGACCGACCACCACCGGGCCGGGGCCGAAGAGCCCGGCCAGGGGTTCGGCGCCCGCGGCGGGCAGGTCCTCTGGCGGGTAGCGATCGCCCACGCCCACGACGACGACCACGCGGCTCCCCTGCAGCCCGGCGAGCACGTCATGGCCCAGCCGTCGAGCGGCGGCCCGCAGGTCGTCCATGGCCTTGCCACCGTCCCGGTCACCCAGGTCGCCGACGATCGCGATCACCGGGGTGTGCGACCAGCCCAGGGCCGAACCCCAGGTCTGCAGTCCGTCCTCGCGGTCCCCGTGCAGCAGGGCATCGACGATGAGCGCCTCCAGGCGCGCGTCCCAGGCACCTCGGGCCTCGGCCGCTCGGGCGTAGACCTTCGCGGAGCTGAACGCGACCTCCCGCGTGTAACGCAGGATCGCCTCGCGTAGTTGTTGTGCGCCGCCGGGGGCCGCCAGGTCGTCGACCTCGCCCTCCACCACCTCGATGACCACCCGGATCATGTCGACGGTCTGTTGGAGGGAGACCGAACGGGTGAGCTCGCGCGGGGCCGTGCCGAAGACCTCCACGGTGATGGCGGGGCGACCTCGTCGCGGGTTGCGGAACCAGTCCACGAAGGCGGCCACCCCGGACTGGGCGACCAGCCCGATCCAGGATCGGTCCTGGGCGGACATCCTTCGGAACCAGGCGAGCCGTTCCTCCATGCGGGCCACGGCGGCGGTGCCCAGGGATCCCATGGAGCGCTCCAGGCGGCGCACGGTCTCCGTACGGATCTCGTCCGGTTCTACGACGGCCGGAGTGTCCGCGCCGTCCTCTGGGTGGTCCTCGGGTTGCCCGACTTCGGTGTTCACACTCTTAGGTTCGCATCCCGCACCGACCTGTTCGCGGCCTCACCCCCGTGTCGGCGGTCACCCCTTCGGCGGGAGTCGGCCGGTGCGGCACTCGGAGAGTGCGCGTACGGTCGGAGAACAGTGACCTCTTCCACCGGTTCCGGGTTCTCGCGAACCTCCCCGACCCGGTTTTGTGGATCCCCTACAAACGAGTTCGAGCGAACTTCGTGTCCCTCCCCATCCAACTGGCGATCTCCTACAGGGCAAGGTTGATGTCGTGCTTGTAATCGTTGCTCCCGGCCAAGGCGCCCAGGTCCCCGGTTTCCTCTCCCCGTGGCTCGAACTTCCCGGCATGGCCGAGACGTTCGCCTCGTGGTCGGAGGTGGCCGGGCTCGACCTCGTGCGCTACGGCACCACCGCGGACGCGGACGAGATCCGTGACACCGCCGTGGCCCAGCCCCTCCTGGTCGCCGCGGGGCTGGCCACCGCCAACGCCATGCTGGGCCGGTTGTCGGTCCCCGAGGCGCCGCTGCCCGCCGACCCGTCCTACGTGGACGCCGTCGCCGGTCACAGTGTCGGCGAGTTCACCGCCGCCGCGATCGCCGGCGTGCTCTCGCCCAAGGAGGCGCTGACGCTGGTGGCCGCACGCGGTCGCGGTATGGCCGACGCCGCCGCCCGCACCGAGACCGGTATGACCGCGGTCCTGGGCGGTGTCCGCGAGGACGTCCTGGCCGCGATCGAGGACGCGGGGCTGACCCCCGCCAACGACAACGGTTCCGGGCAGATCGTGGCCGCGGGCACCACCGAGCAGTTGGCCGCCTTCGCGGAGAACCCGCCCCAGCGCGCCCGCACGCGTGCGCTGTCGGTCGCGGGAGCCTTCCACACCGAGCACATGGCCCCGGCCGTGGAGCGGGTCCGTGAGGCCGCCGCCAGGACGAGTCCGTCCGACCCCACCGTGCGTCTGCTCTCCAACGCCGACGGCGCCGTGGTCGAGAGCGGCTCGGAGTACCTGGACCGTCTTGTGTCGCAGATCTCCTCCCCGGTCCGCTGGGACGCCTGCACGCAGACCCTCGCCGACCTCGGCGTGACCGCCCTCATCGAGCTCACCCCCGCCGGTACCCTCACCGGGCTGGCCAAGCGTGCCCTGCGCGGTATCGAGCTCCTCGCGGTGAAGACCCCCGACGACCTCGATCGCGCCGGCACCCTCATCAAGGAGCACGCGGGCGTTTCCGCGGACTCCAAGCAGGAAGGCTGATCATGTTCAACGTCCCGAGCACGCCCGGTGGCGCCGCGATCCGCTCCTTCGGCGAGTTCCAGCCCTCCAACGTGGTCACCAACGCCGACCTGGCGGAACGCGTCGAGACCAGCGACGAGTGGATCCAGAGCCGGGTGGGGATCCGGGAGCGACGGGTCGCCGGCCCCGAGGACACCGTCCTGAGCATGGCCGTGGCCGCCGGTGGAAAGGCCCTGGCCTCCAGCGGCCTGTCCCCCGAGGACATCGACCTGGTGATCGTGGCGACCTGCACGGTGCAGGACCAGATCCCCAACACCGCGGCGAGCGTCGCCGCCCGGCTCGGCGTCGTGGCCCCGGGCGCGTTCGACGTCAACGCCGCCTGCGCGGGCTTTTGCTACGCGATCGGGTTGGCCTCGGACAGCGTCAGGGCCGGCAGCTCCCGCAACGTGCTGGTGATCGGTTCGGAGAAGCTCAGCGACTGGGTGGACTGGGACGACCGTTCCACCTGCGTGATCTTCGCCGACGGTGCCGGTGCGGCGGTGGTCTCGGCCTCTGAGGAGCACGGCATCGGCCCCGTGGTGTGGGGTTCCTCCGGCGAGCGCGCCGACAAGATCTTCCTGCGTGAGGGCAAGTACCTCTACCAGGAGGGGCAGGCCGTCTTCCGGTGGACCACCACCGAGTTGTACAAGGTCGCCCTGGAGGCGTTGGAGCGGGCGGGCGTGGAGCCCTCCGAACTGACCGCCTTCGTCCCCCATCAGGCCAACCTGCGGATCGTCGAGTCGATCGCACGCAAACTGGGAGCTCCCCAGGCACGCGTGGCACACGATATCGTCACCGCCGGCAACACCTCCTCCGCGTCGATCCCACTCGCGCTCTCGCGCATGGTCGGCAGGGGGGAACTGCCGTCGGGGAGCATCGTGCTCACCCTCGGTTTCGGAGCGGGTCTGGTCTACGCCGCTCAGGTGATCCGTATCCCCTGAGGGAACGGACCCACCTTTGCGTACGCGGGGCCGTTCCCCGACATCGAACGTCGAACAAGGAGAAACAAGACATGGCTCTCAGCGAGCAGGAGATCCTGGCCGGCCTCGGCGAGATCATCGAGGAGATCGTCGGCACCGAGCCCTCCGAGGTCACGCCCGAGAAGAACTTCGTGGACGACCTGGACATCGACTCGCTGTCCATGGTGGAGATCGCCGTCGCCGCCCAGGACAAGTTCGGCGTCGAGATCCCCGACGACCAGCTCAAGGACCTCAAGACGGTCCAGGACGTCGTGAACTTCATCCAGAAGTAGCCTCATCGGGCCGCCGGAACACACCCCGTCCCGGCGGCCCCGCCCTCACCCGGGGGCACACCAGACCTCATCCGCAACGCCTCTCGGCCCCGGCCGGGAACGACCCACGAGAAGGGCGATCGGATCATGCCTAAGACCGATGTCGTCGTCACCGGCCTCGGCGCCACCACCCCCCTGGGGGGTGACGTAGCGACCACATGGTCCGCGCTCCTCGATGGCCGCTCCGGCATCAGCGCTCTGCCGGAGGAGTGGCACGACAAGCTCCCGGTGCACTTCGCCGGGCAGATCGCGCAGGAGCCCTCCGAGAAGCTGCCGCGGCCCCGGCTGCGGCGTCTGGACCGCACCCAGCAGTTCGCGCTCATCGCCGCCCAGGAGGCCTGGGACCACGCCGGCGCGCCCGAGGTCGACCCCCTGCGTCTGGGTGTGGTCGTCTCCAGCGGGATCGGTGGCATCCTCACCATCCTGGAGCAGTACGACACCTTCCGTGAGAAGGGCTGGAAGCGGGTCTCCCCGTTCACCGTGCCCATGCTCATGCCCAACAGCCCCGCGGCGGCCGTCGCCCTGGAGTTCACCGCGCGCGCCGGCGCCCACGCCCCGGTCAGCGCCTGCGCCTCCAGCGCAGAGGCCATCGCCAACGCGGTCGACATGATCCGTGCCGGGCGGGCCGACATCGTCATCGCGGGCGGGACCGAGGCGGCCATCCACCCGCTGAACATCGCCTCCTTCGCCTCCATGCGCGCATTGTCCACCCGCAACGACGACCCGCAGGGCGCCTCCCGCCCCTGGGACGCCCAGCGAGACGGCTTCGTCATGGGCGAGGGCGCCGGCATCCTCATGCTGGAGTCCGCCGAGCACGCCGCCAAGCGCGGCGCGAAGGTGTACGCGCACGCCTCCGGTGTGGGCTACACCGACGACGCCCACGACATCGTCATGCCCGACCCCGAGGGCGCCGGGCAGGCCCGCGCCATCACCCAGGCGCTGACCGACGCCGACCTGAAGCCGAGCGACATCGTGCACGTCAACGCGCACGCCACGTCCACCCCGGCCGGTGACGTCGGTGAGACCCGCGCGATCCGCGCGGCCCTGGGCGACTCCGCCGCCGACCAGGTCGCGGTGACCTCCACCAAGTCCATGACCGGTCACCTGCTGGGCGGCGCCGGCGCGGTGGAGTCGATCGCCACGATCCTGGCGCTGCACGAGGGTCGGATCCCCCCGACCATCAACATCACCGAGCTGGACCCCGATGTGGCCGTGGACATCGTCCGCGACAAGCCGCGGGACATGCCGACCGGTGACGTGGCCGCCATCAACGAGTCCTTCGGGTTCGGCGGGCACAACATCGCGGTGGCCTTCCGCCGCGCCTGATCCGCGCGGGCGGCCGACCGTTCCATCCATATTGTGGGCGTCACTCTCGGTGGCGCCCACAGTCGTATGCGCGAACACTGTGAACAACCGGCACCGCCCGGCTCAAGAACGGCTGAACAGGCGCGTAAAGGGCTTCAGATCGGCCCTCTCCGCGGGCCACCATGGTGGTGTGTCCACCCTGCACTCCCAAAACACACTCCCGGCCCCCGGCGCCCCCGCACACGGGTCGAAGAAGCGCCGGGGACCGACTTTTCGCCCCATAGTGGACCTGGACTCCGGCGCGGTGGTGGCCGTGGAGGTCGTCGCCCCGGTACCGGAGGGTCTGGGTCGCCCGGACGGATCCGGCCGCGAGGCCACGCTCGTCGCCGAGTGGCTGTCGGCGCTGGTTCGCTCGGTGGGCGGAGCCGATAGCCTGCTGCCGTTGGTGCTTCCGCTGCCGTCGGTGGCGTTGGCCGATGGTGGAGGCCTTCCCGCGATGGCCGAGAGCGCGTTGCGGCGGGCGGGTCGACGTCCGCGCGACGTCACCCTCATGCTCACCCCCGACCTGGTGGACCTGCCCAGGGACATCGTGATGGCCGGGGTCTCGGGGTTGCGTTCGGTGGGGTTCCGGTGCGGATTCGGTACCGGGATGGCCCGACCGGACATGGTGTTGGAGGCCCTCCCCTTCCTCATCCGGTTGGACCCGAAGCTGGTGGCGGGGATCGACTCCGACCAGCGCCACAGCGGCATCGTCGAGGGTCTGTCCCGGATCGGTCGCAGCAGCGGCGTGTACGCCCTCGGCGCGGGGGTGACCCGGGCCGAGGAGATCGTGCGGCTGCGCGAGTGCGGGGTGCGTCTGGGCAGTGGAACGTTCTTCACCGACCCCGGTTGGCGTCCGGGCGAGAAGGTGACACCCGTACCCGAACCCGCGGCCACCACCCTGGGCGACACCGACACCGGGCCCCGGGTCACCGAGTTCATGGTGCCCCCGCTGGACTTCGACTCCGAGTCGACCGGCGAGCACGTGCTGGAGGCGTTCACCGCCGACGCCGCCCTCAACAGCGTGGTCCTGATCGACCACCGGGAGCGACCCACCGGGGTGATCGACCGGACCCGATTCCTGTTGTCGGTGACCGGACGCTACGGGCACGCGCTGCACGCCAAACGTCCGGCCCTACGCCTGGCGGAGTCACCGCGGACGGTACCGGCGTGGATGTCGGCGATCGCGGCGTTGCGTGTGGCGGGTCAGGACCGCGAACGGGTCTACGACGACCTCATCGTGACCAATCCCTACGGCCAGTGCCTGGGAGTGGTGCACGTCAGCGACCTGATCCAGTCCCTGTCCCGGCGGTGAACCCCGACCCGGGGAACGGAACGGCCACCCCGCCGAACGTGTGCGGGGTGGCCGGGGTGATGGACGCTCACCTGGAGGGTTCGGGTCCTTTGGTCCCCGACGGGCTGCTGGTGGGAATCGAGTCACCGGCCGGGTAGCCGTTGTAGTGGGTGTCGGCGCCGACCTCGCGCAGCTGTCGGCGCAGCCGCTCCCGGGTCTCCTCGTCGTGCAGGTATTCCAGTTCGGGACGGCGGGCCATCCGACCGTCCCCGGAGGAGCGGCCCATGGCGCGGCGACGCAGCCACGGTACGAGGTACTGACGCGCCCAGCGACGACCCTCCCGGCGTCGCAGGATCCGCGGGAGCTGCTGGGGCGGGGTGGACCACGGGTCCGTCCAGGATTCGGGCGGGCCCATCGGGAACCCGAGCAGGTCGGCCACGCGGGCCGCGACGATCTGGTGACCGGCGCCGTTGGGGTGCAGCCGGTCGTCGCTCCAGGCACGAGAGTCGTTGAGGGCGTTGAGCGCCCACAGGTCGATGATCTCGGTGCCGGTACGTTCGGCGACCGCGCGCATGTGCATGCTGAACACCGCGATGCGTCCGCGGTACAGACGCAGGACCGGGATCCACCCGGTGTCGTGGCCGGCCAGGATCACCACGCGGATGCCCGCGTCGCGCAGCCGACGCACCCCCCACTCGAAATGTTCGGCGAGTTCGTCCGGGTCGTGGCCGGGCCGCAGCACGTCGTTGCCGCCCGCCAGCACGGTGACCAGGTCGGGCTTCCACTCCAGCGCTCGGTCGAGTTGTTCACCGAAGATGTGTTGCATCCGTCGACCACGAACACCGAGATTGGCGTATCGGAAGTCCGGGGACAGAGTGCCCAGGTGTTCGGCGAGACGGTCCGCGAAGCCCCGGTAGGTGCCGCCCGGCCCACTGTCGTCTTCCATCCCCTCGGTGATGCTGTCACCGATGGCCACGTAGGACCGGATGAGTTCCGGTCTGTCCGTGGCATCGGCGGCAGGGGGATTCATCTCAAGGTCTGTCACGTCAACCAATCATCCGGATCGACCGTTCCACGCCTGCCGAGCACCGGGGTGCGCGGAAACGGAAGTCTTGGTGGGGCGCGGTGTGCCGCCGGCCCGTGTTGTCCGAGCACCGTGGCCCCCGGGGGCGGTTGCGGCCACCCGGCCGAAGTGGGCGCTTCGAGCGAGAACAGTGCCCATCCAGCATACCCGCGTCCGACATTCACATGTCGGATTCGGTTCGGCCGACACCTACCGGCACGCCTCATGTCCAGGGCACCTCGGTACACCGTTCGCGTGCGAACGCTCACGGCCACCCGCCGGCCACGACTCTGGGAACAACGTCCGATATGGCAGAGAAGAGCCTCATGCCATATATGAGGTAATTCACATCTCATTTCACGGTTTCGTCATGGAACTCCAGTACCACAGCGATCACACACCGTGGCGAAACCTCACCGGAGCCCGCTGAAACGGATCGGGACTACCCTTGTGCTCTCTGGCCACGTACGATCGCGTCAAGTGCTCACGGCACCCCCGTCCCTCGGTCCCCCGTTTCCTCTCACAGCAGGGCCGGAGCGTTCTCTAAGGGCCTGTCCCCCTGATGGCCCGAGGCGCGTACTGTGGTGCATCGAACCGAAGGCCCGTGCGGTTCCTCCTCAATTCACGAGCAGACACCAGGAGGTCGAGGTCCCCAGCGGATGAACGCCGTCTCTCCGATCTGCCTCGTCGACCTCGCACCCGCCCTGCGCTGGTCGAGGTCGCCGGACGTGGCATCCCTGCTCAGACACGACCGGCTGATCGACGGTTGGTGGCACTCCCTGCCCATCACCCGCGTTCTGGACATCGCCGGCCCACCCTGGCTGGCCCAAGGCCTGGCCCGGCTCGCGGTCGAGCAGTGGGACCACGTACCCCTGACGGAATTCCTGCCCAGTCTGCGCGGCCAAGCGGTGGACTGTGCCGAACTCTCCGAACCCGTACGCGAAGCGGTCACGACCACCGCCGGCAGTTGGGAGAAACTCGTCTCGGCCACCCCCCGCGAGATCCTGGAGTGGGGACCGGCCCAGTGCGGTGTCCTCGACATCGTCAGCACCGTCGCCTGGCGTGCCCTGCAACCGTGCTGCGAACTTCCCGGCGGGCCCACGCCCTCCCCGGCACTGATGTTGGAGGCCGTGCGCACCATCTCGCACTGGCTTCCCGAGTCCGCGCCCGATCACGTGCGCAACGCGCTCGACTACCTCGACGCGGCCACCGGCGCGCACGAGGCCCCCGGCTCCTCGGTGAACGGTTCCGACTCGACACCGCCCCAGTCCCCGGCCACGCGGGCCATCCGCACCCTGCGGGCCCTACGCGCCCAGCGCGAGGAGGGCCGGCCGGACACCGCCGACGTCCACGTCCCCGCGGGAATGGAGCCCACCCCCAGCCCCACTCCGCCGCCTTCGCAGACCCCGCTGGGCGGCATGGTGAGTTCGGCCGCGATGATCCCCGGTGACGCCGCCGAGGGCGCCCCCGAGCCCCCCGAGGCGCAGAACGATGTGGGCGACCTTCGTTCGCAGTTCCGCAGTTCCCTGCTGGGCCCGGGCCGTACCCTGCGTCGTCCCAGCTTCAGCCGTCCCAAGCTGCGCCCCGAACAGCCCGAGGAACGTCCGGCCCCCGCGCTGGGGCAGCACCCCTTGGTGGACGCGGTCGAGGAGATGTTCCGCTCCTGGCCCGACCTGGAGCGGACGGTGGCGGCCGAACGGCTCTTCGCCACCGATCCCATCAGCATCCGGGTGCTCTCCGAGCAGATCGCGGTGGACGTCACCGAGATCCGCGGCGCCCAGCGCAAGGTGGAGGAGCGACTGTTGCAGTGGCTCTCCTCCCCCGAGGGCGCCACCATCACCAAGCATCTGCGCGAGCTGTCCGACCAGTTGGGTTCGGCGACCACCATCGACCGACTCATCAACGCGCACCCGGACCACCCGGTGGACGTGCCCACCCTGCACACCCCGCTGTGGCGGGTGATCATCACCCTGTTCACCGACCGCCGCATGCACAACGGCTGGCTCATCGCCGACGATCCCAACCGACTGCGCTGGCAGACCCGGGAGATGCTCGGTGACACACCCGACCTGACCGAGGCCGGCATCCGGCTGGGCCGGATCGGTATCCGCCAGCAGGAACTGCGCGCCTGGCTGCTGAGCACCCCGGGTGTGAACCTGCGCGAGGGCCGTGTCCTGGTGGACACCTCCGTGCCCATGGAGGCTCCGACCGGCGGTCACTCCCCCGAGGGTTCGGGCACCACCGAGAACGGCCTGCCGATCCGGCGCCGCCCGGAGACCGCCGCGGACTCCCCCGTGGAGGCCCCCGCCCCGACCCACGGATACAGACCCGACTCGGGCGCGTTCCCACAGGTGGCACCACCGCCCGCGCCGATGACACCGCACCTCGGGCAGCAGCCTCAGCCTCCGCTGGCGCCCCCGGCGCCGACCCGTCACGGCGCGAGCGAACCCGCGATGTCGGCCCGCTGCTTCCGTGCCCCGGACGGCCGCTGGTGGCACCGCATCGACATCACCGCCGACCATCTCAACGGCGCCCCGGTGGCCGTGCCCGCCGGGTACGCCACACACCTGGGACTGCAACCCGGACGTCTGCTGTGCCTGACCGCGCCCGGAGCGGACCTGCTGGTGCTGGTCTGGCGCGATCAGCCGGCCTTCGACTCGTTGCGCCCGCTGCTCCGCAGGCAGGCCGCGCAGCCCGGCGACCGCATCTTCATCACGGTCTCCGGCGACAGGTTGGACGCGCGCAAGCTCCCGGTGAGCGACCTGAGCGGTCACTCCCCCTACGCTCGGGCCCTGCACCTGATCGGCTACACCGCACCGGCCGCCACGGACGAGGCGCTCAAGATCCTCTCCCGCAGGATCACCGACAACGGCGACGAGTCGCTGGCCGCCCCGCAGGCCCTGCTCGACGTCCTGTCCCTACGCGGGGACGAGGACATCGCCGGGGAATTGCGTTCGGGCATGTTCGCCGCGCACTGACACCCACCGTCGACCGCACGAGGCCCACGGACCGGACGCCTTCCGGCCGTGGGCCTTCGTCGTGCCCGGCGTCCTCGCGGCTCTTTCACCACGTCCCCGACGTGACAGGACACCCCGAGAGGATATAGGTTAGCCTTACCTAAGAGAGCTGAGGTGATCCTGCTGTTCACGCACACCCTGGCGCCCACCCCCGCCGAAAGCGCCCGTTCGGTCCTGGCGCGCCCCAACCCCGCCACCGTCACGACCTCCGACGTCTCCCTACACCTGACCGGCCCCGCCTGCCACACCGGTACCGATGGGGAGATCACCCTGCTCGTGCCGGACCAGCACCGGGTATTGGGCGAGATCGACGCCGACGGACTCGAAGCCACCATCGAGTTCACCGACACCGCCCCCGTCGACCTGCGCGACCGGACCCGTTCCCTGCTGTGGATCAACGGCGACCTGAGCCTGCCGTCCGCCACGGAGGCGCGCGACCGCGCCCTGGCCGTGTTGGAGGGGGACCCCGACGAACGTCTCCTCGACCTGGGCCACGGACGCACCATGATCGTCCTGCGACCCCACCTGGTGGTGTACTCCGACCACGACGGCTGTCACCTGCTGGAGCCGGCGCGGTTCACCTCCCTGAGCCCCGCCCCCTTCGACCGTTGGGAGGGCCCATGGCTACGCCACCTGGAGCGGGACCACGGCGACCTGCTCGAAGCGGTCGTCCAGCACTGCCCAGTACCGCTGCCCGACGGTCGCCCACGTCCCCTGGGCGTGGACCGCTACGGCCTGCGTCTGCGTCTGGAGAGCGCCGGGGGCGACCACGACGTGCGCATCCCCTTCCGTCGCCCGGCGCGCACCGCACACGAGGTCGCCCACCAGGTCCAGGAACTGGCCCGACTTCCCCTCGACCGCTACTGAGCGCACCGCCCCCCGCACACGAAGACGGGCCGGGGCCCCGAAGGGTCCCGGCCCGCTCGCACGTCCGCTCAGGTCAGACGTTGAATCCCAGCATGCGCAGCTGGTCCCGACCATCGTCGGTGATCTTGTCCGGACCCCACGGCGGCATCCAAACCCAATTGATCTTGACGTCACGCTCGAACTCGTCCAGGGCGCTGTTGGTCTGGTCCTCGATGACGTCGGTCAACGGGCAGGCCGCGCTGGTCAGGGTCATGTCCAGAGTGATCGACTTGTCGTCGGCGTTCACCCCGTACAGCAGACCCAGGTCGACGATGTTCACCCCGAGCTCGGGGTCGATCACGTCCTTGAGGGCCTCGCCGATCTCCTCGAACAGCTCCTCCTGCTCAGGGGTGAGCGGAGCCGTCTCGGACTTCTCGGCGGTCTCGGTCGTCGTGCTGTCGTTCTCGCTCATTCAGGCGCCTTCCTTCTCGAAGGACTGCGACACCGCGTCCTTCCAGGCCATCCACCCCAGCAGGGCGCACTTGATCCGGGCCGGGTACTTGGACACGCCGACGAACGCCACAGCGTCCTCCAGCACGTCCTCGTCGGGTTCACCCTTGCCCTTGGACTGCATCAACTCGGTGAAGGCGTCCAGGGTACGCATCCCCTCGGCCACCGACTTCCCGATGAGGAGATCGGTCAGCACCGAGGTGCTGGCCTGGCTGATCGAACAGCCCATGCCCTCATAGGAGACGTCGGTGACGGTCGCCTTCTCGTCCAGTCCCGCGCCGTCGGGGGCAGGGGTCAACGCCACGCGGAGCGTCACCTCGTCCCCACAGGTGGGGTTGATGTGATGCGC
Organism: Nocardiopsis sp. NPDC055879; assembly: GCF_053615935.1. NCBI lineage: Bacteria > Bacillati > Actinomycetota > Actinomycetes > Streptosporangiales > Nocardiopsidaceae > Nocardiopsis > Nocardiopsis sp. NPDC055879. The sequence continues at coordinate 21,705 of NZ_JBSHCT010000026.1, forward strand.
CTCGGCGTCGTGCGGATCCCGCAGCCCCTTGTGGTGCGGGTTCCGGTAGTGGTCCAGGATGATCTCCTGGTACATCGCGTCCAGCTGCATGGTCAGGCAGAATCCTCGTTGCTAGGCCCTGGTCCCGAAGAACCTCTGGGCGGCCCGGATGGCCTCCGCGAGCGCTTCCACGTCCTCCAACGTGTTGTAGAGGTAGAAGGACGCGCGCGTGGTCGCGACGATACCGAGCTTGCGGTGCAGCGGCCAGGCGCAGTGGTGGCCCACCCGCACCTCGACCCCCCGGTCGTCCAGGACCTGGCCCAGGTCGTGCGGGTGGATGTCCTCCACCACGAACGACACCGCGCCACCCCGGTCCACGGCTTCCGTGGGACCGACGATCCGCACACCCTCGATCGCGCCGACCAGCTTGAGCGCGTACTCGGTGAGTTCGTGCTCGTGCGCGGCGACCCGGTCCATGCCCACCTTCGACAGGTAGTCACAGGCCGCGGCCAGACCGACGGCCTGCGGGGCCATCGGCACACCGGCCTCGAATCGCTGAGGCGGATCGGCCCAGGTGGAGTGCGTCATGTGCACCACGCCGATCATCGAACCACCGCTGATGAACGGTGGCATGGCGGCGAGGAGCTCCCGGCGCCCCCAGAGCACGCCGATCCCGTTGGGACCGAGCATCTTGTGTCCGGAGAAGGCCAGGAAGTCGACGTCCAACGCCGCGACGTCGACCGGCATGTGCGGCACCGACTGGCACGCGTCCAGCAACACCAGGGCACCGACCTCACGGGCCCGCGCCGTGATGGTGGCGACGGGGTTGACCGTGCCCACCACGTTGGACTGGTGCGCGAACGCCACCAGCTTCGTGCGCTCGTTGACCAACTCGTTCAGGTCCGACAGGTCCAGACGACCCTCGTCGGTCACCGAGAACCAGCGCAGCGTCGCACCGGTGCGCTGACACAGCTGCTGCCAGGGCACCAGGTTGGCGTGGTGCTCCATCTCGGTGACGACGATCTCGTCGCCCGGACCCACCTGGAACCTTCGGAGGTCGTCCTCGGCCGTGGCGGCGTTGCTCATCGCGTACGCGACGAGGTTGACCGCCTCGGTGGCGTTCTTGGTGAACACCACCTCGTCGGAGTCGGCTCCGATGAACGACGCAATGGTCTCTCGGGCCGACTCGTAGGCGTCGGTGGCCTCCTCCGCGAGCTGGTGCGCTCCCCGGTGCACCGCCGCGTTGTGGCGTTCGTAGAACTCACGCTCGGCGTCCAGTACCTGCCGGGGTTTTTGCGAGGTGGCCCCGGAGTCGAGGTACACCAACGGGCGCTCGTCACGGACGGTCCGGGAGAGGATCGGGAAGTCCTCCCGGATCGCCGCGACGTCGAGCGGTCCCAGCTCGCGATCACTCATGTGCTACGCGCCCGCCTTCACAAAACGCTCGTAGCCCTCGGACTCCAGCACCTGCGCCAGCTCGGGGCCGCCGGACTCGGCGATGCGCCCCTCGGCGAAGACGTGCACGAAGTCGGGCTTCACGTAGTTCAGGATGCGGGTGTAGTGCGTGATGAGCATGACACCCAGGTCGTTCTCGCCCTGGGCGCGGTTGATGCCCTCGGAGACGATCTTGAGCGCGTCGACGTCCAGGCCGGAGTCGGTCTCGTCCAGGATGGCGACCTTCGGCTTGAGCAGCTCCAGCTGGAGGATCTCGTGCCGCTTCTTCTCACCACCGGAGAAGCCCTCGTTGACGCCGCGGGCGGCGAAGGAGGAGTCGATGGCCAGGTTCTTCATGGCGCCCTGCAGTTCCTTGGAGAACTGACGGAGCTTGGGAGCCTCGCCGCGCATGGAGGTGACCGAGCTGCGCAGGAAGTTGGACATGGACACGCCCGGGACCTCGACCGGGTACTGCATGGCCAGGAACACGCCGGCGCGGGCCCGCTCGTCGACCTCCATGTCGAGGACGTTCTCACCGTCGAGGAGGACCTCGCCGTCGGTGATCTCGTAGCGCGGGTGACCGGAGATCGCGTAGGCGAGGGTGGACTTGCCGGAGCCGTTGGGGCCCATGATGGCGTGGGTCTCACCGGAGTTGATCGTCAGGTCAACGCCCTTGAGGATCTCGCGACGCTCGTCCTCACCGATGAGGACGTCGGCGCGCAGACCGCGGATTTCGAACTTCGTCATTTCAGGCCTCAGGAATTCTTCTCAGCCAGCGACACGAGCACGTCGTCGCCGTCGATCTTCACGTCATAGGTGGGGACCGGCTGGGTCGCGGGCGGGTTGATCGGCGCCCCCGAACGCAGGTCGAAGCACGAACCGTGCAGCCAGCACTCGATGGTGCCGTCCTCGACCTCACCCTCGGAGAGGCGGACCTCCGCGTGCGAGCACACGTCTCGCAGCGCGAAGACCTGACCCTCGGAGCGCACCAGCGCGATGGGCGTCTCGTCGTCGGTCTCGATCCCCAGGACCCCCTCCTCGGGGATCTCGTCGAGTTCGGCGACCTTGGTCCAACCGCCCTGATCACTCATGTGCGGCAAGCTTTCGCTCGACCTTCTCCATGACCCGCTCGCGCAGTTCCTCGTCGTCGATGCGGTTGACGATGTCCAGGAAGTAGCCGCGGATGATCAGGCGGCGAGCCTCATCCTCCGGGATACCGCGCGAACGCAGGTAGAAGAGGTGCACGTCGTCCAGACGCCCACTGGCGCTGGCGTGGCCCGCGCCCTGGACCTCACCGGTGAAGATCTCCAGGTTCGGAACGGAGTCCACACGGGTGTCGTCGGAGAGCTGCAGGTTGCGGTTGTGCTCGTAGGAGTCGGTGCCCTCGGTGCCCTCGCCGATGATCACGTCACCGATCCAGACGGTGTGGGCCCCGGAACCGTTGAGCGCGCCCTTGTAGTCCACCCGGGAGCGGGTGTGCGACAGGTTGTGGTCGATGAGCGAACGGTGCTCGTGGTGCTGCTTGTCACCGGCGAAGTAGAGTCCGTAGAGCTCGGCGTTGCCGCCGCGACCCGTGTAGGACACGCGCGGCGACAGGCGGACCACGTCCCCGCCCAGGGTGACGATGACCGACTTGAAGCTCGCGTCCTTGGCCACCCGGGCGTTGTGCTGGCTGACCTCGACCGCGTCGTCGTCCCAGTCCTGGAGGCTGACCAGGTTGAGCTTGGCGCCCTCACCGACGTGCACGTCGAGGTTGCCCGCGCGCACACCGGTACCGGTGTTGGTGATGATCACGGTGGCCTCGGCCATCGGCTGCACGTCGATGACGAGCTGCTCGAAGGCGGTGCCGCCCAGACCCTTGCGGTCGATCGTGATCGCCTTGTCGGCCACCAGCGAGCGCGGCACGGTCACGACCGTGGCCTGCTCGAAGGCGCTGTAGGCCTGCGCGATGACGCGGTCCACGGGAAGACCCGCGGTGCCCAGACGCTCATCGTCCCGGCCGACCTGCTCGACGGTGACGCCCTCGGGCGCGTCGACGACGGTCTCGTCGGTGCCGTCGGCCTCGCCCTTCCAGTCCTGCAGACCCTTGAGACGACGCATCGGCGTGAAGCGCCACTCCTCCTCGCGTCCGTTCGGGACGGGGAAGTCGTTCACGTCGTGGGAACCGTGCGTGTCCAGCTTCGAGACCGGGATCTGTCCCAGCCCGTGGCTGTGCGCCTTGGGTTCGGTGTTCGTGGTCGTCAACTTAACCAACCGATCCTTCCATCTGGAGCTCGATGAGACGGTTCAGCTCCAGCGCGTACTCCATCGGGAGCTCCCTGGCGATGGGCTCCACGAAACCTCGAACGACCATGGCCATGGCCTCTTCCTCGCCCATCCCCCGACTCATCAGGTAGAAGAGCTGGTCCTCGCTGACCTTGGAGACGGTGGCCTCGTGCGCGAGCTCGGTGTCGTCCTCGCGCAGGTCGTTGTAGGGGTAGGTGTCGGAACGGCTGATCGTGTCGATCAGCAGCGCGTCGCACTCCACCGAGGACTTCGCCAGGTGGGCACCCTCCTGGACCTGGATCAGGCCGCGGTAGGAGGAGCGGCCGCCGCCGCGCGCCACCGACTTGGACACCACCTTGGAGGTGGTGTTGGGGGCGCAGTGCACCATCTTGGCGCCGGTGTCCTGGTGCTGGCCCTCGCCGGCGAAGGCGATGGACAGGGTCTCGCCGTTGGCGTGCTCGCCCATCAGGTACACGGCGGGGTACTTCATGGTGACCTGGGAGCCGATGTTGCCGTCGACCCACTCCATGGTGGCGCCCTCTTCGGCGATGGCGCGCTTGGTCACCAGGTTGAAGACGTTGTTCGACCAGTTCTGAATGGTCGTGTAACGGCAGCGGGCGTTCTTCTTGACGATGATCTCGACGACCGCGGAGTGCAGCGAGTCCGTCTTGTAGATCGGCGCGGTGCAACCCTCGACGTAGTGGACGTAGGCGCCCTCGTCGACGATGATCAGCGTCCGCTCGAACTGACCCATGTTCTCGGTGTTGATCCGGAAGTAGGCCTGGAGCGGGATCTCCACGTGCACGTTCTTGGGCACGTAGACGAACGACCCGCCACTCCACACCGAGGTGTTGAGCGCGGCGAACTTGTTGTCGCCGGGCGGGATGACGGAGCCGAAGTACTCCTCGAAGATCTCCGGGTGCTCCTTGAGAGCGGTGTCGGTGTCCAGGAAGAGGACGCCCTGCTCCTCCAGGTCCTCACGGATCTGGTGGTAGACGACCTCGGACTCGTACTGCGCCGCGACACCGGCGACCAGGCGCTGCTTCTCCGCCTCGGGGATGCCCAGCCTGTCGTAGGTGTTCTTGATGTCCTCGGGCAGGTCCTCCCAGGAGGTGGCCTGCTTCTCCGTGGACCGCACGAAGTACTTGATGTTGTCGAAGTCGATCCTGGACAGGTCCGCGCCCCAGTCGGGCATGGGCTTCTTGTCAAAGAGCTTGAGCGACTTGAGGCGGAGCTTGGTCATCCACTCCGGCTCGTCCTTCTTCGCCGAGATGTCCCGAACAACCTCTTCGTTCAGGCCACGACGGGCCGAGGCACCGGCCGCGTCGGAGTCGGACCAGCCGAACTCATATGTTCCGAGCCCTTCGAGCTCGGGATGCGCGACAGAAGTCATGTGCGCGGACTCCTCCTGGACTCAGACGTCCTTGTGTTGCGATCCTCCGTCCGCCGTACGGCGGACGCTGGTGGTCGCGGGGGCGTGTTCTTCCCCGCCCGCCACGTCCCCTCGGGGGGTGACGTGGGTGGTGCACACACCGTCGCCGTGGGCGATGGTGGCCAATCTGCGCACCGGTGTGCCCAGCAGCCGCGCGAAGGCCTCGATCTCGGCCTCACAGAGTTGCGGGAACTCGGCGGCCACGTGCGCGACGGGGCAATGGTGTTGGCACAGCTGGTCACCGCCACCGGGTGCGGGCGCCTGGCCCGCGCTGGCGGCGTAACCGTCGTTGGAGAGTGCCTCGGCCAAGAGCCGGACCCGCTGTTCGGCGGGGACGGCGTCCAGCAGGGGCTTGTAGCGCCGTTCCAGGTCGGCGACCTGGCTGCGGGCGAACTCCCCGATGGCCTCGGGACCGGCGCTCTGCGCCAGGAAGCGCAGCGCGTTGGACGCGAGGTCGTCGTAGGCGTGAACGAAGGCGTCGCGTCCGGCTTCGTTGATGACGAAGACCCGGGCGGGGCGACCACGACGACGGCGGCCCGGCGTGGGCCTGGCGTCGCGGGCTTCGATCATGCCCTCACTGGTGAGGTTGTCGAGGTGACGGCGAATGGCCGCCGGGGTCAAGCCGAGCCGTTCTCCCAGGTCGGAGGCGGTGATCGGCCCCTTCTCCAAGATGAGCCGGGCGACACGGGCGCGGGTTCCGTGATCGGGCCCGTTGAGGGGGCGGGGCACGCTGGACGCTTCGGACACGCGATTCCCCTCCCTCCGTCACAACCGGCTCTGTCATTAGACAACATCAGTGTGCCGTAAATAAGTCCACCTAGGCAAACCCGCCCCCATGCGCTTCGTCACGAAGGTCAGGCTTGCCTAATCTGGGATTTCGCGCCGACGCGACTCGTGTGACCGATATCCCCGTTCGTCGAGTTCGGTCGTTCGTCTTGTATGGCAAGACGCCGATCCCACGATACGGTCACACTCTCATTCGACATGGGATGGATCGGGCACCGTTGGTGCACAACGGAGTGATTATGCACCATCGTTCCCTTCCGACACCGCGCGTACCCCCGCCCTCCGGCTCCGGGCGGGGTGGTGAGGCCCCATCACGGAGCGCACGTAAACTCAGGCCCCATGGACACAGCCGCCCTCGAAGTCGTCGACCTGGTGAAGCACTACGGCTCCACCAAGGCCGTCACGGGCCTCTCGTTCACCGCGCGTCCGGGCGCGGTGACCGCCCTGCTCGGCCCCAACGGAGCGGGCAAGACCAGCACCATCGAGATCTGCGAGGGTTTTCGCCGCGCGGACGGTGGGAGCGTGCGCGTACTGGGTCTGGACCCGATCGGCGACGCCACCGAGCTCAAGCCCCGGGTCGGTGTGATGCCCCAGTCCGGTGGCGTGCCCACCGGTGCCCGCGCCGGTGAGTGGCTACGCCTCATGGCCTCCTTCCACGCCAGCCCCATCGATCCCGAGCTGCTCCTGGAACGGTTGGGTCTGACCTCGGCCGGCCGCACCCCCTTCCGCCGCCTGTCCGGCGGACAGCAGCAACGCCTGTCCCTGGCCTGCGCCGTCGTGGGTCGCCCCGAGATCGTCTTCCTCGACGAGCCCACCGCCGGGTTGGATCCCCAGGCCCGCATGGCCACCTGGGACCTGGTGTCGGCGCTGCGCACCGCGGGCGTCGCGGTCATCCTCACCACCCACCACATGGAGGAGGCCGAGCGCCTCTCCGACCACGTCGTCATCATCGACCACGGCGCGGTGGTCGTCGAGGGCACACCGGAGGAACTCACCGGCCGCCGCCGCGACGTGCGTTTCTCCACCGAGGCCCCCATCGACGTCGACGCCCTGCGCGCCGCCCTGCCCGAGGGCGGGACCGTTTCCACCACGCTCGCGGGCGGCCGACACGAACACACCGTCACCGCCGACGACCCCGATGACCTGGGCCCGGAGTTCCTCGCCACGGTGACCGCCTGGTGCGCCTCGGCCGGCGTCCTCGCCGAGGACCTGCGCGTACGACGGCGTACCCTCGAAGACGTCTTCCTCGAAACCACCGGCCGGGAACTGCGCGACTGATGATGACCGAGCACACCTTTGGCGCGACCGTCGCCGACTCAGACACACCGACCCTCTCGGGCGATCCCGGGCTGTTCACTCCGGCGCCGGGTGCCGCGCCCATGTGGCGCATGGTCGCCGCCCAAGCCCGGATGGAACTGCGCGTGATGCTGCGCCATGGCGAGCAGTTCCTGCTCACCATGGTGATCCCCGTGCTGTTGCTGGTCGGTTTCAGCCTGGTCAACGTGTTGGACGTGGGCGAAGGCGCCCGGGTGGACGCCCTCACCCCCGGCATCCTGGCCCTGGCGATCATGTCCACCTCGTTCACCGGGCTGGCCATCGGCACCGGTTTTGAACGGCGATACGGCGTGCTCAAGCGACTGGGCGCGACCCCGTTGTCCCGGTTCGGGCTGCTGGCCGCCAAGACGCTGGCCGTATTGGCCGTGCAGACCATCCAGATCACCATCCTGTGCGTGGTCGCGGTCCTGCTGGGCTGGAACCCCACGTTGAGCCCGACCGGTGTGCTCGCCGCCCTGGTCCTGGTCCTGTCGGCCACCGCGGCGTTCAGCTCACTGGCGTTGCTGATGGCGGGAACCCTGCGCGCCGAGGCGACCCTGGCCGGCGCCAACCTGGTGTACGTGCTCCTGCTGGGTCTGGGCGGTGTACTCTTCCCCACCAGCAACTTCCCCGCCCCGATGGAGCAGGCGGTCTCGGTGCTGCCGATCACCGCGCTCGCCTCGGGGTTGCGCGAGTCGCTCGCGCACGGTGCGCCGCCGGCCGCGGGCACCTTCCTGGTCCTGGTCGCGTGGAGCCTGGTGTGCGGCCTGTTGGCCTCGCGTCTGTTCCGCTGGGAGTGACCCCGGGCCCGGGGCCCGGAGCGGGGGTCGCTCGGTCGTAGGCTGTCGGCCATGACGATCGACATCGACGCCGTGACCAAGATCCTCCGCGAGGCCGCGCAGGAGTCGATCCTGCCGCGCTTTCGGTCCCTGGGCCGGAACGAGGTGACCGAGAAGGCCCCCGGCGAGATCGTCACCGTGGCCGACCGTGAGTCCGAGGCCGCCATCACCCGCAGGCTCCGCGAGCTCCTGGACGTTCCGGTCGTGGGCGAGGAGGCCGCCTCCACCGACCCGAAACTGCTCCGGGCCCTGACCGACGAACCGGCGGCGTGGCTGGTCGACCCGTTGGACGGCACCCGCAACTTCGTGCGCGGCTCGGAGGACTTCGCGGTGATGGCCGCGTTGGTCCGCGAGGGCCGGGCCGTGGCCTCGTGGATCCTGCGCCCGACCCAGGACCGTGTGTACACGGCCGAACTCGGATCGGGAGCCTGGTGTGACGGGCGTCGGCTGCGTCGAGAGCCCGCGCCGGCCGATCCGGCGCAAATGCGCGGAGCGGTGCAGTCCCGGTTCCTGTCCCCCAGCGCGCGAGAGCGCGTCGAGGCCGCCGTGGACCGGTTCGCCGAGGTGGGTCCGGGCGCCTCCTGCGCCGGGGTGGACTACCCCCGGTTGGCCGAGGGCGAGCTGGACTTCGTGCTCTACCACCGGACCCTGCCCTGGGACCACACCCCCGGTGGCCTGCTGATCACCGAGGCCGGTGGGGTCGCCCTCCGTCCCGAGGGCGACCCCTACCACCCCGGCGACGACCGGTTGGGCCTGTTGAACGCCGCCGACGAGGTCACCTGGCGGACCGTGCGCTCCCTGTTGCTGTCCTGATCCGGGGATCGGGGCCGGTCCGGGTCAGCCCAGGGGCGCCAGGCGCCATTGTTGGTGGGGGTGGCCACCGTCCTCGGCCGGGGCGGCGAGGGTGCCGTTGTCCGGTGCGCCGCCCTGCCCTTCGAGGGCCTTGCCCGAGGCCCGATTGACCAGGCGGACCACCCCGTCACCGGCCTCGACCACGGTCCAGTGCTGATTGGGCTCACCGGTGCGGGTGAGCAGGGTGGCCGCGGGCTCTGCCTCGGGGTCGGGTTCGGCGGGGAACTCCAACAGCTTGCCGCTTCCCACGCCGACGATCTCGTAGAAGTCGTCCTCGACAGGGACGAACCTCCACTGCTGGTTCTGTTCGTCGTGGCGGTCCCACAGGTGCACGTGGGACCCGTTGTCGGTGGAGCCGCCCGCGACGTCCAGGGCCCGTTCGCCGTTCACGTTCAACAGGGCGTAGGTGACCGCCGGGTCCAGACCGGCGGGGTGGGTCCTCTCCTCCGGCTCGGGGTCCTCTGAGGGTTCGGGCTCGGGGGCTCCGGAGGGTTCGACGAGGATCCCGGAGGTCACCGTCATCTCCTCGACCTGCGACGTGGTCTCGGCGAAGAACATCCCGCCGGTGTAGCCACCCACCACCACCGCCAACAGCAGGGCCAGCGCCCCGGCCACCATCGGCCACCGAGGCAGGCCGTCGGGGGCGGTGCGGGTGCGGGCTCTACGTCGGGAGCGGGACATCGTGGGACTCTCCAGCGGGGACGGGGTCATCCGGGAACGGACCGAACCATTTCACACCATGCCGGTCGTGTCTCGAACCTCCCCGATAGGGTTCCCGACATGGAGAGCATCGGCGTGCCCTGGTTCATCGTGGTCCGTTATCTGGGCCCGCCCCTGTTCCTCGTGCTGGTGGGGGGTGCCCTCCTGTGGTGGCGACGTCCGCCCCGGGCCGGGTTGGCGTGGACCGCCCTGGTCGTGAACCTGTTCGCGGCGGCGCTGCCGTTCCTGTGGATCGGCGTGCAGTTGCTCACCGGAGAGGGCGACCTGACGGTGATCGGTCTGGTGATGACGCTCCTGCAACCCGCGGTGGTGGTCATCGCGTGGTCGCTGCTGTTGCTGGCCTTCGTCTGGAGTCCGCGCGAACGCTCGGACGCGACCGAGGTCGAGGGGGCTGAGGGGGCCGAGGCGGCGGGCCGCACCCCGCAAAACGTAGGATGATTCATCATGAGCACCAGTACGTCCCGCCTCTCCCCCGGCGCGGTACTCGACTCGATGCCACCGGTGTGGTTGATCCTGATCGGTATCGTCTCCGTGCAGACCGGCGCCGGTCTCGCCAAGAACCTCTTCGAGGCGTTGCCGCCCGCCGCGGTGGTCTGGCTGCGTCTGCTCACCTCCGCGGTCGTCCTGGTGGTCCTGGCGCGTCCGGTGCTGCGGGCCCGGAGCCGCACCGACTGGATGGTGGTGATCGGCTACGGGGTGGCGCTGGCCGGCATGAACTTCCTCATCTACCAGGCCTTCGCCCGCATTCCATTGGGCATCGCGGTCACCATCGAATACCTGGGCCCGCTGAGCATCGCGATCCTGGGCTCACGTCGACGCGTCGACCTTCTGTGGGCCGGCTTGGCCGGGCTCGGCGTGGCGGCCCTGGGCGTGGAGTTCGGATCGCTCGACCCGCTGGGCGTGCTCTTCGCGGTACTGGCCGCGGTCGCCTGGGCCGGCTACATCCTGCTGGGCGCGGCGACGGGTCAGCGGTTCAGCGGCGCCTCCGGACTGGCCATCGGCAGTGTGGTGGGGGTCATCGTCCTGGCTCCGGCGGGGATCGCCGAGGGCGGCGCCGCGCTACTCGACTGGCGGCTGCTGCTGTTCGGACTGGCCGTGGGCGTGCTCTCCTCCGTGGTCCCCTACACGCTGGAGCTGAACGCGCTGCGTCGGATTCCGCCACGGGTGTTCGGGGTGCTGATGAGCCTGCAACCGGCGGCCGCCGCCCTGGTGGGGTTGGTCCTGCTCGGTGAACTGCTGAGCGTGTGGCAGTGGCTGGCGGTGGTCTGTGTGATCGTGGCCAGCGCCGGTTCGACCCGCACCTCCTCTCCTTCGAGCTCCTGACCCCGTCGACGCGTCTTTGCTTCCTCTCCGGAACAGCAAGACGACACAAAAAATAGACACAGAGAGTTTCCATGCATGCACTACGGGCTATCAGGGCTGGTGGGCAGCGCGCCCAAGCCGTTGTAGTCGTTCGAAAGGCAAGCAATGCGAACCATGACCAAGTGTGCGATCGCCGCTCTGTTCACCGCGGGTCTGCTCGGAGCGGGCGCCGGAGCCGCGACCGCCGGCGTCCACTCCGAGTCCGAGGTCTACCAGGCGTGCATCAAGGAGCAGAGCACCCTGGGCCTGATCAACCTGAACCTCGACCTGCTGAACCAGTGCATCGCCAACTACAACGACTGATCCGGGTCGGATGACCCAGGGTCCCGGGGCTCGCCCCGGGACCCTTTCCATGCCATCCCGCCCCATCGATGCAGGTGGCACGGCTCTCCGGGGTCGTGTAAGCGCTGCCACGACGATGTACTACAGTCTGTCGTATGTCTGATTCCCCGGTCGCCGCGACGACGACCCTCCCCACCATGACCTCGCTCGCGGCGGACGAGCTGGAGGACATCGTCCTGCTGGGAGTCCCCCTCTGGGGCTGGCAGGTCGCCCTGGCCGTCTTGGGCGTACTCGCGCTCGTCTTCCTCGCCAGGAGCATCTGGGCCCCCACGCAGAGGTCGCTGCGCGCTTGGGCGCTGGGGAACATCGTCGTCAACGCCGGGATCGCCGTCACCGGCGCCACCGTCCGGGTGACCTCCTCTGGGCTGGGCTGCTCGGAGTGGCCCCGATGCACCCCCGACAGCTTCGTGCCGATCGACACCGGGCACGCGGCCTTCAACGCCGCCATCGAGTTCGGGAACCGCACCCTGACCTTCCTGGTACTGGCTGTCGGCGTCATCACCCTGATCGCCGTGCTGCGGTCGACCCCGCGCCGCCGTGACCTGGTCCGGCTGGCGACCATCATCCCGATCGGTGTCCTGGGTCAGGCCGTGGTCGGCGGGATCACCGTCTGGACCGACCTGCACCCGGCCTCGGTCGCCGCCCACTTCCTGCTGTCCATGGTGATGGTCTTCATCACCGTCGCGTTGTACGTGCGCTGCCAGGAGTCCGAGGGAACGCCCAAGGTCGTCGTGGGCCCGATGCTGCACACGGTGGCCATCGCCCTGGTCGTGGTCGGCTTCCTGCTGCTCATCGCCGGAACCGTCGTCACCGGCACCGGCCCGCACGGCGGCGACGCGGCCGCCCCACGTTGGGAGATGGACCTGCCCGCGGTCACCCGCGTGCACTCGGTCCTGGGCTGGCTGGCCCTGATGGGCAGCGCCGCCGCCGTCCTGCTCGCCTACCGGGGCGGCGCCGGTCGGCCCGCCCGTCTGAGCAGCGTGGCGCTGCTGGTGATCGTGCTGCTCCAGGGTGCCCTGGGCTACACCCAGTACGCCCTGGAACTGCCCGAGACCCTCGTGGTGCTGCACGTGCTCGGTTCGGCGCTGACCTGGGTGGCGATCGCACGACTGTACTTCGCCACCACCCGGCTGACCCCGGCGGAGGAGCGGATCAGTACCGAGGCGGGTACGGAGGCCGGCCCTGAGGCTGGCCATGACGGGGAACGTAGTCCTGCTGAGCCCGCGCCTGGGCGATGACGTGCGCGAAGTCCGCGCGTCGCATGAAACCCGAGTCCGTGGGGCGCTCCGCCCAGCCCGGGGTGACCGGCTGGGGTAGCCGCCCCAGGAAGGTGTCCCGGGCCACGTGCATCAGGGCCAGGAACGCGTCGCGGTTGACCTTCCAGTCCTTGCGGGCCACCCCCGCGTCCAGCTTCTGGTGCAGCAACGCGAGCTCCGTGGCGGCCAACTGGTAGTCCTTCATCGCCGTGCGCCCGCGGGCGCCGGCGTTGCGCGCCGCCCAATCCCTGGCCTGGCGTCGGCCCTGCATGGAACCGAGCATGGTGATGTCGGCGGGGGTCACCAGGCCGGTGGAGATGTAGGGCGGCAGGTAACGGGCGATCGCGGTGATCTGGTCGCGCCGGTCCTGGCGGGCGATGCCCAAGATGCCCAAGAGCACCACGAACAGCACCAGGTAGGCCACGCCCAGACCGCCCCACCCGAAGAGGGTCGCGCCGTTCCACATGCCGTGCAGCAGCACCGCCAGGACCCAGCCGGCGATGGGGGCGAGGAAGCGCGGTCCCCCGCTTCGCATGGCCGCGTAGGCGACACCGATACCGATCATCGCGGTGTAGAGCGGGTGGCCGAAGGGCGCGATGATCCCGCGGATGGCGAAGGTGGCGACCAGCGTGCCGTCGAAGAAGGCGCTGAGGAAGTACAGGATGTTCTCGGTGAACGCGAAGCCGGTGGCCACCATGCCCGCGTAGACCACGCCGTCGGTGAAGGCGTCGATCTCGTGGCGGCGTCGCCACAGCAGGATGAGCAGCACCAGACCCTTGGCGCTCTCCTCCACCACCGGGGCCACCAGCGAGGTGCCGAGGAAGTCGCCCAGGTCCGGTCCGAAGAACGGCACCATGAGGTAGGCGATGCCCCAGGTGTTGAGGAGGAAGGACGCCACGACCGCCACTCCGGCCCCCCACACGAAGGCGAAGAACAGCACCCACCCGGGTTCGGGTTCGATGCGGTCCAGCAGGAGGAGGAGCGGGATGAGGATGGTGACCGGGACGATGGCCGCGACCAGGCTCACCGTGAAGCCGACCGCCCCGTCGATCCCCACGGCCGCACCCCCCGCCATGGCCAGGAGCCACAGGTAACCGAGCATGCCGATCATGCACACCACGCTGATGGTGATGCCCAGGATGAGCGTCATCGAGTAACGGGATCTGCGGCCCTGGAGAATGGCCTTGCTGTCGAGTCGGGGCATGAGCACAGATCGTAGCGCTTGCCACCGGCGACGCCGACTCCCCCTCCACCCTGCGGAGATCACCTCGGAGGGGCCGTCCGTGTACGACAGGATGGCAGTCCCACCCGACCCACCCGGAAAGGTCCCACCATGGCCCCGAACGACACCGCCCGGACCCGGCCCGTCAGCGCCTGGGAGTGGGTGCTGCGCGTGGCGGTCCTGTCCTCGCTGGCCGTGCTCCTGTGGGAGTTCGTCACCGCCGGCCAACTGATCACCTACAACCTGGACGCCCTGCCGTTCCACTACGCCGGGGCGCTCGCGGTGCACGTGACCACCGGCGCGCAACTGCTCGCCGCGGGCGCGCTGTGGTCCTCCCGAGGCCGGGGCCCCGGGACCGACCGCACGGTCCTCCTGCTCAGTCTGGGGGCGTTCGTGGTGGGCTTCCCGCAGGCGGCACTGGGCACCTACGGCCCCCTTCAAGCGCACGTCCCCCTGGCGTTGCTGCTGGTGACCCTGGTGGTGTGGTCGGCGGTGCTGATCTTGCGCCGTCGATCCGCCTGAGCCGCCCCGCGCCATCGACCCGCGCGACGGAAACGGCGCCCGTTCCTCGTTGGGAACGGGCGCCGTCGTCGTCTATCAGGTCGGCTTTCAGCCGAGCACGCCCGCCAGGAGCGGGTCGATGGTCACGGCCGAGAACAGCAGCGCCAGGTAGGCGTTGGACAGGTGGAAGAAGCCCATGGTCTTGAGCTTGGCACCGGTCACACCCGCCTTGGAGCGGCTCAGCAGTCGGTGGGCCTGGAACACCAGCAGGGCGCCCAGGATCAGCGCGACCGCGCCATAGAACCAGGTGGTGCCGGCCACCGGCCAGAAGGCGAGGGAGACGATGACGGTCGCCCAGCTGTAGAGCACCGACTCCAGCAGCACCCGGCGGTCACTGGCGACCACGGGCAGCATCGGTACCTTGGCGGCCGCGTAGTCCTCGCGGTAGCGCATGGCCAGGGTCCAGGTGTGCGGGGGTGTCCAGAAGAACACCACCAGGAACAGCACGAACGGCGCCCAGTCGAGGCTGTTGGTGACCGCGGCCCAACCGATGAGAACGGGCATGCAGCCGGCGATGCCGCCCCACACCACGTTCTGCGCGGTGCGCCGCTTGAGCAGCATCGAGTACACGAAGATGTAGAACCCGATCGCGAACAGCGACAGCACGGCGGACAGCACGTTGACGAACGCCAGGAACCCGACCGTGGAGCCGACCGCCAGGATCAGCCCGTAGACCAGGGCCCCCTTGGGGGTGACCAGGTCCATCGCGGCCGGACGCTGGCGGGTGCGACGCATCTCACGATCGATGTCGCGGTCGATGTAGCAGTTCATCGCGTTGGCGCTGGCCGCCGACATGGTGCCGAACAGCAGGGTGGCCACCGCGATCCACAACGGCGGCACACCACCGGCGGCCACGAACATCACCGGGATGGTGGTGATGAGCAGCAGCTCGATGACGCGGGGTTTGGAAAGCGCGACATAGGCGCGGACGTACTCGCCCAGGGAGGCCTTGCGGGGGACCTCCGGGGTGGACGATCCGACCTGAGGGGAACGGTTGGTAAGCGCCATCAGTACCGCGTCCCCACGGCCGAAAGCACTCCTGTCCCCCACGGGGCCGGCTCGGTTTCAGACACGCGGATACCTCGACAACTCTTCGGGAATTTCAACACTGCTCGCCACGCGGGGTCGAGCGGACCGACAAACCGTCAGGATCAGCGAAAACCCCGTCAACGACATACTGTAGTACTTCCTTGAACGGGCCGATGACCAACCCCCTGGGAACGAGGCCCCACCCGTCAGGTGACCTTCGCCCCATGACGAGCGGCCGCGGGGGTAAGGCGAGTGTAAGGAAGGTTCGCACACGCCTCACCATGCCACCAACGTGCCACGCTTCCGTTACCCATGGGTAAGAGGAGGTGTCGCCCAACGACACGTCTCGACACGGACGATAGGCTCGCAAACAGCGCCGTTCTCACCCTCCACACCCCTTCGGCCCACCCCCACCGGTGGGCCGTCACCGGGGTGCCCGGCGACCGACAAGTACACACGACCCCACACCGCCCCGAACGCCGGATGGTTCGGGTGCCCGAGAAGGAGGACGTCAGTCCGTGAACGCCCACACCCCGCAGACTCTGGAGTGGTCGGACCTCGACCTCCGCGCCGTGAACACGGTCCGGGCACTGGCCATGGACTCGGTTGAGAAGTCGGGTAACGGTCACCCCGGTACCGCGATGAGCCTGGCTCCCGCCGCCTACCTGCTGTTCCAGAAGATCATGCGGCACGACCCCTCGGACCCCGAGTGGGCCGGCCGCGACCGCTTCGTCCTGTCGATCGGTCACTCCAGCCTCACCCTGTACATCCAGCTCTACCTCGCCGGATACGGCCTGGAGCTGGAGGACCTGAAGTCCCTGCGCCAGTGGGGCAGCCGCACCCCGGGCCACCCCGAGTTCAGCCACACCCCCGGTGTGGAGACCACCACCGGCCCGCTGGGCCAGGGCGTGGGCAACGCCGTGGGCATGGCCATGGCCGCCCGCCGCGAGCGCGGCCTGTTCAGCCCCGAGGCCGGACCGGGCGCGAGCCCCTTCGACCACCACATCTACGCGTTCTGCTCCGACGGTGACGTCCAGGAAGGCGTGAGCCACGAGGCCAGCGCCCTGGCGGGGACCCAGCAGCTGGGCAACCTCATCATGATCTGGGACGACAACAAGATCTCGATCGAGGACGACACCCGCATCGCGCACAGCGAGGACGTGGCCGCCCGCTACGCCGCCTACGGCTGGCACGTCGAGGACGTCGACTGGACCGCCACCGGCGAATACGTCGAGGACATCGAGGCCCTCCACCAGGCGATCCTGCGCGGAAAGGCCGAGACCGAGCGTCCCACCTTCATCCGCCTGCGCACCGTCATCGGGTGGCCGGCGCCCAACAAGCAGAACACCGGCGCCATCCACGGTGCCGCGATCGGCGCCGACGAGATCTCCGCCACCAAGCAGATCCTGGGCCTGCCCGACGAGCCGTTCGGTGTCGAGGACTCCGTCATCGAGCACACCCGCGAGGCCGTGGACCGCGGCCGTGCGGCGCACGACGCCTGGAAGGTCGGGTTCGAGGCCTGGCACAAGAGCGCCGGCGAGCGCGCGGAACTGTTCGACCGCCTGGTCTCCCAGCGTCTTCCCGAGGGCTGGGAGAAGTCCATCCCCACCTTCGAGGCGAGCGAGAAGGGCATGGCCACCCGCAAGGCCGGCGGTGAGGTGCTCTCCGCCCTGGCCCCGGTGCTGCCCGAGCTGTGGGGCGGCTCCGCCGACCTGGCCGGGTCCAACAACACCACGCCCAAGGGCGAGCCGTCCTTCCTGCCCTTCGAGCGCGCCAGCGAGATGTTCCCGGGCAACCCGTACGGGCGCGTCCTGCACTTCGGTGTGCGAGAGCACGGCATGGGTTCGATCCTCAACGGCATCGCCCTGCACGGCCCGACCCGCCCCTACGGCGGTACGTTCCTGGTCTTCAGCGACTACATGCGTCCGGCGGTCCGCCTGGCCGCGCTGATGAAGCTGGGCATCACCTACGTGTGGACGCACGACTCCATCGGACTGGGTGAGGACGGCCCCACCCACCAGCCGGTCGAACACCTGTGGTCGCTGCGCGCCATCCCGGGGCTGGACGTCATCCGCCCGGGCGACGCCAACGAGACCGCCGTCGTGTGGCGTTCCATCATGGAGAACGCCGACCGTCCGTCCGCGCTGGCGCTGACCCGCCAGAACCTGCCCGTCCTGGACCGACAGGAGTACGCGTCGGCCGAGGGCGCGGTCAAGGGCGGCTACGTGCTGGCCGAGGCCGACGGCGAGACCCCCGAGGTCATCATCATCGCGACCGGCAGTGAGGTGCCCATCGCGCTTGACGCGCGCAAGTCCCTCCAGGAAGCGGGCACGCCCACCCGTGTGGTCTCGATGCCGTGCGTGGAGTGGTTCGACCGTCAGGACGAGGAGTACCGCGAGCAGGTGCTCCCCTCCTCGGTGCGCGCCCGCGTGTCCATCGAGGCCGGCATCGCCATGGGTTGGCGCGCCTACGTCGGTGACACCGGCGAATCGGTGAGCCTGGAGCACTTCGGTGCCTCCGCTCCCTACGAGGTCCTGTACGAGAAGTTCGGCTTCACGCCCGAGGCGGTCGTCGAAGCGGCTCGTAAGAGCCTCGCCAAGTCCGGCAAGTGATCAAGGGGTCCGCCGCGGTCGAGCCCCGCGGCGGACCTCGTTCCAGTGGAAGAAGGAACACCATGAGCAACGCACTCCGGGACCTGTCCGAGGAGGGCGTTTCGGTCTGGCTGGACGACATCAGCCGCGAACGTCTCCGGACCGGCGATCTGACCGAGCTGATGTCGACCAAGCACGTGGTCGGCGTCACCTCCAACCCCACCATCTTCGACAAGGCCCTCGCCGAGGGTGACGCCTACGACGAGCAGGTCCACGAGCTGGCCCTGCGGGGCGTCTCGGTGGAGGAGGCGGTACGTTCCATCACCGCCTACGACATCCGGTGGGCCGCCGACGTCCTGCGTCCGGTCTACGACGCCACCGAGGGCGTGGACGGCCGTGTGTCCCTTGAGGTGGACCCGCGTCTGGCCGACGACACCGAGCGCACCGCCGCCGAGGCCAAGGCCCTGTGGTGGCTGGTGGACCGGCCCAACCTGATGGTCAAGATCCCCGCCACGGCCGCGGGTCTGCCCGCCATCACCCGGACCCTGGGCGAGGGCATCAGCGTCAACGTCACGCTGATCTTCTCCCTTGAGCGCTACCGGCAGGTGATGGACGCGTTCCTGGAGGGCATGGAGCTGGCGCGGGTCAACGGCCACGACCTGTCCAAGATCCACTCGGTGGCGTCCTTCTTCGTCAGCCGCGTGGACAGCGAGGTCGACAAGCGTCTGAAGGCGATCGGCACCGACGAGGCGCTCGCCCTGACCGGCAGGGCCGCGCTCGCCAACGCCCGCCTGGCCTACAAGGCCCACGTCGAGGTGTTCTCCTCGCTTGAGTGGCGGGCCCTCGCCGAGCAGGGCGCCAAGCCACAGCGTCCGCTGTGGGCGTCCACCGGCGTCAAGGACCCGGCGCTGGAGGACACCCTCTACGTCACCGGCCTGGTGGCCCGCGACACCGTGAACACCATGCCGCAGGCCACCCTGGACGCGACCGCCGACCACGGTCGGATCACCGGCAATACCGTTCTGGGCACCTACGAGCAGGCCCAGGACGACTTCGCCGCCCTCGCGGACGCCGGAGTGAGCCTGACCGACGTGTTCACCGTCCTGGAGCGGGAAGGGGTCGAGAAGTTCGTCGATTCCTGGAAGAGCCTCCTGGAGGCGCTGTCGGCCAAGCTCGACAAGCTCGGCTGACACCGCGGGCCGTTCCGGCGCACGGCCCCGGAACGGCCCGCGAGCACACCACCGAAGCACCGGCCACTCTCCATCGGAAAGAGAAGAGACCGTGAAAGAACCGGTGATGCCGGGGGCGGTACCCAACCCGCTCCGCAACGCCCTGGACCGACGACTTCCCCGGATCGCCGGGCCCAGTGTCCTGGTCCTGTTCGGGGTCACGGGTGACCTGGCGCGCAAGAAGCTGCTGCCGGGCATCTACGACCTGGCCAACAGGGGATTGTTGCCGCCGGGCTTCGGTCTGGTGGGTTTCGCCCGCCGGGACTGGGAGGACCAGGACTTCGCCCAGGTGGCGCAGGAGGCCGTGCGCAAACACGCGCGCACGCCGTTCCGTGAGGACGTGTGGCGCCAGCTCAGCGAGGGCGTGCGATTCGTGCAGGGCGACCTGGACGACGACGAGGCCTTCGACGAGCTGGCCCGGACCGTGACGGAACTGGACCACGAGCGCGGTACCGGCGGCAACTACGCGTTCTACCTGTCGCTGCCGCCCAAGCTGTTCCCGACCGTGGTCACCCAGCTCAAGCGGTCCGGTCTGGCCCAGGCCGAGGAGGGTTCGGGGCCGGGCGGGATCACCCCGTGGCGCCGGGTGGTGATCGAGAAACCCTTCGGGCACGACCTGGAGAGCGCCCAAGAGCTCAACCAGGTCGTGGACGAGGTCTTCCCGCCCTCGGCGGTGTTCCGCATCGACCACTACCTGGGCAAGGAGACGGTCCAGAACATCCTGGCGCTGCGCTTCGCCAACACCCTGTTCGAGCCGCTGTGGAACCGCAGCTACGTCGACCACGTGCAGATCACGATGGCCGAGGACATCGGTGTGGGCGGTCGCGCCGGCTACTACGACGGTATCGGCGCGGCTCGCGACGTCATGCAGAACCATCTGCTGCAACTGCTGGCGCTCGTGGCCATGGAGGAGCCGGTCTCCTACAACGCCGACGCGATCCGCACGGAGAAGGAGAAGGTGCTCTCCGCCGTCACCCTGCCCGAGGACCTGGCCACCGGTACCGCCCGGGGCCAGTACGCCGCCGGGTGGCAGGGCGGCGCGGCGGTGCGCGGCTACCTCGAAGAGGAGGGCATCCCCTCCGACTCGGTGACCGAGACCTACGCGGCGCTGAAGGTGAACGTGGGCACCCGCCGTTGGGCGGGCGTTCCGTTCTACATGCGCACCGGCAAGCGTCTGGGCCGCCGTGTCACCGAGGTGGCGCTGGTGTTCCAGGCCGCGCCGCAGCAGATGTTCTCCCGCACCGACGTCAGCGAACTGGGACAGAACGCCCTGGTACTGCGTATCCAACCGGACGAGGGCGTGACCCTGCGGTTCGGTTCCAAGGTGCCGGGCACCTCCATGGAGGTGCGCGACGTGAGCATGGACTTCACCTACGGGCAGTCCTTCACCGAGGCCAGCCCCGAAGCCTACGAACGACTCATCCTGGACGTGCTCATCGGCGACCCGCCGCTGTTCCCGCGACAAGAGGAAGTGGAGCTGTCCTGGCGGATCCTGGACCCGGTCGAGGAGTACTGGGCCGTGAACGGCAAGCCCGAACAGTACGGCTCGGGCACCTGGGGTCCGGAGTCCGCCCACGAACTGCTCGCCAGGGACGGCCGCCAGTGGCGACGTCCGTGACCGTCGGGAGGAATAGATGACGCTCTACCTGCCGCGCACCACCACCTCGGAGATCACCGAGGCGCTCATGGCCGAACGGCTCAGCGTCGGTGGCGGTGCCATGAACATGGTGCTCACCCTGGTCATCGTCACCGACGAGGCCGACCACTACGACGCCGTACGGGCCGCCACCGAGGCCGGGCGCGAACACCCCTCGCGGGTGGTGGCGCTCGTTCGTCGTGACCCCAAGGCCGAACCCACCATCGACGCCGAGATCCGTCGACCGGGCACCTCGGGGCCCGGCGAGGCGGTGCTGTTGCGCCTGTACGGGCCCTTGGGCGAACACCCGGACTCGGTGCTCACGCCGCTCTTGGTACCGGACGCGCCCGTGGTGGTGTGGTGGCCGGGACAGGGGCCGGTCGACCCCGCCTCGGACCCGGTGGGCCGACTCGCCCAACGTCGGATCACCGACGCCCTGCGCGCCCCGGACCCGCTGCGCGACCTGATGGACCGGGTCGCCCACTATCGTCCCGGTGACACCGACCTGACCTGGACCCGGCTCACCCCATGGCGCTCACTGCTGGCCAGCGTCATGGACCAGCCCTGCGGGTGGGTGACCGGGGCCAAGGTGACGGCCGAACCCGACTATCCGAGCGCCGATTTGCTCGCGGCTTGGCTGTCCGAACGCCTGGAGATCTCGGTGGAGCGCCACGCCTCGGACGGCCCTGGGCTGACCGAGGTGAGTCTGACCACCGACCAGGGGGACATCGTGATCTCCCGACGTGATGGCCGTGTGGCCACCCTGAGCAGGTTCTCCCAGCCCGACCAGAGGGTGGCCCTGGCCCGACGCGGTGCCGCCACGGCGCTGGCCGAGGAACTGCGCCGCCTGGACCCTGACGAAACGTACGCGAACGCGGCCCGCCATCTCGGGCCGATGCTCGCTGGAAGCGGAGCTTGAGATGAGCGAACCGGAGATCGTCCGCACCAACGACGCCGCACAGTTGGCGCAGAGCGCGGCGTCACGGTTGGCGAAGCTGATCGTGAGCGCCGAGACGGAGGAGCGCGACTTCCACCTCGTGTTGACCGGCGGTGGGGTCGGCATCCAGACCCTCGCGGCTCTTCGCGACGAGGCCAAGGCCAGCGCTATGAAGTGGTCCCACGTGCACCTGTGGTGGGGCGACGAGCGTTTCCTTCCCGAGGGCGACGCCGAGCGCAACGAGACCCAGGCCCGTGAGGCGCTGATCGACGACATCGACATCCCGGCCGACAACGTGCACCCGATGCCGGCCTCCGACGGGACCGACCTCGCCGAGGTCGAGCGCGCGGCGACCAACTACTCGGCCGCGCTGTCGGTGGCCGCGCGAGGCGAGGGGCCTGTGCCCGCCTTCGACGTGTGCCTGTTGGGCCTCGGGCCGGACGCGCATGTCGCCTCGCTGTTCCCGGGCCTGCCGGGCGTGCGCGAGGACGGGGCCGCCGCCGTGGCGGTCCACGACTCCCCCAAGCCCCCGCCGACCCGGGTGAGCCTGACCCTGTCGTCGATCAACTCGGCGCGCCAGGTGTGGGTACTGGCCTCGGGTGAGTCCAAGTCCGAAGCGGTGCGCCTGGGGCTGTCGGGTGCGAGCGTGGACGAGGCACCTGTCGCGGGCGTGAAGGGCAGCGAGAAGACGGTGTTCTGGTTGGACGAGGCGTCCGCCTCGAAGTTGTAGTGATGCGCCTACAGACGTAGGAAAGAACGCACGAAGGAGCGATGCCCTGGCGGGGTTCCCTGCCAGGGCATCGTCATGTTCGGGGATGGAGGCGGATGGGGTGGGGGTAGGGGCGGGGGCCGACAACGAGCTGATCCAGGCCGCTCTGCAGGCTTATACCGAGCCGTATGGGCCGGAGAACGCGGCGATGCCGAAGCATCAGCGCGCTTATGACGCGATGATGCGGATCTTCGAGACCGCTCTGACTCACCGGGGTTGCTCCAGCCTGAGCCGCCAACCGTTGGCCACGTTGAACATCACCGTCCCCCTCAAGCCCTTCCTGGGAGACGGCACCACTGAACCGGCCACCACCGAGGATGGGGTGGTGTTGCCCGATCAGATGGTGGCCCACCTGACCCCCCACAGTTGGCTGCGCCGGTCCCAGGGTCGGACTCTGTTGGATGTGGGGCGCAAGCAGCGGTGCGCCCCCGATCCGGTCCGTCAAGCGGCCGGGTTCAAGAAGCCCTACTGCGAGTGGCACCAGGGCTGCGACATGCCGCGTAGCTGGTCGCAGTACGACCACATCGTCCCGTTCTCCCACGGCGGGGCCACGAGCGCGGACAACATGCAGATCCTGTGCTCGACCCACAATCGGCTCAAGCACCGGCTACAGGCCAAGGTGAACCGGCAGATCTGGGAACACCACCACGCCCAGAACCACCAAGAAGCGGGAAAAGAAGCCGGGTCCGGGGATGGTGAGGGGGAGCCAGCCCCAGCCACCGCCCCTGACCACCACCATCCGCTTCCACCGCCCGTTTCCGCCAGGTGGAACCCCACCCCGACGAGAACACCCCCGGTTGGGTGTCAGACCCCAAGGGCCCTGTGTCCTGTGGGGATATCCCCATGCCCAAGGACAGAAACACCGCGACCCCCACCCGGAGCCACATTCCGGGGCCGGAGTGGCTCCCATCGGGGGTGTCGGCACCACTTCCACCCCCGGTACCGGCTCCCGCCCCGGGTACCGGCCCACCGACACCATCAACCCCGTGCTGTCTCTCCACCATGATGATCTTGCTCGTAGCGCCATGTTGGGCGCCCAACATGGCGCTACGAGCAAGATCATCGGGGAAAGGGCCTCGTCAGGGCCGGCTACCGCGGGGACGCGCCCCGCCCTGTGCCTGGCCTGTAGCGGGTACTTCGTGACCTCACCCGTCACGTAGTGGCGACGCGCCCCACGAGGACACCAGAGGGAGGGGAAGGGATCCGGCCGGCTGCGGCCGGAGTGGGCCGAAGGCCCACAGGGCCCTTTGGGACCTCAACCACTCTCCCCCCTTCCCCGATAGCCGCCAAACCGCCGCCCGCACCGTACGGGTCAAGGCCACCAGCCCGATCGCTACAGCACTCACCATTGCCTTGACGCGTGCGGTGCGGGCGGCAACAATCACGCGGCGGGGAAGGAGGGAGAACCCACCCCCACCCCGCCCAACAACCCCAAGACTCCCGACCCGAGGCGCCCCCAACCACCCGAACAACGCCCAACAACCCCAAAGCTCCCAACCTCAGGCGCCCTACGAGCGCCCCACCTACACACCCACCCCACCCCTCACCACTCACTCAGCCTCGGGCATGGCGCACGGCCTCTCGCACCGCAGGGGCGACCTCGGCGGCGAACAGCTCCACCTGCTCCGGGGACTCCTCCACCGGCCCCAGGACGAATGTGTCCATCCCGTACTCCACGGCGAACTCGGTGATGCGCTCCACCCACTGGTCGACCGGACCATCCAAGCCGCCACCGGAGGAGCCGGCCGAATCGCCGATGGTGCCCCACAGGTTGTACACGCGGCGGATGTCGGCCGGGTCGCGGCCGGCCTCGGCGGCGCCCTCGTCGATGCGCGCATGCATGCCGGGAAGCTTGTCGGTGCCCGCGTAGGCGTGGGAGGGCACCCAGCCGTCGGCGACCCTGCCGACCGCTTTGAGTAGACGGGGACCCAGCACGCCCAGCCAGATGCCGATGTCGTGGGCGGGTGGCGGGCCGGGTTTGACCCCGGCCAGGCGATAGTGCTCGCCCTCGAAGCGCACCGAGCGCTGGTCCGACCACAGCAGGCGGATCACCTCGACCGCCTCCAGCAGGGCGTCGGCGGCCTCGCGTGGGCTGTGTCGGGGCCCGCCCATGGCCTCGATCGCCTCCCAGAACCCGCCGGCGCCCAGCCCCAGTTCGAAGCGGCCACCGGAGAGCACGTCCAGGCTCGCGGAGTTCTTGGCGATGATGGCGGGTGGCCGCAGCGGCAGGTTGGCCACGTCCGGGAAGACCCGTAGGCGCTCGGTGCGGGCCAGGACCGTGGCCATCAGCGCCCAGGTGTCCAGGTGCCGGCGTTGGTAGGGGTGGTCCTGGATGCCCACGAAGTCCAGCCCGCCCCGTTCGGCCGCGTCGATCACCGCCCAGGTGCGGTCCAGCTTCGCGGTCTCCGGCGAGGGGAAGACCCCGAATTCGATGTCACGTCCGTAGTCGATGCCCAACGTTCACGCCTCCTGGTTCTCGGCTGCCCTGCGGTCCTGCCCGGTCGGGAGGTGACCACACGCTCAGCGATAGACGAGGTCGGTGTACTCGGGGTGTCGTTCGATCCAGCCCTTGACGAACGGGCACATGGGCAGCACGGACAGGTCACGGGTGCGCACGTCGTCGAGGGCCTCACGAACGAGGGCGCCGCCGATGCCCTTGCCCTCGAAGGCGGGATCGACCTCGGTGTGGGTGAAGGTGATCATGGTGTCGGTGAGGATGTACTCGGCGAAGCCCGCCTCCTCTCCGTCGGAGGTGATCACATAGCGGTTGTTCTCCGGAACGTCCTTGACCTCGGTAGCCACGGGATCCCTTTCGATGTCGGGAGATGTCGGGAACGGGTGTTGGAACCCGGGGGTCCCGCACGGGCACCTATGTTCCCGTGCGACCCCATTGTCACCCTTACCGGGGAGCCTCCACCCCTTGCGGCGCGCGCCCCGTGGACATAGGGTCGCCTTGACATACCGACCAGTCGGTCTAAGGAGTACGCATGACTTCGCGGTTCGGCGGCCGCACCGCCATCATCACCGGTGCCAGTCGCGGTATCGGCCTGGCCATCGCCCAACGCCTCATCTCCGAGGGAGCCCGCGTGTGCGTCACCGCGCGCAAGCCCGATCCCCTCAAGGAGGCGGTCGAGGCCCTGGGCGGCCCCGAACACGCCATCGGGGTCCCCGGGCGCGGCGACGACCCCGAACACCAGGACGAGGCCATCGCCGCCACCAAGGAGGCGTTCGGCGCGGTCGACATGTTCGTCAACAACACCGGGATCAACCCGGTCTACGGACGCATGGTCGACCTGGACCTGGACGCGGCCCGCAAGATCTTCGAGGTGAACGCGCTCTCGGCGGTCTCCTGGGTGCAGAAGGTGTACCGGGCCGGCATGGCCGAGCACGGTGGCTCGATCGTCAACGTCTCCTCCGTGGCCGGTCTCAAGCCCGCCCCCGGGATCGGCTTCTACGGCGCCTCCAAGGCGATGCTCCGACACATCACCGAGGAGTTCGCGGTCGAGCTCGGCCCCGACATCCGGGTGAACGGGGTCGCCCCCGCCGTGGTCAAGACCCGCTTCGCCGAGGCGCTGTACGACGGGCGCGAGGAAGAGGTCTCCTCCCAGTACCCGTTGAAGCGGCTCGGCGTGCCCGAGGACGTCGCCGGCGCGGTCGCGTTCCTGCTCTCCGAAGACGCCTCCTGGATCACCGGCCGCACCCTCGTCCTCGACGGCGGCATGACCCTCACCGGGGGTGTTTGATGCCGCTGGACCCCAAGAACGCCGGAGTGGTCGTCACCGGCGCCGGTAACGGTATCGGCGCGGCCGTGGCCCGCCGGTTGGCCTCCGCCGGGGCCCGGGTGGTCGTCAACGACCTGGACGCCTCCGCGGCCGAGGCCGTGGCCGGTGAGATCGGCGGGATCGCCGTGCCCGGTGACGCGGCCTCCGAGGCGGGGGTCACCGCACTCATCGCCGAGGCCGACGCCCACCTGGGCGGCATCGACCTGTACATGGCCAACGCGGGGATCGCCCGCAGCGGCGGCCCGGAGGCCCTCGAATCCGACTGGGAGGCCTCCTGGCAGGTCAACGTGATGTCGCACGTGCGCGCCGCCCGTGAACTCCTGCCCGGGTGGTTGGAGCGCGGCCGGGGTCACTTCGTCACCACCGCCTCCGGGGCGGGTCTGCTCACCATGCTGGGCAGCGCGCCGTACTCGGTGACCAAGCACGCCGCCCTGTCCTTCAGCGAGTGGCTGTCGGCCACCTACGGGGACCGCGGGATCACCGTGCAGTGCCTGTGCCCGCTGGGCGTGCGTACCGGCATGCTCGACGACGCCGGTGACCAGGGTCAGGCCATCCTCTCCCCCGGGGCGATCACGCCCGAGGAGGTCGCCGACACCGTGCTGGTGGCCCTGAGCGATGGCCGGTTCCTGATCCTGCCGCACCCGGAGGCCGCCGACTACTACGCGGCCCGAGCCACCGACACCGACGCCTGGCTGGTGGGGATGCGCCGTATCCAGGCCAAGGTGTTCGCCGAGGAGGAGACCGAATGAGCGACGGGAACGAGGGTGGACTCCCCGGCCTGGACCTGGACCGGTTGCGCTCCTACCTGGACCGGGAGGTCCCCGGCCTGGTGTCGGGCCCGCTAACCGGTCGGGTGGTCACCGGCGGCAGGTCGAACCTGACCTACGTGGTCACCGACGGCACCGGGACGTGGGTGGTGCGCCGCCCGCCCCTGGGGCACGTGCTGGCCACCGCGCACGACATGTCGCGCGAATACCGGGTGATGACGGCGCTGCGCGAGACCGACGTGCCGGTTCCGCGCACCCACCACCTGTGCGAGGACACCGAGGTGTTGGGCGCCCCGTTCTACGTCATGGAGTACGTGGGCGGGACCGCCTTTCGCACCCAGGAGGAGATCGCGCCGCTGGGCCCCGACGGCGTCCACGCGGTCGCCGAACGACTGGTCACCACCCTGGGCCGGCTGCACGCCATCGACCCCGCCACGGTGGGCCTGGCCGACTTCGGTCGCCCGGACGGGTTCCTGGAGCGCCAGGTGCGCCGGTGGAGCAAGCAGCTGGAGGCCTCGCGCAGCCGGGACATCCCCGGTATCGACGAACTCCGCGACCGGTTGGCGCGGTCCATCCCGGAATCGTCCGCGCCCGCGATCGTGCACGGCGACTACCGGCTCGACAACGTGCTGGTCACCGACGACGGCGAGCTCACAGCGGTACTCGACTGGGAGATGGCCACCCTGGGCGATCCGCTCGTGGACCTGGGCCTGATGCTCGTCTACCGGGAACGCCCGGTCACCGGCGGGGACCACCCCGCCACCTCCGCCGAGGGTTTCCCGTCCTCCGACGAGCTCGTGCGGATGTACGCCGCCACCACCGGTCGCGACGTGTCCCGACTCGGCTGGTACGTGGCCTTCGGCTGCTTCAAGCTCGCGGTGATCGCCGAGGGCATCCACTTCCGGCACACCCGGGGGCTGACCGTCGGAGCGGGTTTCGACGGCATCGGCGACGTGGTCGCGCCGCTGGTGGAACGCGCACACACCATGCTCAAGGAGAAATGATGGACTTCGCCTACGACGCCGAGACCGAGGAGTCGCGGCAGCGGCTCCTCGCCTTCATGGAAGAACACGTCTATCCGGCCGAACCGGTGATGGAGACCCAACTCGCCGAACGCGACGACCCCTGGGCGATCCCGCCGATCGTGGGCGAACTCCAGGCCGAGGCCAGGAAGCGGGGTCTGTGGAACCTGTTCCTGGCCGGGCATCCCGAGCACGGCGGGCTGCCCAACCTCCGGTACGCCCCGCTGGCGGAGATCACCGGGCGCAGCCCCCGTCTGGCCCCGGCCGCCCTCAACTGCGCCGCGCCCGACACCGGCAACATGGAGGTGCTGACGATGTTCGGTACCCCCGACCAGAAGAAGCGCTGGTTGGAGCCGTTGTTGGACGCGCGGATCCGGTCCGCGTTCGCGATGACCGAGCCCGCGGTGGCCTCCTCCGACGCCACCAACATCACCACGAGCATCGTCCGTGAGGGCGACGAGTACGTGATCAACGGCCGCAAGTGGTTCATCACCGGGGCGCTCAACCCCGCCTGCGAGATCTTCATCGTGATGGGCAAGACCGCCCCCGAAGCCGACCGACACAAGCAGCAGAGCATGGTGCTGGTGCCGCGCGACACCCCCGGGTTGACCGTCGAGCGGGGCATGACGGTGTTCGGCTACGACGACAGCGACCACGGCGGCCACGCCGAGGTGCTGTTCGAGAACGTGCGGGTACCGGCGGAGAACCTCGTCGGCGCCGAGGGGGAGGGCTTCGCCGTCGCCCAGGCCCGTCTGGGCCCGGGGCGGATCCACCACTGCATGCGCGCCCTGGGCATGGCCGAGCGTGCCCTGGAGATCACCTGCCGGCGTGTGCTGGATCGGGTGGCGTTCGGCCGCCCGCTGGCCGAGCAGGGCGTGGTGCGCGAGTGGATCGCCGAGGCACGGGTGCAGATCGAGCAACTGCGTCTGCTGGTGCTCAAGACCGCCTACCTGATGGACACGGTGGGCAACAAGGGCGCCCACACCGAGATCCAGGCGATCAAGATCGCCACCCCGCGCACCGTGGAGTGGATCCTCGACAAGTGCGTGCAGGCGCACGGCGCGGCCGGGGTCAGCCAGGACGTGCCGATCGCCGCCTGGCAGGCGGGGGTGCGTTCGCTGCGCCTGGCCGACGGGCCGGACGAGGTGCACCTGCGTTCGCTGGGCCGCGCGGAACTGCGCAAGTACGCGTAGCCTCTCGCGCGTCGCGGAAGGGCCGGGGCCGGGGCGGGTCCCCGGCCCTCGCCACTTGTGCGGGGGTCAGCCCTGGGGGCGCAGGCCGGCCAGGAGCAGGTCGGCGAAGTGCCCGCCCACGTCCTGACCGGTCAGGGCGCCGTCGTGGCGATACCAGGTGCTCAGGTGGTGCACGGAGCCGAAGTAGTAGTCGATGACCAGGTCGGCGGGGACGTCGGCGCGGAAGACGCCCTCCTTCTGCCCCTGTTCGATCATGGACCGGAACAACTCGTGGTACTTGCGACGCTCGGCGCGCACGCTGCGCTGCTTCTCCGGGGCGAGCTGGTGCATGGAGCGGAAGAAGATGGTGCTGTCGTCGAGGTTGGCGACGGTGGTGACGATGACGTCGGCGGCGGCCGCGTGCACCCGTTCGGTGACGGGCTCGTCCCGGGCGGAGATCTCCTGCAGGTGCTCGGTCTGCATACGCAGCACCCGGGCGTAGACCTCGTAGAGCAGGTCGTCCTTGGAACCGAAGTAGTGGTACATGGCGCCCTTGGTGACGCCCGCGGCGGCCACGACCTCCTGTACCGAGGTGCCCTCGAAGCCGCGTTCGGCGAAGAGCCGTGTGGCCGCGCTCAGCAGTCGTTCGGGCACCGTGCCTCGTGGGGTGTCCCCATCGGCCGTCCGCTGTGCACCGCGCATGTCCCGTACCACCTCTTGCCCCCGTCCCCCGGTGGCGAGTCGACTGTTGATCCGAGCCAGCATACCGACCGGATGGTACCCCTCGCGCACACCCGGAGGTCGTCGGGAACCTTCGGCATCCGAACGGGTGACCCCCGGGGTCGACGAGACGGCGACTAACCCACTCGGGCGTGGTCGGATCCCTCGGGCTCGCGCGGCCCCTCCGGTACGGCCCGCTCGTGCGGGATGACCAGTGGGGTCCGGGTGCGCGGGTCGGGTATCACGTCGCAGTCCAGCCCGAACACGGTGCGCACCCGATCGGCGGTGACCACCTCGGCGGGCGACCCGTCGGCCACGATCTCCCCGTCGCGCATCATCACCAGGCGGGTGGCGAACCGGGCCGCCTGCGCCAGGTCGTGCAGGACCGCCACGACGGTTCGGCCCTGCCGGTGCAGTTCGGCGAACAGCTCCAGCAGGTCGTACTGGTGGGCGATGTCCAGGAACGTGGTGGGTTCGTCGAGCAGCAGGGTGGGGCTGTCCTGGGCCAGCACCATCGACACCCAGGCGCGTTGGCGCTGGCCGCCCGACAGTGAACCCACCTGGGTGTCGGCCAGGTCGGTCAGTCCGGTGAGTTCCAGGGCCGCGGCGATGGCGACCTCGTCCTCGGGGCTCCACTGGCGCAACAGCGTGTGGTGCGGGAAACGCCCGCGGGCGGCCAGCGCCCGCACGGTGATGCCCTCCGGGGCCAGCGGGCTCTGCGGCAGCAGCGCGAGCTTGCGGGCGACCGCCTTGGCGCGCTGGGAGCGCACGTCGTCCCCGTGCAGCAGGACCTTGCCCCGGACCGGCCGGTTCACCCGTCCCAGCGCCTTGAGCAGGGTCGACTTCCCGCAGCCGTTGGGGCCCACGATCACCACGAACTCGCCCTCGTCGACCTTCATGTCCAGGTCGGACACGACGGGGTCGCTCCCGTAGCCGAGGGTGAGACTCCGAGCGGAGAGCACCGGGGTGGTTTCGCCGTTCAAAGGGTTCCCTTTCGCCATTCGCGGATGAGCAGGTGGCCCAGGTACACGCCGCCCAGGGCCATGGTGAACACACCGACCGGCAGCCCGTCACCGACCGGTGACTGTTGCACGGCCAGGTCGGCGCAGACCAGGAGCAGTGCGCCCACCACCGCGGACAGCACCAGGTTGGGTCCGGGCGCGGCGCTGAGCCGGCGGGCGATCTGGGGCGCGGTCAGGGAGATGAACGCGATGGGTCCGGCGACGCTCACCGCGGCCGCCGACAACACCACCGACAGCACGACCGCTCCGGTGCGCGTGGTGGTGGCGCCGGCCCCGAGGGAGTCGGCGAGTTCGTCACCCATCTCGTTGACGGTGATGGGGCCGGCCAACGCCAGCACGAACGGTACGGCCAGGGCCACGGCCACCCAGATGGTGGCGGCGTGGTCCCAGGACCTGGCGGACAGGCTGCCGTTGACGTAGGAGGCGAGCACACTTGCCTGGTCGCGGGCCATCACCGACACCACGAAGTGGGTGAGGGCGGTGGCCATGGCGGCCACGCCGATCCCGGCGATGATGAGGCGGCCCGGGTCGCGCAACCCCGTTCCGGTCACCAGGTACACGATCACGATGGCCAGCGACGCTCCGGCCAGTGCCCCCAAGGGGACGGGGACGATCCCGGGCAGCGCGAGCGCGGCGACGGAAGCGCCGGCCCCGGCGCCGGCGGCGAGCCCGATCACGTCGGGGCTGCCGAGGGGGTTTCGGGTGACCGACTGGAACAGGGCGCCGGCCAGCCCCAGGGCCACGCCGGTGCCGGCGGCGACGACCAGACGGGGGCCGCGCAGGCGTTCGAGGGCGAACAGGTGGGTCGCCTCACCTTGCCCGCCGAGCGCGGCGGGGATCTGGGCGAGGGGGATGCCCAGACGGCCGAGGCTGAGGGTGGCCGCGGCCGCCACGAGCAGCACCGCCAGCAGCGCCGAGCCGATGATGAGGGAACGCGGGTGGATGGGAAAGGCGAGCAACCGCCCGACCCGCAGCACCCTTTGCGTGGGTTCGGGAGACTCCGCGAGGGCGGTCAGGCGCGACGCGGGCTCGGAGATCGTGCGGCTCATGAGGCCCCCTTCGTCCTGCGCAGCACGTACAGCAGTACCGGGGCGCCCACGAACGCGGTGACGACGCCGACCATGAGTTCCATGGGCCGCACCACCGTGCGTCCCACCACGTCGGCCACCAGCAGCAGGGTCGGTCCGACCAACGCCGCGAAGGGCACCTGGACACGGAAGTCCACCCCCACCAGGGAGCGCACCACGTGTGGCACGGCCAGGCCGACGAAGGCGATGGGGCCCGCCGCGGCGGTCGCTCCGGAGGCCAGCAGCACCCCGGCGACCAGACCACCGGCCCGGGTGGCGGTGACGTTGGCCCCGGTGGCCACGGCCGCCTCGTCCCCCAGGGCCAGGGCGTTGAGGCCGCCCATGACGAACAGGGCCAGGACCAGCCCCAGACAGAGGACGGGCAGGACCGCGAGGACCACGTCCATGCCGCGCCCGGCCAGGGAGCCCACCACCCAGTAGCGGTAGCTGTCGAAGACGTCGGGCATGCTGAGCGCCACCGCCTGTACGTAGGCGGTGAGGATGGCCGAGACGACCGCCCCGGCCAGTAGCAGACGCACCATGCCCCCGTCGCCGCCGCGGGTTCCCACGGTGTAGGCCGCCAGCCCGGCCAGCAGGGCACCGGGCAGCGCCCACCAGACCGTTCCGGTGACCGAGGTGGGCCCGAGCAGCGCGGTGGCGGTCACCACCGCCGCCGCGGCACCCGCGTTCACGCCCAGTAGGCCGGGGTCGGCCAGCGGGTTGCGGGTGACGCCCTGCATGAGCGTGCCGGCCAGCGCCAGGGCGGCACCGGCCAGCACACCGACGATCGTCCGGGGGATCCGGCTCTCCACCACGGTGACGGTGTAGGGGTCGGCGCCGCCGGTGAACACCCGCAGCACCTCCAACGGAGGCGTGGGCTTGCTGCCCGCGACCAGGCTGAGCAGAACCGCGCCGGCCAGGGCCGCCACGCCCACGCCCAACATGAGCGTGGCGCGGACGGGCCCGGCCTTGGGCGGTGCCGTCGTGCGTGTCTTCACGTTCACCTGGTGATGGGTCAGTCGTCGATCTCGGCGGCGGCCTCTTCGATGAGGGGCACGTACCGGTCGATGGTCCAGGGGACGGTGAGCGGGTTGATCAGGGAGGAGGCGGTGACGAAGGAGTTGTCCTCACTGGCGACCACCGCACCGTTCTCGATCGCGGGGATGGCCGCGTACAGCTCCTGCTCCTCGATCTCGGCGCGCGACTCGGGGTCGCTGTAGAAGGTGAAGATCAGGTCGCTGTCGGAGAGCTGGTCGGCGTTCTCCAACCCGATGAGGGCGGAGTCGGTGCCCTCGGTCTCGGGGAAGGTCTCGACGATCGGGTCGACCTCCAGGCCCAGGCCGCGGACCATGGCCACGCGCTGCTCGTCGGGCAGGAAGACGCCGAGGGTGCCGGGGCCGTCGGTGTAGATGTAGGAGAAGGACAGGTCGGCGAACTCGGGGTGGTCCGCGGCGGCCTGCTCGAAGGTGTCCTCGATCTCGGTGACGAGGCCGGTGGCCTCCTCCGGCTTCCCGAGCGCCTCACCGATGATCTCGATCTGCTGGTCCCAATCGGTGCTCCACGGCAGGTCGGGGTAGGCGACCGTGGGGGCGATGTCGTTGAGGATGTCGAAGTCCTCCTGGGTGATGCCGGACCAGGGGGCGAGGATGACGTCGGGGGCGAGTTCGATGATCGCCTCGAAGTCGATGTCGGCGGCGCCCGCGAACTGTTCGGGGAGTTCCTCGCCGGACTCGGTGACGGCCTCGTGGATCCAGGGCAGGTAGCCGGTGTCGTCGGCGCCCCACTCGTAGCTCTCGATACCCACCGGGACCACGCCCAGGGCGATGGAGGTCTCGGCCGATCCCTGGCCGAGGGTGACCACGCGTTCGGGCTGCTCGGGGATCTCGGCGGTCCCCAGCGCGCTCTCCATCTCGATCGGGAAGGTGCCGTCGGCGGAGGCCGCGTCGCCGTCACCTCCGCTGTCGTCGGTACCGCAGGCGACCAGGCCCAGTGCCAGGGCGGCGGTGAGGCCGAGACCGCTGAAACGGCGCAGAGTGGGGTTCATGCTCACTGCTTTCTTCGTCACGGGAGGCGACCTCGTCGTACTCGGCGGGCCGTTTCGTACATGGGGAGCGCCCGAGTATGGGCAGCACGAAAGCCGGGCGGATCAGGACGAACCCGACCGCAACCAAGGTTAGTCTAACCTCACTTGGCCCGATTCCAAAAAATCCGAACCCTTGCCCGGACCCGCTTCGAGGCTCAGGGAACCTCCGGTTCCCCGGTGAGGTAGGGCTCACCCGGAGGGCTCCCAGCCTCCTCCACGACCCCACCATGGCTGTGGCCCAACAGGACGACCGGTACCGGCTTGCCCACGGGGTTGCCCTCCCTGCCGGCCACGTACTCCAGGTCCCCTCCCGCCCCGGAGACCGCCATCGCGCCGTGCAGGTAGTAGAGCTGGTTCCGGACCTCCTCCGGAGTGGGCAACCGTTCGCCCCCGACCTCCTCCAACGCCAGACGCACCGCGTGCACGGTCACCGCCACGGCGTCATGGTGCATGATCGCGTACCCGTCGTCGAGCCTGGCGGGGTCGGCGTCGATCCGTTCGACGAACACCTCGTGGAACCCGTCGAACCCGGCCGGGGACGCCACGTCGCCCCTGCCCCACCCCGGGTGTGTGGAGGAGGCCATGGCCAGGTCGAGGTTGCCGTCGTCGAGGTCCCGATGGAGCTCGGCACCACCGGTGACCCCGGTCGCGGCGTACACGATGGTCAGCGGGTCCTCCGGAACGCACCTCTCCCCCGCCAAGGCATTGACGAACACGTCCAGGTCGTCCTCACGCCCGGCGAAGAACACCAGGTCCAGGCCCTGCTGTTGGGAGCAGATGTGGTTGACCGCGCTGGCGAACGCCGTGGGAGCGGTCTGTCCCATGGCCCTCCCGGTGAACTCCAGCTCGTTACGGGGTAGGTGGTCCGCGAACTGCTCGGCGTAGGCCTCGCGCAACGTCGCGGTGTAGGTGTCGTCCTCGGTGTTGTCGTAGAGCAGGATCCCCGCGGCGGTGGGGTGCTCGGACTCGACGTGGTCCACCAGTGAGGCGACGTACTCGGAGTTGGTCGGCGAAGCGCGCATCAGACCCGGGGCGGTGGAGGCGTCCAGACCGTCGGCGGTGACGATGCCACTGACCATGGGGATCCGGTGACCGGACAGTTCCAGGGCGGCCCGCTCGGCGCTGTCGCTGCTCAGACCCGGACCCGCCACCGCCAACAGCGGAACGTCGTCCTCGGACAACGACACCAGCCGGTCGACGGCGTACCGCCAGTGCTGCTGACGACTGCCCTCATTGGCCAGGTACAGCTGGATCAGGGGACGATCGCCGTGGAAGGTCTGGTCCTGGTTGGCCCGAACCTGGGCGACGTGCGCCCCTTCCATGGCGGCCCGGACCCGATCGGTGTCCAAAGGGCTGCGCCCGTCGGGGGTGAGCGTCGTCATCAGCGCGATCCGGGCCACGGGGGTACCGTCCTCCTCCGCGACGCCGGCCACCCGGGTGTTCTCCCGCTCGATCAGGCCCTGGACCTCGGTGAAGGCGGGGTCGAACACGTGTGATCCATCGTTGACCCCGACGCACTCGCCCTCCACCCGGACCAGGCCGGAGAGTGGGCCCCCACAGACCAGGTCCGGCCCGAAGGCCACCGCGCCTCCCACAACCAGGGCCACCACCAGGGAGACGACCAGGAGTCCGCGGCCTCGCGGTCTCGGCGGCACGAGGGAGTCGTCCTGCGCGGACCTGCGGTAGGTGACGTCTCGTCGACGAAGTTCGTCGGCGATCCTACGGTGTCGGGCCTCCCGTTTGGAGAGCACACCCGTGTTCGTGACCCGGCCGCGCAGCACGATCAGGGCGTAGGCGGCCTGATCCTGCGCGTCCACCCGTTCGGGTCCGCCGAAGGGGTCGGACAGGGACCACAGTGCGGCGACCAGACGCCGGGCCTCACCACGGTGGGGTTCCATTCCGGTCCCGACGGACTCCCGCTCCAGCCGAACGAAGCGTTCGTCGGGGGCCTCACCCCAGTGCTCGACGTGCTGACACGGAGCACGGGTGACCTCGTCGAGCATGACCTCCCACGAGTCCGTGGCCCCTTCGTCGGTCAAGACGGTGAGGAGTTCGTCGGCGACCGTTCCCAGGCCTCCCAACGCCAACCGGTGGTAGAGGGCCCCGGTGGGGTCACCTGAGCGCTCACAGTATCCGGCCAGGGCCTCGTGGTAGCGCACCCAGCGCTCCCCACCGGTGTCGTCACGGGCGAAGCGCCGCACCAGGAGGTGACGCAAGGGGGTCGTCCAGTCGGGGACGTCGTCGCCGAAGAACAGGGGGGCGACCCGGTTCAGGCGATGCCCCTCCTCCCTGGCGAGCTGTTCCGCGCACTCCAGGTCACGGGACAGGGCACAGATCTCCAACGCGGCACGTTCGCTCTCGGGCGCCCCTGACCAGTCGAGCAGCCGGTCCAACAGCCTCGACTCGAGGTCGTCCCGTCCCAGTACCCGGTTCAGGACACCCCCGTCCTCCGGGTGCTCGGCGCTCACACGCACCACCTCGGCGGCCACCGAGGGGTTGCCCCCGGAGAACTCGTGGACCAAGCGAGCGGTCTCGGAGTCGACCACCTCCGGCCTGCGACCACGCCACGACATGAGCTTGCCGCAGTCGTCCACGCCGAAGGTCGGCAGCCTCAGCTGCTTCAGAAGGGGGTGGTCCGGGCGGGGCTTTCGGGCGGTGGCGACCACCGCCACGGGAAGGACGAATTCGTTAGTGCCGGCGTCCTCGGACCGGATGGGACGGGAGTCCTTCAACAGCCGCAGGAACGACCTGCCCGCCGTGCGCGAGGACGTCCCCGCCTCGGTCGATTCGTCCGGGTCGACGGCGTCGGCGTTGTCCAGCAGTACCACCGGGGCCGGATGGCGCCCCCGGCCACGACGGGAGTGGCGCAGGTCGGCCAGGAACGCCTCGCACAGCGCGACGTCCATGTCCCGCCCGGAGGGGTCCCGATCGTCGCGGGCCAGATCGGCGAGGACCCCGGTCCCCTTGCCCGTGTTCGATTTGCCCTTGTTCGAGCCCGCGGACTCGGCGTACCACTCGACGAAGGGGCGCAGGGCCGCCCGCTTGACCAGGCCGCCGATCGACACGATGGGCAGTTTGACGCCCTCCATGGCCACCACGCCCAGGTCCACCCGCAACTCGACGCCACCGATGGTCTCCGACACCACCCGCCCCCAGCGGGACACGCGATGTATCCCGTCCAACGCTTCCTCGATCTGCTCACCGCCGAGGACTACGGACTGCTCAAGGCCGAGACGTTCGGACTCGGAACGCGCGTCCTCCCCCGCTCGGAGCGCGGCGAGCCCCACCAACAGGCGGGGAAAGGACAAGCTCTCGCGTCCTTTGGTGCGATCGGCGAGTTGTTTGGCCAGAACCGTCAACTTGGCGGGAACTCCACGGTATTGCGCATTCTCCGCGTTGAGCCAGGCCACAGCCGTTTCAGCATCGAGTTCGGCGCGCAGTGAATCGAGGACCGAGCTTCGGCCGGAACCCCGCTCACCATGCAGGAGAACGATTTTCCTGGCGTCGCGCGCAGAGTTCTTAGGGAGTGGACGAAGCTGATCCCGTAGGGCCTCCCGAACACCTGGGCGCGTGATCATCGGGTTGGGCGCAGAACCATGAGCCATGCCGTGTCCACTCTCGAATTCGCAGGGGGATTTCCGTCCACGCAGCACGGAAAGAACACCACGAACAGCCAGAACCAGGACTACTCCAGGCCGCCTCACACCGACATTCACTTCTTCATGCCACCCACAAAACCCTAATGGACTCGGCCCACACATAAAAGGGTGCCCGTTCGGATTCGCGAGCACCCCGGGCTGGAATGCAGGTCAGGGAGTGCGGTCGGTCAGCACGTTGCTCACGCCGCCCAGATAGCCGATGAACCGCCGGGTGGCCATGGCACCGAGCCGTTCGCGGCCCAGGAAACGTGGTGGGGAGAAGCGCATGATCGCCTCCGCGCCGGAGGCCATCGAGGCGAGGGAGGCCGGGCCGCGGCGGGCCTTTTCGTACCGACGCAGCGCCCGCGCGGGATCGCGTTCGGCCCCCTCCTCCGCCAACACCCGGGTGAGCGCCCAAGCGTCCTCCAAGGCCTGGTTGGCGCCCTGCGCGGTGGAGGGCGGGAACGTGTGCGCGGCGTCGCCCAGCAGGGTCGCCCCGCCCTCGCCCCAAACCCTCGGTACCCGGTGCCGGACGTGCTCGAACAGTTCTGGTGCGTCGTCGGCGGCGTGCTCCAGGACCGCGCGCACCCAGGGATCCTTCCAGTCACCGAAGAGTCTGCGCAGCACACTCGCCGGGGACACCGGGCGCCGCATGCCCGAACGCCAGCGCACGTCGAACCACCACTGCGCCAGCCCGTCCCCGGCCGGCATGATCCCGCACATGCCCTGGCGGCCCTGGA
Source organism: Nocardiopsis sp. NPDC055879 (assembly GCF_053615935.1). Taxonomy (NCBI): domain Bacteria; kingdom Bacillati; phylum Actinomycetota; class Actinomycetes; order Streptosporangiales; family Nocardiopsidaceae; genus Nocardiopsis; species Nocardiopsis sp. NPDC055879. The sequence continues at coordinate 60,273 of NZ_JBSHCT010000026.1, forward strand.
CCACCGCGGCGAGCGTGCCCGCGGCGGCGTCCATGGGCACCTCGGTCAGCGCCTGCCAACTGGCCCACCCGGTGGGGCGGGCCGGGTCGCCGTCCCACAGGTCGCGTCGGGCGGCCGAACGCACCCCGTCGGCGCCCACCACCACGTCGCCGTCGGCGGAGACCCCGTCGCCGAACAGCGCGCTCACCGACCCGTCCGGGTTCACCCGCACCCGGGTGCAGATCCGCCCGTAGCGGATGGTGCCCTCGGGCAGACCGGTGGCGAGCAGAGCCAGCAGGTCCCGCCGGGGCACGGTGCGCGTCTCGAAGCCGTAGTGTTCGCGGGCCGCGTCCACGTCCAGGGTGTAGCGCACACGCCCGGAGGGATCGCGGTTCTCCAGGCCGTCCAGACGGCGGCCGATCCCGGACACGTCGATCCCGAGCGCGGCCAGGGCGGCCACACCGTTGGAGTACAGGCCCAGCCCGGCCCCGCCGGTGCGCGGCCCCGTCGCGCGTTCGTGCACCTCGACCTCGTGACCCTGGTCGAGCAGTCCGCGGGCCAGGGCGAGCCCGCCCACACCGGCTCCGACGATGACAACCCTCATGAAAGCTCCCAACCCGCTCGCTTGGCCTACAACACCGTACTGACGGATCGGGCGTGGGCGACGAACGGGCCGATCACGATCCGGTGATCGGCCCGCGGACGGGGCGTCGGGCGAGGATCAGTCGAAGAGGTGGACGCGCGCCTCCCAGGGACGCAGCGGGGCGAGCACCCGTTCGGGTTCGGGGTGGTTGCCGATGAGCATCCGCCCACCGGTGCCCACAGCGTCCTCCGACAGTTCCACCGGGGCCGTCTCCCCACTCCAGTTGGCCAACACCAGCAGGGTCCGACCGTCGAGGGTGCGGGTGTAGGCGAACACCCGGGGGTCGTCCTCCAGCAGCGGCGTGTAGCGACCGTGCACGATGATCGGGTGCTCCTTGCGCAGCTCGATCAGGCGCCGATAGTGGTGGAAGATCGAGTCGGGGTCGGCGACGGCCGCCTCCGCGTTGATCTCGGTGTGGTTGTCGTTGACCCCGATCCACGGCGTTCCGTCGGTGAAACCGGCCTGCGCCGAGGCGTCCCACTGCATGGGGGTGCGGGCGTTGTCCCGGCTCATCCGGGCGATCCCCGCCATCGCCTTCTCGGAGTCGACCCGCCCGGTCGCCACCATGGTGCGGTGGTGGTTGAGGGTCTCCAGGTCCCGGTGGTCGGTGATGTCGGAGAAGCGGGCGTTGGTCATGCCCAGTTCCTCGCCCTGGTAGACGTACGGGGTGCCCTGCATCATGTGCAGGGTAGTGGCCAGGGCCTTGGCCGACTCCACCCGGTACTTCCCGTCGTCGCCGTAACGCGAGACCGACCGCGGCTGATCGTGGTTGTTGAAGTAGAGGCTGTTCCAGCCCACGTCGCCCAGGCCGGTCTGCCAGCGGCTCAGTGAGGCCTTGAACTCGACCAGGTCCAGTGGACGCGGATCGAACTTGCCGCCGGGGCCGTGGTCGAGGTCCACGTGTTCGAACTGGAACACCATGTTCAGTTCTCGGTTGATGGGGTTGGTGTGGACACGGGCCTGTTCCACGCTCACCGCGGGCATCTCACCGACGGTGAGCACGTCGCGGCCGTCGAACACCTCCCGGTGCATCTCGTGCAGGAACTCGTGCAGGCGGGGTCCGTTGATGGCGTGGTCGGCGAAGATCCCGTAGTCGCCGATCACCGGGCCGTCGGGCAGCTTCGGGTTCTTGGAGACGAAGTTGATGACGTCCATGCGGAAACCGTCGGCGCCTCGGTCCAACCACCACCGGGCGACCTCGTGCACGGCCGACCGCACCTTCGGGTTCTCCCAGTTCAGGTCGGGTTGGGAGGGACTGAACAGGTGCAGGTAGTACTCGTCACGGCCCGGATCATGGGTCCAGGCCGACCCGGAGAACACCGAACCCCAGTTGTTGGGCGGACCGCCCTTGGTCCCGGGACGCCAGAGGTAGAAGTCGTCCTTGCCGGGGTCCCCGGCGCGGGACGCCTCGAACCAGGGGTGCCGATCGCTGGTGTGGTTGACCACCAGGTCCATCACCAGGCGCATGCCGCGCTCGTGCAATCCCTCGCGGAGCCGGTCCCAGTCCTGGAGGGTGCCGAATCGCGGGTCGATGTCGGTGTAGTCGCTGATGTCGTACCCGTTGTCGTCCCACGGGGAGGGATACACCGGGGACAGCCACACCACGTCCACCCCCAGCCGCTTCAGGTAGTCGAGTCTGTCGATGATCCCGGGCAGGTCCCCGATCCCGTCACCGTTGCTGTCGTTGAAGCTGCTCGGGTAGATCTGGTAGACGACGCTGGACTTCCACCACTCGGCACCGGCCTCGGGCATGGGCTTCCTCCCCCACTGGACGTTGCGACCATTCAATCGGTCCGACCGCCCGAACGGGAGGGGAACGGCCACCCGGAACGAGAATCCGGTTGAAGCGGGTGGCCCACCGGGGATATCCCGGGCGAGACCATTCAGGCGGTAGGAGGACCCATGTGTCTGCACGGAACCGGTGAGACCGTTCGTTCGCGTACGGGAGGGGCCGCGCCCGACCCCACGCCGACGCGGCCCTCGGGTGCGCGTTCGTGGCCCGGCGGGTTCGGGCGGGTGGTGGACCTCAGCCACACCATCTCCCCCGACATGCCGTCCTGGGACGAGGTGAAACCGGCCCGTGAGACGTTGAGCCCGCCCGCCCCGGAGGGTGGGTTCGGGTTCTACCTGCAGCGTTGGAGCCTGACCGAGCACACCGGGACCCACCTGGACGCGCCCGGACACGTGATCGGCGGCGGGCGACTGGTGCCCGACATCGCACCCGAGGAACTCGTCGTGCCGGCGGTGGTGCTGGACATCCGGGAGCGCGCGGCGGAGGATCCCGACACCACGGTGGGGGTGGACGACGTGCTCGTGTTCGAGCGCGAACACGGGCCGATCCCCGAGGGCACGGCGGTGTTGATGTGTTCGGGGTGGAGCTCCAGGTGGGCCGAGGGCGACGCGGCGGTGCGGGGCCTGGACGAGGACGGTGCCTGGCACTTCCCCGGCTTCTCGCCACAGGTGTGCGAGTTCTTGGTGGAGCGACGCTCGGTGGCCGGTTTCGGGGTGGACACCTTGAGCAGCGACCCGGGGAACTCGACCGACTTCCCCGCCCACGAGGCGATCGGCCGCGCCGACCGGTGGGGGCTGGAGGCGCTGACGGGGTTGGACCGGTTGCCGCCCGTGGGCGCGACGCTCACGGTGGGGGTGCTGCCCGGTCTGGACGCTTCGGGCGGGCCCAGCCGGGTGCTCGCGCTGTGGTGAGACGGTCGATCGGCTCGGGACGGTCGGTTCCCGCGACCGTTCAGTTCCGGGGTCCGGGGATCTTCGGATCGGGGGTCCACTCCAGCAGCATGATGGTCGCGTCGTCGGTGAAACCACCGCGCTGGTGGGTGTGGATCGAATGGATCAACCGGCGCAGCGTCTCCGGTGCGGGCTCGTCGGCGGAGGTCGCCCTGGTGACGAAGTCGGCGAAGCGCTCCAGACCGAACATGCGCCCGTCGGTGGCGTGCGCCTCGATGACACCGTCGGTGTAGAGCAGCACCTGGTCTCCTGGTTCCAGGGCCATCCGATGGACGGTGCGCGAAGTGCTGTCGGAGACGACCCCGTTGAGACCGAGCGGCAGTTCGGGCGGACGGTCCATGGCCCCGGGGATCAGGCACCTGCCCCGGATGAGCAAGGGGGCCGGGTGCGCGCAGTTGGCCCAGGTGAACAGTCCGGTGGACAGATTCAGGTCTGCGAAGACCGCCGTGCAGAATCGTTCGGGCAGCCAGTCGATGAGCGCCTTCTCCACGCCGGCGGTGAGTTCGCCCGGCTCGGCTCCGTTACGGCGGGCGCTGCGAGCACCGGCCATGGCCACCGACGCGGTCAGTCCGGAGGCGAGGTCGTGACCCATCGCGTCGAGGATGACGGCGTGCAGGGTGTCACGGGTGATGGAGTGGTCGAAGGCGTCGCCGCCCAGTTCGTAGGCGGGTTCGAGGACCGCGGTGGAGACCCCGCGTGCGGTGCCGAGGGTGCGCGGTGGAAGGAAGGCGCGCAGCATCTCGGTGCGCAACCGCACCGGCCGGGCTCGTGTGCGGCGGACGTAGGTGTCGCTGTAGGCGCGCTTGGACGTGATGACCAGGGCCAGTAGCGCGGCCAGGGCCTGACAGCGGCGGAGGGTGGGTTCGTCCAGCCTGGAGGTGCGGACGTGCAGGACCCCGATGCGGTCGGCGCCGTCCTTGAGGGGAAGCCAGAGGCTGAGTTGGTCCTCCCCGCCCTCGGCCAGCCGCAGGGTGTCGTTCCGGTAGGCCTCCCCGGCGACGGTGGTGTCGATGTCGAGGATGGGCCCGCCGGTGAGCGGCACCAGCAGGTGTTGTTGCAGGTCGACGAGGTGAACGGTGATCTTGTCGAGCCCGATGGCGGTGCCGTAGCGGTTCGCGATCTCCAGGACTTCGATGGGCCCGCACGCGTGCACGGACCTGACCAGTTCCTCGAAGAGGAGTTCGCCCTCGCCGAGCGGAATCACATCGTCCACGCCTTCACCTCCCGGAACATTCAGTGTCACACCGGAACGTTTCGTCACCCGGTGTTCCCGATCGCGTGTCCTTGAGCGGTTCAAAGGCGTACACCCCGAAGGGAGTCAACCTTGATTGACTTCTCGACGAAGTCAACCTAAGTTGACTCACAGGGGGTTCGAGGCCACCCCCGACACCGGAAGGGAACATCATGAACGTCGCCTTCGCCGGCCACGATCCACACGAGGACCCGGGCTCGTTCGACGAGGACCATGCGGAATGAGCGTTCGCTCAGCCCTCGGTCGCCCCACCCGCCCGCACGACGTCGGCGGCGAAGGCGGCCACCGCGTGACCCGCGCCCCGCCCCTCGGCCCGAGCGATGATCCGGCCGCCTTCGACCGACAGCGCGGACTCGGTCCCTTCGCCCGGATCGACCACGCCGGCCGCGGCGGCGACGCCGGACTCCAACACGATCCGCGCCCGGGTCCACGCCCGGAGAGGGAAGGCCCGGGACAGGTGACCTCGCAACTCGGCGACGACCAGCCGGACCAGCGGCAGGAGTTCGCCCGGATCATCGGTGACCGGGACCAGGGTGACCGGCACACCCTCGGGCGCGGCGCGCAGGGCCTCCTCCAACGCCTCCAGACGGTGCGGACCGAGCACCACCACGATCCCGGTGTCCACCGTCACCGATGCGCGGGTCAGCAGGTCGAACCCGGTGGGGGCCTCCCAGGGCTCGTTCGCGGCCCGGGCGGGTGGGACGTGGGAGATGTGCGGCAGCGGCCAGGCGTCCTCCAGGGCGAGCCCGGCCAGGTGCTCACAGGCGCGGATGACCGTGAAGGGGTCGGTGAAGCCGGGTGCCGCGGCGGCGAGCCGCTCGGCCCCGTGCAGCGTGGTGAGCACGCTCTGCGCCACCCGGACGCGGCGCCCGCCCGGGTCCAGGTGCTCCAGGGCGATACCGAGCAGGACCGACTCCAGCATGGTGAGACGGGCGAAGGTCGCGCTCACCCGGGCGTCGGCGGTGATCTCGGCCATGGCGTCGGCGCCCGCGCGTTCGTCGCCGCCGATGGGCAGTCGGGCCACCCAGGAGCGGGCGAAGTCGCCCAGGGCCCGTTCGATGGTGGTGGCGTCGACCTTCCCCGGCGGGGCCTCTTCGGCGGCCTGGGCCAAGGCGGCGAAGTACAGGGCGCGCTTACCCGGGAAGTTGGAGTAGACGGCCCCGCGGGTGAGTTCGGCGCGCGCGGCGATGCGGTCGATGCCGGTGCCACGGAAGCCGTGTTCGGCGAACTCCTCGCGGGCCGCGGCGAGCACCTTCGCCCGATTGTGTTCCTGCTGCTGCGCCCTGTTGAGCCGAACCATCGTCCTCCTAGCCGCGGTGTGCCACCCATCCTACGTTGAGATACCGCCAACACTCGGATACCTTGACCATCCAGATGATGACATCATTTTAAGTAGAACACTGCTGCGAAAGCGAGTGAGGCACACCATGACCGACTACGCCTTCCAAGCCCGGGGGCTGGTGAAACGGTTCGGGAAGACGACCGCGCTGGCCGGGGTGGACCTGTCCGCCCGCCCCGGTTCGGTCCTCGGCGTCCTGGGCCCCAACGGAGCGGGCAAGACCACCGCCATCCGGATCCTGGCCACCCTCGCCCGCCCCGACGAGGGCGCCGCCACCGTCGGCGGACACGACGTCGTCCGCGAGGCGGCCCGAGTGCGCCGACTGATCGGGCTCACCGGGCAGGGCTCCATGCTCGACGAGGAGCTGACCGGCACGGCCAACCTGGTCCTGATCGGCCGACTCCTGGACCTGGGCAAGACCGGGGCCACCGACCGGGCCCATCAACTCCTCGAACGCTTCGAACTCACCGACGCCGCCCGGCGCCCGGTCACCACCTACTCCGGAGGGATGCGACGCCGGCTGGACCTGGCGGCCTCGCTCGTGGGCCGACCCCACGTGGTCTTCCTCGACGAACCCTCGGTCGGCCTGGACCCGGGTAAACGCGAGGAACTGTGGCGCATGGTCCGCGAACTCACCGCCGAGGGCACCACCGTCCTGCTCACCACCCAGTATTTGGAGGAGGCCGACGCGCTGGCCGACGCCATCGCCGTGATCGACCACGGCCGGGTGATCGCCGACGGCACCCCGGCCGAGCTCAAACGCGTGGTCGGCGGTCAGGCCGTCTCGCTGCGCCCCACCGACCCCACCCGGGTTCCGACCGCCGCCCTGGCCATGGAACGGGTCACCGGACGCGCGCCCGACCACACGGGCGGCCACACCCTGACCGTCCCGGTCGATGGCGACGCCACCGCCTGGGAACTGGCCCGTGCCCTGCGAGAGGCGGACATACGGGTCACCGAGTTCTCCCTGCGCCTGCCGAGCCTGGACGAGGTGTTCTTCGCCCTGACCGGCGCCTCTCGCGACACCCACGAGGAGGAGACCGCATGAGCGCCCCCACCATGCCCCGACGACCGGCCGCCCCGGCCCGGCCCGCCGCCCTGCTCCGCCACGGCATCGTGCTGGCCCGACGGAGCCTGGCCAAGTCCCTGCGCAACCCGGGAAGCCTGGTCAACGGGGTGATGACCCCGGCGATCTTCATGGTCCTGTTCGTGTACCTGTTCGGCGGCTCGGTGTCCGGATCCACCGACGCCTATCTGCAATACCTGTTCCCCGGGGTGCTGGTGATGGGCGCGGGCATCGCCGGGATGCTCTCCTCCGGGCTCACCATCAACATCGACATGAAGAAGGGTGTCTACGACCGGTTCCGCAGCCTGCCCATCGGTCGCTCCACGCCACTGCTCGGTTCGGTCCTGGCCGACCTGGTCCGGTACGTGATCACCGTGCTGATCCTGTTCGCCATCGGGTTCCTCATGGGCTTCCGGGTGGAGACCGACGCGGTTTCGGCGATCGCCGCCTCCGCCCTGGCGATCGGCTTCGGGTTCGCGCTGAGCTGGGTGATGGTGTTCCTCGGGGTGCTCATGCGCGACGAGACCGCTGTCATGGCGTTCACCTTCATCGCGATCCTGCCGCTGCTCCTGGGCACCAGCATGGCGGCGCCGGTGGAGACCCTGCCCGACTGGCTGCGGAGCTGGGCGGGGATCAACCCGGTCACCCACGTCATGGACGCCGCCCGCGCCCTGCTGACGGGTACGCCGGTCGGGGACACCGTCACCTGGACGCTGGCCTGGTCGGCGGGGCTGATCGCGGTGTTCGCCCCACTGTCGGTGTGGGCGTTCAACCGCCAAGGCTGACCCGATCCGCCCTCCCTCGGCATCGTCCCAACGCCTAGAGTGGCCGAACGGTAGGGGTTCCAGCCCCGGGGTCGTCGACGCGAGGGCGGTGGGACACGGGTGACCCGTGAGTACGGCGGCGACCACGTCGACCTTCGAAACGCGGAGGTCGGACGCGATCTCATCGGCAAGGTGGAGCACCACTACCACCACCCCGCTCCTTCGAGGCCCGCACCGCTCGGCGTGCCCGTGGGCGATCTCTCGCCCGCGGACGCCCACACCTTCGAGGTGCACGAGGTCGCCGACCCCACCGGCGGCGACGAGCTTCCACCACTGCCGCCCTACCTGTACCGCTCCGACGTCGACGATCCGTTGCGCGCGGCCGTGCGCGACGCGCGCAACGCGAGCGGTCTGGTGCTGCTGGTGGGTGGTTCGTCGGTGGGCAAGACCCGTGCCTGCTGGGAGGCGGTCCACGCGGAGCTGCCCTCGCACTGGCGGCTGTGGCATCCGCTGTCGCCCACTCGTCCCGAGGCCCTGAAGGAGGCCCTGCGGGCGGATCGGGTCGCGCCCCACACGGTGGTGTGGCTCAACGAGGCCCAGTTGTACCTACGTGAACCGGAGGCACTGGAGGCGCTCCAGGGGTTGCTCGCCGACGCGTCGCGCGGACCCGTCCTGGTCCTGGGTTCGCTGTGGCCGGAGTACTGGCGGGAGCTGCTCGATGAGGCCTCCACCGGCAGGGAGGGTCGCCATCTGCTGGATCGGGCACGCGACATCATCGTCCCGGGCTCCTTCACCTCGGCCGAACTGCGCGCCAACGCGGACCTGTCCCGCACCGATCGACGCCTGCTCTGGGCCCTGAGGGAGGGCGACCAGGGTCAGGTCACCCAGGCGCTGTCCGGCGCCTTGGACCTGCTCCGCCGCTACCGGCACGGCACCCCGGTCGAGCGCGCGGTCCTGGAGGTCGTCATGGACGCCTCCAGGCTGGTCGAGTACGGATTCTCCTTTCCCGCAGCCTTCCTCAAGGGCGCGGCCCCCGGGTACCTCTCCCCCACCGAACGCGCGCGGTTGCCCGATAAGTGGTTCACCACCGTGGTCGAGAGTCTGACGCGGCGGGGGCCGGGAACCCCCGGGCCGCTGATCCCCGATCCGGCCGAGAAGAAGCGGAGGGCACGGTATCTGCTCCCCGACTACCTGGAGGAGTACGGACGCGATCAGCGCCGCCACCTGTGCCCACCGGACTCCTTTTGGGAGGCGTTGAGCGGCCCCGCGGGAAACGAGGTATACACGCTCCCCGAGCTCGCCCGGGCGGCCGAGGACCGGTTACTCCTGCGGCATGTGGACGCGATCGTTCTCCGAGACACTCCCCCGTTCATCTACCCAGGGCGAGGCGAGCAGTTCGAGCGCCGCGCGCGGCTGCGCACACGCGCCGGTGACCACGCGACCGCGGAGCGCCTGGCCACCGACGCCGCCCTCTCCGGACGCCCCAACGCTCTATTGGAACTGCTCGATACCGCCGACCGACCCGAACTCACTCGGGCCGCCTTCGCCCTGCTGCGACGGACCGAAAGCACCGACCGGGTCGTCGAAGAGATCGCCCTTCGCCTTCACACGGCCTCGGAGGAGAGAAAACGCGCTCTGGCACGGATCCTCGAAGAGAACACGGGCCCCGATGGACTTCGGGCCATGGTCGAATTGCTCCGGCCGCTCCGTGACCGGACGGGGATCCGACTGTGCCTGGAGCGCATCGGTCCGGAGGAGGCCCAAGCCGCCGAAGCGGAACAGTCCGCGTGGGAAGCCGAGTGGGATCAACGGATCGACCAGGCGATCGAAAACGCGAAGAGCGGCCACTCGGATCCTCTGGACGACCTGCTGGTAGAGGACTCCCATCCGTTGCACCCCCTGATCCGGGTCGAGATCGCCCGACGCTGTGTGTCCGCCGGGGTGCACGAGCCGATTCTGGAACGAACGGCGCCCTTCCATGGTCCGGCGTCCCCTAAAACCTTTCAGGGGTGGCCGGTCCACCCCGAACTCCTGGAGGCCCTCGCCGAGTGCGGGGATCCACAATGTCTGAACACCGTGGCCCAGATCGCGAAGAGCGTCGAGGCCTGGGACACCTGTGCCCGTTTCCTCGAACTCGCCGTCCGCGCCGGGGCCACCTGGCGGGATCTGGCGGTGAACATGAACGCGCTGGCGCTCTCCGGCCGTACGGAGGTGGTCTCGCGCCTCCTGGAAGGCTTCACCGACCTCGGGGCCAAGAAACTCGCGCTACGACTGCACCTGCGCACCGGGGATCTGGCGGCCGCCGAACGTCTGGCCTTCCCTGAGATATACGACCACCTGGGCCGATTCGGCATGGGACAGGTGCAGGCGGTTCTCATCCGGCACCTGAGGCGTCGAGGGGACACGAGCGCCGCCGCACATCTGGCTCGCAGATCCGCGGGTCACACCGACGATCCCGACTCCTTTTCCGCCCTCTCGGAGCTGCTCACGGAACAGGGACGGCCCGCGGAGGCCATCGAAGTACTGGCCTCCGGCTCCCTCCACGGGGCGGCCTTGGAGGAGGTCGTCCATGGCCTATCGACCGAACCTGTGGCTTCCGAGGCGGCGGAACGCATGCGTTACCCGTGGGCCCCGTGGCGGAACGGACCACTGCTGACTCTACTGGCCTGGTCGGCAGAGGCCGCGGGGGACGACGAGCGAGCCCGAACGCTGCGCCCCCGAGGGGGAGAACTCGTCGACGGCGATCTCCTGCACTACCTGAGCGGAGTCGTCCTGCCCACAACAGTGCGGGAGGGGCGAGAAGCCAAGGCCCATCGACGGGAGTCGCGGGCGTTGGTCCGTCATCTCAGACACGGCACACCGCTCACCCTGGCGCGTCACCTGGCCGAGGGGGTCGACACCGTTCCCGGGTTCACCCGCAGGGAAAGGTGGGCCGCCGATCGGCCGACCCATCCTGCCCTGAGCATTGGATCGCAGGTGTCCCGCCGGTACGAGGGCCGCCTGCTGATGGGGGTCCTTCTCGTCTCGGCCTCCCAGATGTACCGGATCAAAGGAGACGCGGCCTCGGCCGATGAACTGGAGGAGGCGTCGCTGCGTGTCGGTGGCTCGGGGGCGGTCCCCCTCCTGGTACGGGGCCATCTGGCGTCGGGAGAACACGCCAGGGTGCGCGCGCTGCTGGAATTTCTCGGCGAGGAGGTCGCCGACGCGAAGGCCGCCCACGAACGCTCTCGACCCGTGTCGAACGAGAAGGAATCCCTCCGGCACGCTCAGTGGCGTTCTTACCACTTGGACTCGGAGCACCACGCCCAGCGTGCTCTGGTCCACTTGGTGAGAGCGGGCGCGCTGCACCTGGCCGACGACATCATCGAGTGTTTGGCTCCGGCCTCGGAGTATTCCGATGGCGTCCGCGTCCGATTCATGTCCCAGAACAAGTCCCCGGTGGACCCGCTGTTGGAGGCGGCTCGCCCCGACCTGGCCCTGGTCGCGGTCGGCTGGTTGCGGGAGCATCGGTGCCATCTCGACTTGTCCCATGTGACCAGAGATCTGGAGCTCGAAGGGGACTGGGACAACGCCGCTCTGTTCCAGGCTCTGCCCGGTGGCGATATCACCGACTCGGAGCACCTCGCCCATGCCCGGGCTCTGTCCGAGGGTGGCGCGGCGCCCGACGTCTCCGCTCAGGTCGCCCTCTTGGACTCCCACGTCCGCCTCGCGGAGGAACGGGGCGATGACCGGGAGGCCGAACGGGCGGCCGGAAGAGCGGCCCTCGCCGGCCATGGCACCGTCATGGAGGGCCTGGCCCGCCGTCGAATCGAGCGCGGCGAGAACGTCGGCCGTTGGCGTACCGTTCTCGAACGTGGTCTGACCCCGGCCGGGGACCCGGACCCTGACTGGTGCGAGGCCACGAAGGCACGTGGGAACCTGCGCCCCATGGTCGTGGACCGACGTCCCATGGACTACACGACCTTGTGGAAGCCGGACGGCCGCGCCAAGGTCGTCGGTGTTCCCACCCCTTACACATTCCGCGTACGCCACTTCCTCCTCCCTCTCGTCCTCACGACATTCGCGCCCTCGGAGGCGGAGGCGGCGATCCTGACCACGACCGCGGTGTCGCTATCGGCCACCCTGGTGCTACTGCCCTGGTTGACCGCGGACGCACGTCGCCGGTGGCCACTACGCGCATGGGGTCTCACCTTTCTCATCTTGCAAGCCGTGTTCTGGGGGCCCGCCTTGGTCGGGGTGTCCTCCGCGGCCGTCGCCGAACGATGTTCCCCTGCCCGTGCCCTGGTGAGCATGGTCTTGGCACCACTTTCCCTGATGGCCGTGGCCGGGTTCGCCCTTTTCTCGACCTGGCTGGGAACACTGGGCGGGGCCGTCATGAGCTTGGGCATGGTGTACGCGTTCCTGGCCCTGGTCTACCGGAACCGTCGAAGAGCGCACCACCGCTACCTGGCCGATCTGCGATCCGAGGCATGACCGATCGAGCCCGAAAACACGAAAGGAACCGACATGGACCTCAAGCACCACCACGTCGAGGTGAACGGGCTGCGGTTGCACGTGGCCGAGCAGGGTGAGGGACCGCTGGTCC
>NZ_JBSHCT010000027.1:0-69896 GCF_053615935.1 Nocardiopsis sp. NPDC055879
CACCACGATGAGCCCGTCCAAGATCGGGATGATCGTGCAAGCCGCGTTGGCGCTGACCAATATCGAGAAGCAAACTCGCTGAGATCACCTCATTGGATTCCCTTTAAATAGTGCATAAGTCAACTGACCCTGCTCTGACTTTTCGGAAATATATTCAGCAAGAGATTCTTCGTCAATAAATGACCTCCCCCCGATTTTCTGCACTCCAGGGATCTTCGAACCCTCCCCAACGGGAATAAGAGAACCTTCACCACGCCTTAGCATTGCGTCAAGGGTTGAATCAACATAACCACTGGTCCCCTGCATGACATCGGCAGGTCTCCCACCCTTCGGGGCATGAATCCTTGTGCCCAAGGAAGTCGTCGTGCTGGCCTTGGCCTCGACGATGACGATGTCCCCGTCTTTGGTCTCATAGATCAGGTCGAACTGACTGTTTCCGTTTCCAGGAGCCCCGGACCCACGGCCCAAAAGGGTCGCACCTTCCAGGTCCGGTTTGACGACCTTCTCCTCCCCGATCACGTTGCCTTGATCATCCTTGACCTCCCGCATAACCTCATTGCCATGCTTGTCAAGCAGAGGACTTCCGTCGAATTCGTAGCGGGCGGCGATCTTCGCCGACTCCTCGCCAAAGGTTTCGGCCACCTTCGTCGATTTGTGATAAGCATCCACCTTGTCCTGGTGTGCCCTTTCGAGCAGGCCATGATTTTCTCCACCTTCTACATATTTCCCGTATTTTTTCTCCGCCGCCTTGAAGGTTTCGTTTTTTCTTACCGCATCATCGTACGTCTTCGCCTTCTGTTCCGCCAAAGCATCAAGGCTCCTGAAATCTTCGCGGAGTTTCTCCTTCCTGGCGAGTTCGTCACCTGTAAGCGGATTTCCATTTGAATCCTTGAGGAAGTCAGGGCTATTGATCCTGACCTTGGTCTTGTCCCCATAGTAGTCCGGTGAATCCGGCTGCTTGAGAGGTGTGCGCCAACCAGTATTCTCATCGATGTGGAGCTTGGGAAGCTGCCAATTCTCCAGCCCAATCTTAAGATCTTCTTTAACCCGATGACCGATCCGGTTGTAATATTTCTTCCGGAAATCCTCGTCGTGGTTGACCAGATGTTCCACATCCCGCAGGAAGGCTTCCTCCGCGGCCGGGTCCTTCTGGTCACCCCAGCGGTGTTTCTCGAACTCCGCCAGGGTCTTGGGGCCGGGTGGCCTGGGATCGTCCCCGGTTCCATTGGCGAAGGGATCATCGGGGCGACCACCGCCTCCATCACCCCCGCCACCGAAGTGAGCGGGACCTCCGCCGGAACCGAAAGCACCGCCCGTGCCGGTCCCCCCAGAGTGACCGCCGGAGTCGCGCTCCAGCAAAGCGGTACTTCCAGGGCTCTGTCCGTCTCGCGCCCGGGTTCCATCATGTCCACCATGTGGTTCGCCGGCGGTGGAATTCTGAGCCTGGAAACCGTCCTCTCCATTGCGGCGTCCGAGACCGTCGGGCCCGGGGATCTCCATCCCGCCGGGTCCGACCGTTGCCCGGTCCAAACTGCGTTTCAGCAGACGGGCACGCTTTTCCGCGTCCATCGCGCTGAACCGGTCGACCTCCTCGGACAGTTCACGAACCGATCGGTCCTCGGTTTCGTTCCGACGCCCCGTCGAGGCGGGCTCCTCCGAATGGCGGTCGTCGCGGGAGCCTTCGGATTCGTCGGAGCGCGTAGGTCTGCTACCCGAGCCATCTGCGTCGCCGTGGTTCGCGAACGGTGGCGTGGGCCGGTCCGGAACCGACTGTTCCGGTGTCGACCAACGGGTGGTGAGTTCGTTGAGCCGCACGGAGAGGTCGTTCAACCGACCGAGCACTCCCCGGACCCATCCGGATTCCGGCCACGGAAGACATCGGACAGGTCGAAACCCGGACGTGCGGCCAACCCTGGGCCGAGGTGGAGGGATGGAGTGAACTCGTCGAGGTCCAGTCGGAACGCCCCGGTCCCCACCCTGGCGAGCATGGTCGCACCTCGCACCGGCAGACCACCCACCAGCGTCAGCGCGAGGTTTCCTCCGGCAGTGGTGATCGTGTACATGGGACGGTCGTCCCACTCCCGCCACGGCACCAGGTCGTGGGCGACCTCCTTCCAGGACTCGCCCATGTTCTGCAGCCAGGCTTCCCCGGTGAAATCACCATCGTCGAGGACGGTGCCGGATCCGCCGTACAAGCCCGCGAGCGCCCCGTATCCCTTGAGGGTCTCCTTCAGGTGGTCCTTGGCGTTGTCGTAGACTTCGGAACCGTTCTGGGCCCAACCACTGTTCGCGTGCCACAGCCCGGTCGCCGACACGGCGTTGACACCGATGCCCCAGACCATGCCGCCGCCGAAGTTGTCCCAGCCGGCCATACCGGCGTCGACCGCCCAGTTCATGCCCTTGGGCTTGTCGCCGTTTTCCAGGTAGTCCCAGGTGAACTCATGGACCCGTTTCCAATCGGAGAACTTGCCGGGGTCGAAGTTCGGATCGGGGACGTCGTTCGGGTCGATCCCGTAGACGACCTCTCCGGTGTCGGGTTCGCCCTCACCGGCGGCCACGTAGGTGTTACCGGAGCCACTGATCGATGAAAGCCCGGTCGCGCAGTCGCGCTCGGCGTCCTGGTACTCACCCCATGCCTTGTTGACCGCGAGTTTGAGTTGCAGGTTACGGAGCGTGTTGATCGGGTTCTCGCTCCAGGCGTCCTCGGCCTGCATCTCCTCACGAAACTCCCAGGCCTCCTCCCGGAGCGAACCGAGCCTCTCCTTGGCGGTCTCGGCCGCGTCGGCGAAGGTCTCCAATTCGGATACCGCCGAGGCGATGTCGCCATCGATGTCGTCCCCCCGTTCGGAGACCCGTCCCATGGCGGAGAAGAGGGTGTCGCTGCCAGGCGCCGAGTAGTGGTTGGGGAGGGCACCCCAGGTGTCCTCGATGTCGTGGCCGCTGTCGCTGATCGACCCGGCCGCCGACCTCATCGTGCCGATCGCCTCCCGAAGGTTCTCCACGATCGTGGCGGGTCGGGGGATCAGCGGAGGATAGATGAGGGTGTTGGGATCGTGGTCGATCGCTTGTTGGTTGCGGGGATCGTCATCGTGTGAGGGCCTGAAGTCCTCGATGAGGGGCATGTGATTCGTCTGTCCTAGCGAGAGTGGGGGATCAAGCCGGGTCGTCGATTGTTCCCGCGGCGCTCTGGGCCTCCGCCGCCATCTCCATGTCGCCGACGAGGAAGGCGTCGACGGCTTCCGCGCATCCTTCGACCGCGGATCCGGCCCGACCGACCATTTCCTCGCACATCTCGCCGACGTGTTCGAGCAACGCGTAAAGCTCGGATCCGACGGGTCCGCTCATGGACGAGCCGGCGGCCTCGACAAGTGAGTTCGCGAGCGAGGTGAGGTGACCGTCGAGCGCTTCTCCACCGCCGTCACCGACCTGGTCGGCCACGTTGTGGAGAACCCCGCCCACGCCGGTGGGGTCGACATCCCACTCGCTCATAGGTCGCCCCCGCCGGAGAAGAGTTCGGGACGGAAGTTCTCCGGGGGTGGGGACTCGTCTATGGCGTGGTGGTCCACTCGCTCGTGCTCGTAGCGAACGATGTTGGAGTCCAGTCGTCGCAGGACGGAGTGCAATGAGCGGGCGACCGTGGTGACACGGCCTCCCAAGGAGCCCGCACGCCGGGCCATCACGGTCCTGACCTCACCACCGGGTGACGGGGGCGAGCCGTTTCGAGAGGTGACCCGTTCTCGGTCTCCTCCGGCCGGTCCAGGGGTGGAACCAGCTCGAACCTCACGGTCCTCGCACCTGCTTTCCGTGTTTTCAGGGCGTTTGCAAACTCTGTACATCACTTATATCGACAATTGGTGACAGAGTGGACGTAGAAGTCACATGCGCCGTTCATGTGACCTTCCCTACAGATCCCCCGACCAGGCAGAGCCGAAGGACCCTGGATGAGTTATGACGTGGTGGCGCTCGTAGCGGAGAATCCGGACCTGCGGACACTCACCCGAGCGTTGGAGGATGCCGGTGCCGACTTGAGGGTGGGAGCGTTGGCCGGCGGTGGTCTCCTCCAGTTGCGCGATTCCCACGGGGTGCTGTTGACGTTGGAGCCCGGCCAGGCGGTCGAGGCTCCCGGAGAGGTGGAGAGGCTGCTCGGTCCTGACCTCGGGTCAGGGCTACCCGGGCGCTTCTGGTGGGTCGAGCTCCGGGCCCGTCCGGACGATGCCGGACGCGAGGTGGCGCACCGGGTCGCGGACCGACTGGCGCTGCGGCTGGGTGGGGCCGTATGGACTTCGGGACCTGCCGACTTCGGGGTCTGGGAAGAGACCCCGCACCCGACGGTGGAGCACTCGGCGAGCCGGGCCGTCGTAGTAGCGCAGGATCGCGAGGTCGTCCCCTACTCCTCCTGGATCGCCGACGCCTTGACCGTCCACGCGTCCCGGGGTGACGGCTTCCAACTACTGACCCCGACACACACCCGCCTGACCTACTCGCTGCGCACCCTGATGACCCTGCCCCTGGCTCGCTGGGTCGTGCGCGACGAGGCCGGTGGCCACTACGACGGCATTTCCGGGCTACCACTGCGCTGGGACCCCGAACACGGCCACGTGCCCGTACGGCGGGTGGGGGACATCGCGCCGGCCGAGGGGTTCCTGGACGACTCCCCGACCGGTCGGCAGCTCGTCCTCGAAGCCACCCTGCGGTTTCCAAAGTCGGATTTCACTCCGGGCAGGTCGGTCGAACTGATGGCGGAGCGATTGCGGGGATCCCTTCCGGTCGCGTGGGGACAGTACGAACCAGCACTGACCCCCTGGGACGGGGAACGTTTGGCACGCCTGGTCCGGCATCGGGCACCACGCACCACGTTGGTGCGTTTCCGGGGGAACGGATTCTGTGGGGACCTGCGGGTGAGCCACGACTCGGGGAGTGTGCGGGAGGAGGTCTCCTTGGTGTTGGGGTGCGAAAGCGCGGACGCGTTCCCCTACGACCACGTACCTTCGGCCGCGGCCTCGCTGGCGGAGGGCTTGGAGGTGCTACACGTGAGGCGGATGCGAGGGCGCACCGACTGCACCTACGCGCCGCGCTGGTACGGCCTGGCCGAACCGGTGGGATTCGCCGTGGGTTCGGGTCGGGCCGAAGCGGCCGAGGAACTCTCGGGGCGACTGAAGGGCGCCCGGGTGGGCGACGCCGTCTGGTTCGCCGCGCCGAAGGACGCCACTCGGGAACAGGCACTGCGGCTGATGGCGGCGCGCATTCGCCGGCTGTGACCGGGTGGGGGCACGGACCGCACAGAAGCTTAATCACCAGACGTAGTCATTCGACTACTTCATGCAAGAATGGGGGCACCGCAGCCGTTCCCCCGCCCAAGGAGAGAAACCCGTGAAATCGGCCCGATCGTTCGCCGCCCTGACCATGGGCTCGCTGCTCCTGCTTCCACTCGGTGTCGCGACCACCGCCCCGGCCGCCGCCGCACCCCACGAGGGCGTGGTCGGCGAAAGCCCCGTGGACTGGACGCCGCACGTGTTGAACGGCTCGGTGAAGGACATCCTTCGGATCGGCGACATCGTCGTGGTCGCCGGTGAGTTCGACCGGGTCTCCGACTCCAACGGCGATGGCACACACGATCGGCGCAACCTGTTCGCCTTCCGTCATGGCAGCGGGGAGATCCTGGGGGACTTCACCCCCTCTGTGGACGGGACCGTCACCTCCCTGGCGGAGGGGCCGGACGGGACGGTGATCCTCGGCGGACACTTCAATCAGGTCAACGGGAAGGACAGCCGGGGCGTGGCCCGGATCGACACCACCGCCGGCGACACCGTCGACGGGTTCGACGCCGCGGTGGGCGACGGGAACGTGTACCGACTCGCCTCCGACGGCACCGACGTCTACCTCGGCGGCAACTTCTCCACCGTGAACGGGGAGAGCCGCACCGGGCTGGCCCGTGTCGACTCCACAGACGGGACCGTGGACGCCGGCTTCACCCCGACCATCGCCGAGCAGCGGCGCGGAAGCCTGCGCGTGCAGGAGTTGGCCTTGAGTCCCGACGGGCGGCGTCTGGCCATCAACGGGACCTTCACCGAGGTGGACGGCGAGGACCGCTACCAGATCGCCATGATCGACACCGGATCCGGCGGCCTCACCCCATGGTCGACCTCGGTCTACGAGGCGCCCTGCGACTACGAACGCATGCACACCTACATGCGGCAGATGGACTTCTCCCCCGACGGTTCCTACTTCGCCGTGGTGACCGCGGGCGGCCCACGGGTCAAGCCGGGGTTGTGCAAGTCCATCGCCCGGTTCGAGAACGACTCCACCGCGAACGCCGAACCCACCTGGACCAACCTGACCGGCGGGGACTCCATCTACTCGGTCGAGGTCACGTCCAGCGCGGTCTACGTGGGCGGCCACCAGCGCTGGATGGACAACGAGGAGGGCGCCCTCAACCCGGGCCCCGGTTCCGTGGAGCGCGAGGGGATCGCGGCGGTGGACCCGATCTCCGGGCGCGCGCTGGAGTGGAACCCGGGCCGGGCGCGCGGCCACGGGGCCGAGGCCCTGCACGCGACCTCCGACGGGCTGTACGTGGGCAGCGACACCGAGCGGCTGGGGGGCGCCCGCCACGCCCGTCTGGGCATGTTCCCGGCCTCCTGAGGCCGGATTCCGCACCGGGGTGGTGGCCGCGTGGCGCGGCGGCCACCCCGTCGTCGTCGGGGGCTACTTGACGGGTTTGTCCGCCTTGGGCTCGACCTCGGACCCGGTGTCGGCTTCGGCAACGGTGTCGGTGGCGCTCTCGTCGGCGGTCCTCGCGTCGGAGTCGGCGCTCTCGGCGGCCTTCTCCTCCTGCGCCCGCAGGACCTCGTCCTGGATCTCGTCCTCACGGGCGGCTCCGCCGACCAGACGCCCCCCGACCGACTCCTCCTTGCGTTTGTCCGACCATTCGGTGACGGAGGAAGACATCTGATCGCGCCACTTGGACAACAGAACATAGGAGGCCAGACCACTGATCACCCACGCCAGGACCAGCGCGACCCAGGACCTCGCACCGAACAGGTAGACGACTCCGAAGGCGCCCGCGAAGAGCGCCACCCGGGCGGCGGTATAGGTCAACCAGCTACGCATCGAAAAAGCCTCACAACAGACGATTACCTGCACTAGATTGGTCAGCACACCCATCCACGTACGTTCACGTGCGTGTACGGCCGAGCCGGACGAGCGCGGCAGAAGGGGTGTTGTCCCGGTCAGACGGCCCTCACCCCAGGTTAAGGGCCTGCTGCGGGCATCGTGCACCAGGTCCGGGTGTGTTCCGTCGCCACTGGAACGGGGCACCCAAGGCATCGGATACGGGTATTCGTGGGATGTTTCCAATCCCGACAGTGGGGACCGAACATCACGTTCCGATCACATATCCCCCAGCTATCCCCCGATCGCCGTAAATTCTCCGAAAACTAGGGAGGAAACGGTCCAACTCGTGCACACTAGGGGATCAAACGCCCGCCGCCCCCTCACTCAAGGCGGGCATGATTGGGGGAATGTGAAGGTGGAACGAGCAAGCGAACGCCTGTTGACCCCCGGGGAAGTGGCCTCACTCTTCCGGGTTGATCCCAAGACCGTGACCCGCTGGGCCGCATCCGGGCGGATCAGCAGCATCCGCACTCCTGGCGGGCACCGCCGTTTCCGGGAGTCCGAGGTACGGGCACTCCTCCTCGGGGAACCCAGCGAGACCACCCCCTGACCTAAGACAGAGCAACGTCCTCGACGGCCCCGGGCACCCGCTCCGCGGGGTCTCCGGCAGCCCTGGGCCGGGCCACGGGGAGTGGACAGCGAGAGTAGGCTGGAACCATGGTGTGGCTCGGTGGCCTGATCACGCTCGTATCGATCGTTCTATGGGTGTACGCGTTCTTCGACGCGTTGACCACCCCTGCCCAGGAGGCTCGGAACCTACCGAAGATCCTGTGGTTGGTCGTCATCGGACTGTTCGTACCCGTGGGATGGATCCTCTGGTTCTTCCTCGGCCGGCCACGCAAGACCGCTCCTGTGCCGGGTGACGCGCCCTCTCCGGCCCAGGACGTGTCCGCGGATGACCTTGACCCGTCCGACTTCTCCAAACCCTCCGGCAGCCCGCACCCGCTCGGACCCGATGACGATCCGGAGTTCCTCCGTCGACTGAACCGACGGATCGACCCTGAGGACTAGTCGTCCCGAGTGGTACCGCCGCTCGAACCAACGTTGGGGGCCGCGCCCGAGGAAATCGGGTGCGGCCCCCAACGCGTTTCAGGGAGCGGGTGAGGACCTCACAGGAGTCCGGCCCCGACCTCCCGCGCGAGCCCGCGGATCGCGTGCACCGGTTCGACCTCGGCCGTGAACTGCGGCACCCAGGTGAGTCCGGTGCCCAGCGGCGCGTTCGGGTAGAGCACGTTGTGTTCGGCGACCAGGTCCACCGGGGTGAGACGACCGCCGCCCTGCGACATCGTCACGTTCCCGTGCTCCACGATGTCGGTGCCGCCCCAGTTGCGGAGCAGTTCCCCGGCCCCGATCCCGTCGTGCAGGTCGAAGACGTTGTTCTCCGCGTACAGGTGCGACTCCAGGCCGACTCCCAGGCTGTAGCCGAAGTGCTCCGGATCCCGGACGGTGTAGAGATTGTTGTGGACGTGCACCTGCCCGAACCGCACTCGGGGCGCCCGCTCCCCCAGCCCGTCGAAGTGGTTGTGCCGATAGGTCACCCGCAGATACCCGCGGTCGGTGGTCCGGCCGTCGCTGTTGCCCAACAGCATCGCCTTGTCCCTGCCGTCGAAGTGGTTGCGGGACACCGTCACCAGGTCGGTCTCCCGGACGATGTCGAGCAGTCCGTCGTGTACTTCGTACTTGCGGCCGAAGTACTCGGGGAGTTCGGTGCCGGGGTTGTCGCCGTCGTCGAAGGTGTTGTGGTCCACCCACACGTTGGTGGCGCCGGAGACCTCCACCTGGTCGTACTCTGAGTTCCAGTTGCCGGTCTCGCCATCGGTGGGGTCCCAGCCGGGGAAGCAGTCGTGCGCGTCGGAGAAGGTCAGGTCGCGCAGGATGACGTTGTCGACGTCGTGGACGCGCAGGTTCGTCCCGGAGAGGACGGCGTCGTCGCCCGCGCCCACGATGGTGGTGTTGGATCCGACCTCGACGCGGATCCGTTCCGCCTGCACCGCGGCGGAGGCCAGGCGGGCCTCTTCCAGGGGACCCTCGGGGTCGTCCCGACCCCAGACCTCTGGATCGTAGGCCTCCAGGTACTCCTCCATCGTGTATCCGTCGACCGCGTAGTCCTCGCACTTGAGCGGGGCACCGTTCGAGTCGGTGTTGGCGTCGATGTGCCCCTCGACGTAGACGATCTTGGGGGTGTCGTCGTCCTTGCCGCCGACCGCGTCGCGGAACTCCTCGAAGGTGGAGACCACGTGGACGTCCTCGGGGGCGGCCGACGAGCCGCCGGTCGTTCCGTGTCCGGCCGACCCCCAACCGTCGCCCTCATGGAGGGCCTCACGACCGATGCCGCGGGGGTCGACGTCGGGTTCGGCGCTCGCCGGAGCGGCGGCGACGAGAGTGGTCGTGGCCAGGACGGCCGCCAAGGTCAGGGACGGAATCGGGGGTGGCTTGCGCATCGGCGCTCCTCCGGGGGATGACGGGTCGGGACCCGTGTACAAACGTTTGCATGAACGTCCCCGATACACGTGACCCCCGTCAACCCTCCTCCATCGAGTTGTTGCGGGAAAATGCTGGAAAGCCGGGCCTTCGATGGGTCACGATGACAAAAGCGGCAAGGCCCGAAGGGTGCTCTTGGAGCAAACGCTTGCCGTCCCCAAGATCGAACAGCGGAACGGAGTCCACGGGTGGCCGTCACCATCAAGGACGTCGCCAGGGTGAGCGGGGTCCACGTCTCCACGGTCTCGCGGGCCTTCTCCGCGACGCACCTGGTCAACGCCGACACACGCGCGCGCGTCCTCGCCGCGGCCGAGGAACTCGGCTACCGCCCCAACCGGGCGGCGCGGGCGCTGTCCACCAGTAGGACCGGCAACCTCGGGCTCATCGTCGCCGACATCGCCAACCCCTTCTTCCCGCCCCTGATCAAGGCGGCCCAGGCCCAGGCCCGAGCCCGCGACTACCACGTGTTCATCGCCGACACCGACGAGCAGGCCCGGGTGGAGGAGGAACTCATCCGGTCCATGGCCAAGCAGGTGGACGGCGCCGTGCTGGTCGCACCACGTCTGACCAACCGGGCCATAGCGGAGCTGGCGCAGGAGATCCCGCTGGTCGTGGTGAACCGACGGCTGCGCGGGGTGTCCGGGGTCCTGATGGACGTCGGAACCGGCGCCCGCCGGGCCATGGAACACCTCATCGAACTCGGCCACCGGGAGATCGCCGTGGTGGGCGGGCCCTCACGCGCCTGGACCAGCGGGGAGATCGAGAGCGCCACCGAGCACATCGCGCGGGACCACGGGATCCTGATCCAACGCGTGGGCCCCAACCCACCGACCGAAGAGGGCGGCCGCGCCGTGGCCGACGAGGTCGTGGCCGGTAACGCCACCGCGGTCCTGGCCCACAACGACCTGCTCGCCTTCGGTCTCGTTCGGCGGGCCACCGAACTCGGCCTCGACGTTCCGGGCGACCTCAGTGTGATCGGCGTGGACAACAGTCACGTGGCCCGGTACTCCAGCCCCGCCCTGACCACGGTGGCCATGCCGGTCGCCGAGGCCGGGCACGGGGCCGTCGACCTCCTCCTGCGCTCGGTGGACGCGGCCGGATCCACCGGCACGGTCACCCTGGAGACCTCACTGATCGTCCGCGGGTCGACCGCGCCTCCGGGGATCGGCGAGGACCCTCGCTGACGCCTCGACCCTCGACCAAGAGGCCGAGGGGCGACCCGATCCCTCGGGCCGCCCCTCGCAGGAGTCGCGTTCGCTCTCCGCCGCCGATCAGGCGTAGGAGTGCAGACCGCTGAACATGTAGTTCACCGCGAAGAAGTTGAACATCACGGTCGCGAAACCGAGCACGTTGATCCAGGTGGCCTTGGGTCCGCGCCAACCGCCGGTGACCCGCGCGTGCAGGTAGGCCGCGTAGATGACCCAGGAGATGAACGACCAGACCTCCTTGGGGTCCCAGCCCCAGAAGCGGCCCCAGGCCTCGTCCGCCCAGATCGACCCGGCGATGACGCCGAAGGTCCACAGCGGGAAGGCGAACAGGATGAACCGGTGGGAGATGCGGTCCAGCAGCTCCGGGCTGGGCAGCCGTCCGGCGATACCGGCGACCTTCTCCCCCAGCGCCCTCTTGCCCTCGGCCCGGTGCGCGACCAGGTAGGTGATACCGGCGACACCGGACACCATGAACGCGCCGCCCGCGATGATCACCGCCGTCACGTGGATCGGCACCCAGTAGGACTGCAGCGCCGGGATCAGCGGACCCGGGTCGACGTACAGCCAGCGCACACCGATGCCGAGCAGGAGCAGCACCGGAACGAGCACGAAGGCGCCCAGGAAGCGGGCCTGGTAGCGCCAGGAGGCGAACAGCAGCGCGCCGACGGCGACCAGGCACATCGCCACGACGAACTCGAACATGTTGCCCCACGGCCAGCGGCCGGCGGCGATGCCACGGGTGATGATCTGGGCGAGGCTGAACAGGAAGCCCAGCGCGGTCACTCCGAGGGCGATGCGGCCGAGCACGCTCTGGGAGGCCTGGGCCTCTCCCTCGCTGGTTCGGACGTTGACCTCGATGTCGCTGTCGCCGCCCTCGACGGCTCCGGCGCCGACCGGCATGAGGCGACCGGCCTTGAGCTTGGTACGACGGCCGTACGCGGCCTCGATCGCGAACATGAAGAGCGCGGCGGCGTAGGTCACGATCATCGCGATGATGAGCGTGTCACTGGCCGACGCCATGCTCTCGTTCACCGGTGCGGCGAGTGTGTTCGTCACCGGTCACTCCCTCGTGTGGTCGACTCTTCGGTTGGGCTGGTGGGGTCGTCGGTGGACTCGCTCCGGAGCCGTCCGGCGAGCCGTGTGGTGATCTCGTGGAACTCGGCGTTGTTGCCGGCCACCTCGGTCTTGCCGAGTCCGGCCAGCTCCACCCGGGTCCGTCCGTCCTCGCCCTCGGTGGCCCGCACCCAGACCCGGCGGGGGCGTACGAACAGGGTGACGATCAGGCCCACGACGGCCAGGGTCGCGGCGGTGAGCGCCGGCACCCGTGCCCCGTCCCGGTTGCTCTGCAGGGTGGCGTACTCCTGGACACCGGTGAAGGTGACCGATCCGGCCTCGTCGGGAAGCTCCCAGGTGTCGCCGACCGCCATCACGGGGGACTCACCGAGCCCCTCCATGTTCTGGGTCTGGATCTGGTAGACCGACTGCGGGTCGACCATGCCGAGGTCGCCTCGGTAGGCGTCCAGTGTCACCTTGGGGTTCTCCGCGCCGGGGAAGGTGGACACCAGTTCCCCTTCGGCGTCCTCGTCGGCGGTGGGCAGGAAGACACCCACGAAGCCGAGTTCCTCGCCTCCGGTGTCGGGCACCTTGACGACACCGTCGGAGGCATAGGTCATGGTCTCGCGGTGCAGGAACGGGACCGCCTGGTCGAAGACCAGGTCGCCCTCGGCGTTGCGGACCTCGAACCGCGGCGCGTAGCCGTGGCCGAGCAGGTACACCTGCACGCCGTCGACGCTCAGCGGGTGGTTGACCTCCAGCCGGTGGGTCTTCTCCTCCCCGCCGGGTTCCTCGGTGTAGGTGACGTCGGCGACATAGGCCTCCGCCTGACCGCGCAGGTCACCGTCCTGGATGAAGGTGGCCTCGAAGTCGTCCAGGTGCATGGTGAACGGAGCGAACTCGTCGGTGTCGGTCCAGTGCCCCGGGTAGATGGCGTCGTAGGAGGGCAGCGTGTTGGCGAACCCGTCGCCCTCCACGATGAGCATGTTGCCGCGGTAGCCGAAGAAGGAACCGGCGGCCAGCGCCAAGAGCAACCCGAGCAGGGCCAGGTGGAACAGCACGTTCCCGGCCTCGCGCAGGTAGCCGGTCTCCGCGGACAACGAGTCGCCGTAGCGCTCGGTCCGGTACCCCTTGAGAACCTTGCGCGCCTGTTCCAGGGCGGTGTCGGGGGTGGCGTCGGTGCTGAACCGTGCCACGTACGGCATGCGGCCCAGGTTGCGCGGCGTGGCCACCGGCCTGGCCCGCACGGCCTTGGCGTGGACCATGGCGCGCGGAATGACGCACCCGGCCAGCGACACGAAGAGCAACAGGTAGATGGCCCCGTACCAGGGCGAGGAGAACACGTCGAAGAGGTAGAACCGGTCGAGCCAGGGGGCCAGCTCCGGGTTCTCCTGGAAGTAGGAGGCGACCTCGTCGACGCTCACCACGTTCTGCGGCAGGATCGATCCGGGGATCGCCCCCAGCGCCAGCAGGAACAACAGGATCAACGCGGTGCGCATAGAAGTGAGCGTGCGCCAGATCCAGCGCGCCCAACCCAGGACGCCCAGGCCCTTGGCGGCGCGCGGCTTCTCCTCGGGGTTCGTCGGTGTGTCGGTCTTGGTCGTGGTCAAGTCAGATCACCGTCTGGAAGTTCGCGGCCCATCCCTGCATGGCGATGGTCATCTCGGTCCACAACCCCGTCACCATGGCCAGGCCGACCAGGACGAGCATGACCCCGCCGACCATCGTGACCGTGCGGGTGTGCCTCTTGAGTCGGTCGAAGGAGTTGAGCGCGCGCCGGTAGAGCAGCGAGGCCAGGATGAAGGGCAGCCCCAGGCCGACGCAGTAGATCAGGGACAGGAGCATGCCGCGGCCGGCACCGCCCTCGACGAAGGCGAGGGTCTGCACGGCGGCCAGGGTCGGCCCGATGCAGGGGGTCCAACCCAACCCGAACAGGACCCCGAGCAGGGGCGCGCCCGCCAGACCGGCCCGGGGCAGACGGTGGAACCGGAACTCGCGGCCCATCCCCGGCATGAAACCCATGAAGGCCAGACCGAGCACGATCGTGAGCGCGCCGAGCACCCGGGTTATGGGGTCGGTGTAGGCCATGAACAGGTCGCCGAGCCAGCCGATGAACCCGCCCACGGCGATGAACACCAGGCTGAACCCGACGATGAACAGGACGCTTCCGGTGACCATCGTCCAGCGCCGGGAGGCGAGTTCGGTGTCGATGTCGGTGACGGTTCCGCCGTCTCCCGCCGCCTCTTGGCGTTCCCGCACGTGCGAGCCGCTCATCCCGGACACGTAGGAGAGGTATCCGGGTACCAGGGGCAGGACACACGGGGAGAGGAAGGAGACCAGCCCCGCGGCCAGGGCCAGCGGAGCGGCGAGCAGGAGCGAACCGGACAGGATCGTGGTGCCGATGGGATCCATCAGCCATCGTCCTCGGCGGAGCCCTCGGCGTCCGCCTCGTCGCCGTCCTCCGTGCCGTCGGTGGCCTCGGCGCTCTCCGCGTCCTCGGCCCCGTCGTCACCGCTCTCCTCCTCGGCGACCCGAGGACGTTCCTCGGGGTCGCCCAGGTCGAACTCGACGACCAGCGGGTCGAGGAGTTCGGTGAGCTGCCCATAGGTGGTGGGGCCGATGACGCGGGCTGCGATGTCGCCGTTCGGGTCCAGGATCAGGGTGCTCGGGATGGCGCGCGGCGGGACCGTCTCCCGAAACGCCTGTGGGATCTCTCCCGGCTGGTCGTGCAGGCTCGGGTAGGCCACGCCCTTGTTCTCGGTGTAGGCCCGCGCGGCGGTCTCGTTGTCCTTGATGTTCACGCCGAGGAAGTCCACACCGAGGCCCTCGTACTCGGTGTGCACCTCGTCGAGCACCGGTTGTTCGGCACGGCAGGGACCGCACCAGCTGGCCCACACGTTGAGGACGAGGATCTGCCCCTCGTAGTCCGAGAGGGCGAGGTCGTCGCCCTCGAAGGTGTTTCCCTCGACGTCGGGCGCGGGTTCGCGTTCGCCGGTCTCGAAGACGGTGGCGCTGCCGTCACCGGAGATGAAGCGGTCCTCTTCGCCACCGCTCTCGATCTCGGTTCCCCCGGCGCAGCCGGACAAAGCGAGGACGGCGGCCAAAACGGCGGCCGACAGGCGCGGCACGGCGCGACCGGGTCGCGTACCCGTACTGGTACTGGGCATCCAGGCAACCTCGCGAACGGGGTGTGATCAGGGCGGACTACAACAACGACAAAGTGTAGTAGATGCCCTGCCATGCCCTTCGTCGCCCCGGGGCAAGAGCCGTTCGGCCCGTTCCCGGAGCGACCGCCGACGAGGGAAGGTCACCGTGGGGGACGGCGCCGGGGGGCGCGCCGTCCCTCAGGTGGTGGACCGGGTGTCGAGCGTGTCCGCCCCACACCCGGATCCCACCGATCAACCGGCCTCGACGAAAGCCTCGCGGAGGTAGTCGTGCACGGCACGTTCGGGGACCCGGTAGGACCGCCCCACACGGATTGCGGGGAGAACTCCCGAGTGCACCATTCGGTAAACGGTCATCTTGGATACGCGCATGATCGTGGCGACCTCCGCCACGGTCAAGAACCTGACCTCTTCGAGAGGCGGCTTGCTCCCGTTCATCTTGCGACGCCCTCATTCCCGGACGTGATCAATTGTCTACCCTTCAGCCCTGGCACACCGGACGTTGGTCGGACGACCCCGGAAACCGTGTTCGTCCCACCGACACGCCGGCGTGTCATGCTGTCACTACTGACACGTCCGTTTTCAGAGTAGAGCCGAGTTCCCGTCTAGGGAAGGTCGTTCGCGCCCGCTTCCGGGTTATACGTTGAGCACGGGTCGGATGAGGTTTAACGGTGGGTATAAATGGCCCACCCTGCTCAGAGGAACCCGGCTCGGCGGAGAACGTAATCCCGGAGAGGGGCGTAGTCCTCGGTCAGATAACCGTCGTCCAAAGGCACCGTGACCAGTAGCTTTCCCTCGTGTTCGGCGAGGAAGAGGGCCGGGTCGTTGCAGTCGGCGAAGCCCACCGTCGGGACCCCCATCTCCCCCGCGGCCCCGGCGAATCCATGATCGGCGATGACCAACTGCGGCCATGCCTCACCGCGGCCTCCGAGCTCGTTCAGGATCGCCCGCATGGCGAACGGATGGTGGCTGTGCCGGGGTAGTCGGCCGTCGGTCACCATGGCGACGTCGTCCCGCCAGACCACGATCCTTCGGTTGGGCGGGCGTTCCGTGGTCACCTCGTAGGAGTACCCGCCGGCCGCGGTGAGCACGGTGCAGCCGCGCTCGACCAGGGCGTCCTTCCACGCGGCGTAGGTCTCCCGGAGGTTGCGGGGGTGACCGGTGGCGAACATGACGCGTTCACGGCGTTCCGCGGCCAACGCCAACCGGTCGGCGAGGGCCTCCAGCGCGTCGATGGTCCGGTCCGGGTCGATCGTGTCGATCCCCCACACGTACTCCTCGTCGTCCACCACACCGCACCGCTTGCTCAGCAGTGAGAGGACCTCGCTGAAGGTCCAGTCGTGCGAGAAGGTCAGGCCGAACTGGTGATAGGGGTCCTTCTGGACGAGCCGTCGATAATGGCGCAGGTTGTTCTGCCGTGGGGTGTCGACATGCCCCGCGATCCCCGTGCGAACCAGATAGGTGATGAGTTCGGCGCGTGTCGGCGGCGTCACCTGCGTTCCCCTTCCTTTCCTGAGCGGCGATCGCGGTGACACGTCGGGCGGCCACCGAGGCGCCGACTCGCGTTCGCCCGGTATTCATCCCCTTCCTACCCGCCACGGGCCGGCCACTCCGCGAACACGCGGATTTCAACCATCGTGTGACCCGACGATCCGATCGAGTGGGATCGGAAGGTTCAGAGAGTGGGGTCGATACCGTGGCTGGGGAAGATCGCGGTGCGGGTGGCGTGGATGGCCCGGTCGATGGGGTCGCCCGGGTCGTAGCCGTTCTCGAAGGGTGTGAAGGTGACCTCGCGCCCGTCCGTCATGTACAGCGGCGCGAGTTCGCCGGTGCGCTCACGTACGAAGTCGCGCCACTTCTGCGGGGTCTCGCGGTCGGGGTCGATGGGGGCACCGGCCGCTTCGCCGAGCAGGTGACTCCAGGCCCTGGGCACGACGTGGACCAGGCCGTACCCGCCACCGCCGAACATCAGCCAACGACCGCCCGCGGTCTTGCGGGCCAGCTTGTGCAGTTCCTGGTAGGCGCGACGCTGCCCGTCCACGCTGAGCGTGAGGTTGGCCAGGGGGTCCAGCGCGTGGGTGTCGCACCCCTGCTGGGTCACCAGGATCTCCGGCTGGAACTCGTGCAGCAGCGGTGGGACGACCGCGTCGAAGGCGCGGTGCCAGCCGGTGTCGCCGGTGCCCGCGGGCAAGGCGACGTTCACGGCGTAGCCCTCCGCGTCCGGACCACCCGTCTCAGAGGCCTGGCCGGTGCCGGGGAACAGAGTCACCGGGGATTCGTGCAGGCTGATGGTGAGCACGCGCGGGTCGTTGTAGAAGGCCTTCTGGACGCCGTCGCCGTGGTGGACGTCCACGTCCACGTAAGCGATCCGCTTGGCCCCCTGCTCCAACAGCCAGGCGATGGCCAACGCGGGGTCGTTGTAGACGCAAAAGCCCCAGGCGTGTCCGCGCATGGCGTGGTGCAGGCCGCCCGCGATGTTCGCGGCGTGCGCGCTCTTTCCCGTCCACACCGACTCGGCGGCGGCCACCGAGGCGCCGGAGATCAGCGCGGCCGCGTCGTGCATGTCGGGGAAGACGGGATTGTCGACGGTGCCGAGCAGGTGTGTGTCGTCGGGTTGGAGGGTCTTGCCCGCCCGCTTGACCGCCTTGATGTAGGCGGGGTCGTGCACCAGGGAGAGCAGTTCGTCGGAGGCCGGCTCCACGTCGATCAGGTCCACGCCCGGCCCGTCGAAGACGCCGAGTTCACGACTGAGCGCCATGGTCAGTTCGACCCGGATCGGCGCCATCGGGTGCTGCGCCCCGAAGTCGTAGGTGGTGAGTCCTTCGTCCCATGCCACCCGAAGCGAGCAGGACGTGTGCCCTCCCATATGGTGACCCCCGTTCCAGGTGTACGTGCTCCGAAGCACACAGTACGCAAACCGGGTCCACCTCAGAACCTCGGGGCCCGCACGATGGTGACTCGTGCGGGCCCCGTTCGGTTTCCTCGTGGTCGTGAAACGCTCGGGATCACTCCATGTAGAAGCAGTCCGCGTACGTCTCCCCGGCCTTCATGTCGATGGTGTTGTGCAGGGGGCGGCTGGTGAAGCCGTCGACTGATCCGATGACGATCCGGTACTCGCCCGGGTCCAGCGTCAGGTCCATCGCGTTGGAGTCGCTGAGGCAGGAGGTGTCGGTGGGCGCGGAGGACGTGTCACAGCTGTCGCAGGGCTCGATGATGACCTCACCGTGCACCGCGTCAGGTCCGACGTAGAGGAAACGCATGTCCTCGTCGGTGTGGTTGACGTACTGGACCTCGACCTTGTCACCACCACCGGTCTCCCAGGCGGTGCCGTCCAGGTCGCTCTCTCCGACGATGACCGCGAGGTCCATCTGCTGCTCGATGCGGCCGGCGCCGACGTGCCGCTCCAGGTCCTCGACCTCGTCGGCCTCGTGCTCGGGGTAGTCGGCGGCGAGGAACTCGACCTGCTCCTCCGCCTCGTCGAAGTTCCCCTCGTCGATCTGGTCCCAACCACACTGAAGGGCGGCGTTGGGACGCTCCTCCTCGATGCGGTCGGCGATCTCGGGCGCGGAGTCCCAGTTCAGACCGTCGAACATGCCGATCTGACCGAAGGCCCCACACCAGCTCTCTTCGGCGTAGTCGCCGGTCGCCAGGTCGTACAGGTCGACCAGGGCCGCGGGCACCTCTCCCGCGGCGGGGGTGTCCGAGAAGTCCTCGGCCACGAAGGTGTAGGTCTCCTGGGCCTGACGGAAGGCCTCCTCGACCTCCGAGGTCACCTCTCCGCTGTACAGCTCGTCGGCCTCCGTCGCGAGCTGGGAGGCGTAGTCCAGGTGAACCTCGGCGACGCTGCCGTCGGTGTCCTCCCACTGGGCGGACCCATGCGCGAAGTACTCGCTGTAGGACTCCAGGGCGTGGTCGTAGGCCTCGTTCTCCACGTCGGCCTGGGCGCGACGCAGCAGCTCACAGGCCTCCACGCCAGAACGTGCCCGGTTCATCAGGCTCGGGGACATGGAGAGTTGGAACCCGGCCTCGACCCCGTTGTAGGCGTCGATCGCGGCGTCGCAGTCACCACGCGCGTGAGCCGCGTCGGCCACCCGCAGGCGCCACTCACCGGCCTGCCACACCCCGACCAGCGAGGCGGCCATCACCAGCACCAGGCAGGCCGCCAGGATCATCGGCATGGGCTTGGCGGAGGGTTGTTGTCCCACGCCCATGAGCCGTCGGTCGTGCGAGCGGCCGGCGAACAGGCCGTGCACGACGGTGATCAAGATCCAGAAGAGCAGCGAGGGAACCCACACGAGCAGGTTGTCGGCCGCGCCGAGGATCGCCGCGGTGACCAGGAGTGCGAGCGTGACACCTACGTTGATCCCGAAGAACAGCCAACTGCGCAGGTAGAAGTAGCCCGCGCCGACCCCGGACAGGTTGAGCAGCGCGGCGCGCAGGCCCGACTTGGACTTGAACAGGCCGAGCGGGGGCAGGGGCGGCGGGCCGGGAGGACCACCATAGGGACCGGGGGGCGGCGGCATGCCCGGGCCTCCGGGGCCGCCGGGTCCACCGGGACCGCCCGGGGGCAGACCGCCGGCGCCCATCCCGCCAGGGGGCATTCCTCCGGGAGGCGGCGGACCACCCGGCGGCATTCCGCCCGGGGGCGGACCCATGGGGCCGCCCCCGGGCGGCCGTCCCGCGCTCGGAGGTCCGAAGTTCGGCTGTCCACCGCTCGGGGGGCCGAGCGGCGGCCGACCACCGGAGGGGGCTCCCCCCTGGGGTGGTGGTCCACCGGGTGGTGGTCCACCCGATGGCGGGCCGGCCGGTGGCGAGCCCGCCGCGGGCCGCCCTCCCGTGTTCGGCCCGGGAGGGGTCTGGCCGCCGGAGGGGTTCCCAGGGACCTGGGGGCCACTCGGAGCTCCGGGCGGGGGCGTGTTCGGCCCGGGCTGTCCGGGCTGGTGGGAAGGGTCCGATGGCGGTTGAGAGTTGGTCATGGGGCCCCGGAATCTGTGGAGGAGGTACTGGGAGTGCGTGGGGTGGAAGGAGGCGGGGTTCCACCCGCTCTGCCCGACTTTATGCATCCCATACGACGCCACTTCCAGCGCCCCTCGATCACGAACCGTTACGGATTTTTATGTGATTTACGC
Source organism: Nocardiopsis sp. NPDC055879 (assembly GCF_053615935.1). Classification (NCBI taxonomy): domain Bacteria; kingdom Bacillati; phylum Actinomycetota; class Actinomycetes; order Streptosporangiales; family Nocardiopsidaceae; genus Nocardiopsis; species Nocardiopsis sp. NPDC055879. Next base: position 20,206 of record NZ_JBSHCT010000027.1, read on the forward strand.
CACATACCCTGCGGTCAGTGCCCGGAGAGAGCCCTGCTCCGGTCCCTCGCGGCCTCGATCGCGTCGGTGAACGCGGTCCGCACACCGTGCCGTTCCAACTCGCGCAGGGCGGCGGCGGTGGTCCCACCCGGTGAGGTGACCGCTTCGCGCAGGACCACCGGGTGTTCCCCCGAGCCGTCGAGCATGGCGGCGGATCCGGTGATCGTCTGGCCGACCAACCGCTGTGCCGTGGCGCGCGGCATACCCATCGCCACTCCGGCCTCGATCATGGTCTCGGCGATGAAGTAGAAGTAGGCCGGCCCGCTCCCGGAGATCGCGGTCACGGTGTCCATGTGCTGCTCACCGACCCGGATCACCTCGCCGACCGTGCTCAACAACTCCTCGGCCCGGTCCAGGTGTTCGGTCCGCGTGTGCGCTCCGCCGGAGACGGCGGTCATCCCCTTCCCCATGAGGGCCGGGGTGTTGGGCATGGCCCGGACCACGGGGACACCGGAGGGCAGATGGCTCTCCAACACGGCGGTGGTCAGCCCCGCCGCGACCGAGATGACCAGTCGCTCCTCGGACAGGTGCGCGGAGACCTCGTCCAGCAGGGCGAGCATGTCCTGGGGCTTGAGGGCCAGGAGCAGGGTGCCGGCGCGCTTGACGGCGTCGACGGCCGGCACGGTCTCGACCCCGTAGCGCGCGCGAAGCTCCGCGGCGTGCTCCTCGCGCGGTTCGGTGACCAGGACGTCCCCTGGGGAACGGTCCTTGGCCAACAGCCCGGCGAGCAGTGCCTCGCCCATCTTGCCTGCACCGATGATCGCGATCATGAAGGGGTCCTCTCTGCGGATCCCTCCACGCTAACCGTCCCGCCGGGCCGAGGTGGACCACACGTCCCAACCCGTGGACAACCTCTCCGGGGCGGTGGCGACGGGTGCCTCAGTCCGGGTCGACGGTGCCCTCGTCGTCGACGGCCCCGCCCTCGTCCACGGCGAAGCGTCGCGGCGGCGCCTGGGGGCGGCGGCGCAGCAGCGCGATCCGCTCACGACGGCCCAGCGCGGGTTCGGGCTCGCGTGGTCCGGCGAAGTGCAGTCGGGTGAAGGCCAGCGCCTCGGCCAACTCGCGCATCCGGGTCTGCCGATCGGGGGCCTTGCGGGTGCTCACCTCCAGGACGAGCTGACCTTCGTACCGGTTGCCCGCCAGATGTTCGAGGAGTTCGGCCACGGGCTGGCTCCCCCGCCCGGGGATGAGGTGCTCGTCCAGGTTCTGGCCGCCCAGACCGTCGGCGACGTGCACGTGGGAGAGGCGATCGCCCAACCGCTTGGCCATGTCCATCGCGTCGGAACCGGACATGGCGGTGTGCGACAGGTCGAGGGTCACGTCGGCGTAGTCGCGGTCGAGCGGGTTCCAGCTCGGGGCGTAGGGGACGACCTCTCGGTCGCGCACCCGGACCGGGTACATGTTCTCCACCGCGAAGACCACGTCGGTCTCGTCCTGCATGCGGGAGACGCCGATCTCGAAGTCCTTGGCGTATTCTCGCTGCCAGCGGAAGGCCGGGTGGACCACGATCGCCTTGGCCCCGAGGGCCTCGGCCATCTCCTTGGAACGGACGAGCTTGCCCCAGGGATCCTTGCCCCACACCCGTTGGGTGAGGACGAGGCAGGGCGAATGGACTGCGGTGACGGGCATCTGGTGGTAGTCCGAGAGGCGCCGGAGGAGTTCGATGTCCTGGCTGGCCGGGTCGGAGGAGACGAGCACCTCCACACCGTCGTACCCCAGCTTCGCCGCGATCTCGAAGGCGGCCGGGGTCTTCTCCGGGTAGACCGACGCCGTCGATAGGACCACGGGCGCGTCTGGGACCTGGATAGGGCTCACAGGTTCCAGGGTATGCGCTTTCGGCGTCCTTGGGGCGACCGGGTACGCCAACGCGGCGTGGCGAGGGACCTTCGTCCCGACCGTTCCGGCGCACTCCCGTGAAAGGGGCCGACGGCCGTGGCCCCTGTGGGCGACGACCGTCGGGAAGAGTGACGGGGCCGGAGCGGCTACAGCCGCACACCTCCGGCGAGGTTGTAGCGCGTCACCGCGCGCTCTCCGACCTTGCCGCCGGAACTCGGGGCGTCGATCATGCGGCCGCCTCCGAGGTAGATGGCGACGTGGTAGGCGTAACCGCCCGAGTCGGTCCAGTAAAGGAGATCACCGCGCTCGGCGTTGGCGTAGGAGACACGGGTTCCGGAGGCGACCTGGTCGTGGGCGATGCGGGGCAGGCTCACACCCGCCTTCCCGAAGGCGTGCTGTACGAGCCCGGAGCAGTCGAAGGAGCCGGGGCCGGTGCCGCCCCAGCCGTAGGGTTTGCCCGTCTGGGCCTCCGCGGCGCCGATGGCCTTCTCGATGGCGGACGAGGTGAGTGCCTGGTGGACACGTTCCGGTCCGCTCTGCTGCGCGGCGGCGACCGGAGCGGTCGGCTGATGGGGCTGGGAGAGCGCCGGTGCGGTCCCGGTGGCCAGGGCCGCCGCGGCGAGCGCGGCGACGACGAGTGCCCGCTTTCCCCGACGGTGCGCCCCGACGGTGACGGCCTGCTGTTCCGGGTCCGTGATGGAACGGCAGGCCCGCGTTTGCTCGTGGTGTCGCGGTAGGCACATGTGGTGACCCTCCTCGATCGACCGGGGCGGACCACGCCGCTGTGACGTGGATCTCCCACCACCGGCCCATCACCATTGGTCACATATTGATTACGTTAAGTCACTCTCCGTGATTCAGGCGATCCCCAAGAACGGTAAAGACTGCTTGACCCCGGCGGACATTTCGGTCGGAGAAGTACCAACCGAACACCATCCACCGGGGTCATCACCGGGGACCAAGGGTCATTGGAACCCAGGGCGCGTTCCGTGGACGCCGCCCTAGGGGGCCGGGACCCCGAGGGCGTCACGGACGAAGTCGGTCGTCGCCTGCATGCCCAGGTTGTTCGGGTGGACCGGAGCACCGTCCTCGGGGATCAGCCCCTCGACCCAGCGGGTGTCCGACCCCTGGCAGACGTCGTGACCCCGCTCGAAGGTGTCCACGAAGACCGCGCCGTGGGCCGCGGACTCCTCGGCGATCATCGTGTTGAGCGCGGTCTGCGCCTCGTCCAGGAACGGGACGTCACCACGGGCGATCGGCGTGCTCGGCCAGCAGCCGCCGCTCTCCGGCATGATCTGGAGGTACCCGACGGCGAGCACGGTCGCGTTCGGGCTGCGCTCGGCGATGTCGGCGTAGACCTGGGACACCTCGCCTCGCATCCCCTCGATCCGGTCGTCCAGCTCGGTGCCGTAGTGGTCGGCGCAGGGGCTGCCCACCGGGTTGCTCAGGCTCTGCTTGGCACACTCCACGAGCATCTCGGAGAAGCCGAAGTCGTTGCCGGCGATCCCGACCGTGACCAGGTCGGTCTCGGGGCGAAGGGCGTCGAGCTGCGGTTCGGTGTCGTCGAACTGCTTCTCGTACAGGTGGCTCATCACCGCGCCGGAACAGCTGACGTCGGTGATCTCCTCGATCCCCAGCTCCTCGGCGAGGCGCTTGGGGTAGTTGACGGACGACTGCATGCAGCCCAGCAACGGCATCTGCGCACTCACCATGGGGCCGGCGGTGAAGGAGTCACCGATGGCCACGTAGTGCGAGTAGGCGGCGGTCTCGGCGTCGTCGGCCGCGGCGGGCGCCGATGCCATCGTGACGCCCAGTGCCGCGATGGCGACGGGGGCGACGATCCGGGCCAGACGGCGCCGGAGCCCGGTACGGGAGCGGTGGGGGGTGGGGGATTCGTGTGAGCGGGACACGAGGGACTTCCTCTCGAAGGAGCGGGGGACAGGAATTGTCAGATACCGCCGGGGAGTGACTCCCCACACATTCTCTAACATGATTTACCGGATTCATGACCTAACTCGTAGGTAACTTTCATGTGTCTCCCTCGGAATTCCGGTGGCCGCGGAGCACCTGTGGACGACGCTCCACGCATGTCACCGGCACCCGTTAGCGTGGCGACCATGGCAAAAGCAGTGAAGACCTCGTTCCGGTGCGTCGAGTGCGGCTGGAGCACCCTCAAATGGGTCGGGCGCTGCGGTGAGTGCCAGGCCTGGGGCACCGTCGAGGAGGCCGGGGCGCCCGCCCCCAGCGCCGTCGCGCCCGCCCCCGTCACCGCCAGGGCCCGCCCCATCACCGAGATCAGCGTGGAGACCGCCGAGGCGATCCCCACCGGCGTGGACGAACTCGACCGCGTCCTGGGCGGCGGCGCCGTCCCCGGCGGGGTGGTGCTGCTGGCCGGTGAACCCGGTGTGGGCAAGTCGACCCTGCTCCTGGAGGTCGCCGCGATGCGCGCCGCCGACGCTCCGGTCCTGTACATCACCGGCGAGGAGTCGGCCGGGCAGGTACGGCTGCGCGCCGAACGCCTGGGCGCCCTCTCCGAGCGGCTGTACCTGGCCGCGGAGACCTCGGTGGCGACCCTGGCCGCCCACGTGGACGCGGTCGCGCCGAAGCTGCTCATCGTCGACTCCGTGCAGACCATGGTCTCCCCCGAGGCGTCCGGCGTCCCCGGCGGTGTCACCCAGATCCGCCAGGTCTCCGGCGCCCTCATCCAGATCGCCAAGGAACGCAACATCGCCACCGTGCTGGTCGGCCACGTCACCAAGGACGGTTCCATCGCCGGCCCCCGGATGTTGGAGCACCTGGTCGACGTCGTCCTGCACTTCGAGGGCGAACGCCACTCCCAGTTGCGACTGCTGCGCGCGGTCAAGAACCGCTACGGCCCCACCGACGAGATCGGCGTGTTCGAGCTGAGCGACAAGGGCATCGAGGGCCTGCCCGACCCCAGCGGGCTGTTCCTCTCCGATCGCACCGATCCGGCCCCGGGCACCTGCGTCACCGTCACCCTGGAGGGGCGGCGCCCCCTCATCACCGAGGTACAAGCGCTGGTCGCGCCCTCACCGCTGCCGGCTCCGCGCCGCGCCACCTCCGGCCTGGACACCTCACGGGTGAACATGATCCTGGCCGTGTTGGAGAAGCGTTCGGGCATGAAGCTCGCCAACCTGGACGTCTACGCCTCCACCGTGGGCGGTGTGAAACTGACCGAACCCGCCGTCGACCTGGCGCTGGCCATCGCCGCCGGCGGCTCCCACAACGACATCGCCCTGCCCAAGGGGTTCGTGGCCATCGGCGAGGTCGGGCTGGCCGGGGACGTACGTTCCGTCCAGGGGGTACGCCGCCGGGTGGCCGAGGCGCAGCGCCTCGGTTTCACCCAGGCGGTCGTACCGAAGGGCTTCGGCGACCCCATCCCCGGCATCCGCGTTCACGAGGCCGAGGAACTGAAGGACGCCCTGAAGTGGATCGCCAAAAGCCGCCGCAAGAAGGGCGCCCCGGACAGGCCGAAGGACACCAAGAAGCAGGCGCGTCCGAAGCTCACCATCGCCGAGGAACCCCCGTTCTGACGGGCCGGGGCGCCACGTCCGCGATCAGAAGGCGAAGACCGCGCCCTTGGCCTGGCTCAGGAGGCATTCGTTTCCGAAGGTCTCCTCGTAGCGCTCTCCCCCACCGTCGGCGACCACGGTCACCGGTCGGTGGATCATGGTGCAGGCTCCACCGGTTCCGGTCTCGACGTCGGAGACCCGCCCGCCGGCCTCCCCGATGAGGTCACAGGCCGCCTCGGCCTCCGGGTGCGTCCCTCCGGCCGGTCCGCACTCCAGGACCACCGAACGGATCGGTGTGGTCCCGGTGGTCTCGGCCCCACCCGGCGACGCGGGAGAGAGGCGGAGTTCGTAGCTCGTGGCCTCGGCCTGCGCGGGCGAGGCCAGGGAGAGGGCGAGGGCGGTGGCTGCGACGAGCCCCAGGGCTGTCCTCATGGTTTCACTCCAACGACGACGAGATCAGGTCACCACGAATCGTAGTGACCTGATGACGAAGAGTCCTGGTGTTCGTGAAAACCGGTGTGCCGACTTCGTGCCCCGGGCGTAGCGCCCTCAGGCCTTGAGCTGGAAGACCAGTTGGTCCACGCCGCTGACGATGTCGCCCCGGAGGTTGGCCTTGTACCAACCGGCCTGGGCCTGCGACGAGGTCGACCGGCAGTCGGTGAAGGAACGGTCCCGCTCCCAGGTGATCGTGTAGTCGTGCGGGCGGCCCTGCTCCAGCTGGCGTTCCTGGGCGGCCTTGCCCTCCACGCAGTCCGCGGTGGAGTAGATCCGGTCCTCGCCGGAGTGCACGATCAGTTCGAGTGCCTCCGGTCCCACGTCCACGGTGCAGGTCTGTTCGCCGACGTTGACCACGGAGACCTTGAACCCGGGATCGGTGTCGGCCCCGTAGGCCTCCCGGTCGGCCTCGGCGAAGTCGAAGGAGACCACCACGTCCTGCGGACGGCAGGGGTCCTCGGGCTTCTCGGGCGCGGCGGCCTCGGCGGAGTCACCACCGGAGGAACCCTCCTCCGATTCCTCGTCCTCACCCTCGTCCTCGCCCTCGGAGGGTTCGTCGGACGGTGACGGGGAGGCGTCCTCCTCCGGTTCCTCGGAGGCCTCCTCGGAAGGCTTCTCCTCGGGCTCACTGGGGGAGGGCGAGGGGTCCTCGACGCCCGCCTGGTTGCTGCCCGACGTGTTCTCGCTCTCGGAGGGACTACAGGCGTAGGCGATCAGCGCGAACAACAGCAGCACGCCGATCAGCACGAAGGCTCTGCGCCTCCAGTAGATGTCCTTGCCGACGGGTGCGGTGTGTCCGGTACTTGACGCCATGGGCCGTAGTATTGCGGTTTTGTGCGCCCCCCATCCACTCAACCCGCCGATTTGCCGTTAAAGATGAGCGATAACCCTTACAGCACCGCAGTTCTGGCGTGGTACGAGACCAACGCCCGCGACCTTCCCTGGCGTCGCCCGGACGCCTCCCCTTGGTCGATCCTGGTCAGCGAGATCATGCTCCAGCAGACCCCGGTCGTCCGAGTCCTGCCTGCTTGGGAGGCGTGGATGGAACGCTGGCCCACCCCCGCCCACCTGGCGAAAGAACCCTCGGGCGAAGCCGTGCGCATGTGGAATCGGCTGGGGTACCCACGCCGCGCCCTGCGTCTGCACGCCTGCGCGGTGGCCATCACCGAGGAGCACGGCGGCGAGGTCCCCGACGACCACGCCACCTTGTTGGCCCTTCCGGGTATCGGTGTCTACACCGCGGCGGCGGTGGCGAGCTTCGCTTACGGGCAGCGGCACGCCATTCTGGACACCAACGTTCGGCGTGTCCTGGCCAGGGCCGAAACCGGGGTCGAGTACCCGCCGAAAACCCAGACCAAGGCGGAGGTCGCCCTGGCCGAGTCACTGCTGCCGCCGCTGCCGTCGGTGGCCGCCCGCTGGGGCGTGGCCGTGATGGAGCTGGGAGCCCTGGTGTGCACCGCCCGCTCCCCGCGCTGCGCCGACTGCCCCATCGCCGGTCAGTGCGCCTGGCGGCTGGCCGGCCGCCCCGCCTACGACGGACCGCCCCGGCGCGGTCAGACCTACGCCGGGACCGACCGCCAGGTGCGCGGCAAACTCCTGGCCGTCCTGCGCGACTCCACGGAACCCGTCGCCAAGTCGGCCCTGGACGCCGTGTGGGACGACCACGTCCAACGCGAACGCGCCTTGGACGCGCTCATCGACGACGGCCTGGTCGATCCGCTCGGGGACGGCCGTTTCGCCCTGCCCGGCTGAGGCCCTCGGACACGTGACCGGGGCCCTCGAACGGCGAGGTCAGTTCATCCGGGCGTCGACGGTCTCGGGGTCGAAGTCGGCGTCGTTGCCGTCGTAGGCACCACTGCACGGCGCGCCCGGTTCGGGGGCCGCGGGGCTCTGCTCGTACTCGCGCAGGAAGTCGCCGATCCGTTCGTCCGAGGCGTCCTCCAACTGGATCTGGGCGCCCCAGGCCGAGGCCACGATCGGCGTGGGAAGGTCCTCCATCGGGCTGACCAGAACGTACGAGCCGGGCGCGTGGTAGGAGGCCAATTGTTCGACCTGGCCCGAGTCCAGCGACGGATCGTAGGTGATCCAGACCGTGCCGTGCTCCAGGGAGTGGACCGCGGCCTCGGTCAGCACCGGCTCGTCGTAGACGCCACAGTTCTGCCAGAAGGGGTAGTGCTCGCCGCCGACCGGAGGGTGTTGCGCGTAGTCGACGGTCTCTGCGGGATCCACGTGCTCGGCGGACAGCCCCTCGAAGAGTTGGACCTCGCCCTGGCCGTCCCCGCTCGCACCGCTCTCACCCGGGTCGGCGTCGCCGGGATCACCCATGGCCCACCACAGCCCGAGGCCCGTGACACCGATCAGGACGATGGCGAGGGCGCTTCCACCGATCACCCAGGGCAGCGCGCCGCCGCGCTTGCGCGGTGGGCCCTGGTAGGGGTATCCGGGCGGGCCCGCCGGCGGGTGTCCGGGCGGAGGCCCCTGCGGCGGGTACCCGGGCGGCGGAGCGCCTTGGGGCGGGTATCCCGGCGGAGGCCCCTGAGAAGGTGGCCCCTGCGGCGGCCCCTGGTGCGAGGGAGCGCCGTGCGGACCCTGAGGTGGGTACGAGCCGGGGAACGGTTCCTGGGGCCGCTGGGGGCCGTTCTGGTGGGGATCATTCGGTGAGGACACTGGGGCACCCTACCCCGCGGCCCTCCCCCGGGCATGGGAAAGGGGGCACCCCCGAAGGGATGCCCCCGTTCGTACCGGCGCTCGGCCGGCCGATGTCCCTACTCGCCCTTGGCGGCGGACTCCACCTCGGGGGTGTCCGGAACCGCGGCGGGCTTCGGCACACCCTTGAAGGTGAACTTGGCGTCCGTGCCCTCGCCCTCGGCGTCGATCACCACGATCTGGCCGGCCTTGAGGTCACCGAACAGGATCTTCTCGGACAGCTGGTCCTCGATCTCCCGCTGGATCGTGCGACGCAGCGGACGCGCGCCCAGCACCGGGTCGAACCCACGCTCGGAGAGGACCTTCTTGGCGTTCGACCGAAGCTCGATGCCCATGTCCCGCTCCTTGAGCCGGGAGTCCAGGTTCGTGATCATCAGGTCGACGATCTGGAAGATCTCCTTCTGGGTCAACTGGTGGAAGACGATGACGTCGTCCACACGGTTGAGGAACTCGGGCCTGAAGTTGGTCTTCAGCTCCTCGTTGACCTTGGCCTTCATCCGCTCGTAGTTGGTGGTGGCGTCGTCCTCCTTGGCGAAGCCCATGGCCTGGCCCTTGGAGATGTCACGCGTACCCAGGTTGGTCGTCATGATGATGACCGTGTTCTTGAAGTCGACGTTGCGACCCTGGGCGTCGGTGAGACGACCCTCCTCCAGCACCTGCAGGAGCGAGTTGAAGATGTCGTTGTGGGCCTTTTCGATCTCGTCGAACAGGACCACGGAGAACGGCTTGCGGCGCACCTTCTCGGTGAGCTGGCCGCCCTCTTCGTAACCGACGTAGCCGGGAGGCGAACCGAACAGCCGCGAAACGGTGTGCTTCTCCATGAACTCGGACATGTCGAGCTGGATCAGCGCGTCCTCGTCCCCGAAGAGGAACTCCGCGAGGGTCTTGGACAGCTCGGTCTTACCCACACCGGACGGACCGGCGAAGATGAACGAACCACCGGGACGCTTGGGGTCCTTCAGGCCCGCGCGGGTCCTGCGGATGGCCTGCGAGAGCGCCTTGATGGCGTCCTCCTGGCCGATGACCCGCTGGTGCAGCTCGTCCTCCATGCGCAGCAGGCGCGAGCTCTCCTCCTCGGTCAGCTTGAAGACCGGGATGCCGGTGGACGCGGCCAGGACCTCGGCGATGAGCTCCTCATCGACCTCGGCCACGACGTCCATGTCGCCGGCCTTCCACTCCTTCTCCCGCTGCGCCTTCTTGTTGAGCAGCTGCTTCTCGTCGTCGCGCAGGGACGCGGCCTTCTCGAAGTCCTGCTCGTCGATGGCCGATTCCTTGTCGCGGCGCACCTTGGCGATCTTCTCGTCGAACTCGCGCAGGTCCGGCGGAGCGGTCATCCGACGGATGCGCATCCGCGAACCGGCCTCGTCGATGAGGTCGATCGCCTTGTCCGGCAGGAAGCGGTCGCTGATGTAGCGGTCCGCGAGCTGCGCGGCGGCCACGAGCGCGCTGTCGGTGATGGAGACCCGGTGGTGGGCCTCGTACCGGTCGCGCAGACCCTTGAGGATCTCGATGGTGTGCTTGGTGGTGGGCTCGTCGACCTGGATCGGCTGGAAACGGCGCTCCAGCGCGGCGTCCTTCTCCAAGTACTTGCGGTACTCGTCGAGCGTGGTCGCACCGATGGTCTGCAGCTCACCCCGGGCCAGCATGGGCTTCAGGATGGAAGCGGCGTCTATGGCACCTTCCGCCGCCCCCGCGCCGACCAGCGTGTGCAGCTCGTCGATGAAGAGGATGATGTCACCGCGGGTGCGGATCTCCTTGAGCACCTTCTTGAGGCGCTCCTCGAAGTCACCGCGGTAGCGGCTGCCCGCGACCAGGGCGCCCAGGTCGAGGGTGTAGAGCTGCTTGTCCTTGAGCGTCTCGGGGATCTCCCCCTTGACGATCTTCTGCGCCAGCCCCTCGACGACCGCCGTCTTACCGACGCCGGGCTCACCGATGAGGACCGGGTTGTTCTTGGTCCTGCGGGACAGGACCTGCATGACCCGCTCGATCTCGTTGTCACGACCGATGACCGGGTCGAGCTTGGACTCGCGAGCGGCCTGCGTCAGGTTGCGGCCGAACTGGTCCAGTACCAGCGAGGTGGAGGGTGTGGACTCGGAGGAGGCTCCGGTGGCCTGCGGCTCCTTGCCCTGGTAACCGTGCAGCAGCTGGATGACCTGCTGGCGGACCCGGTTGAGGTCGGCGCCCAGCTTGACGAGGACCTGGGCGGCGACGCCCTCGCCCTCGCGGATCAGGCCCAGCAGTATGTGCTCGGTACCGATGTAGTTGTGACCGAGCTGAAGCGCCTCGCGCAGCGACAGCTCAAGGACCTTCTTGGCCCGGGGGGTGAAGGGAATGTGCCCCGACGGAGCCTGTTGGCCCTGGCCGATGATCTCCTCGACCTGCTGCCGAACCGCTTCGAGGCTGATCCCAAGACTCTCCAGGGCCTTGGCGGCGACACCCTCACCCTCGTGGATGAGGCCGAGCAGGATGTGCTCCGTACCGATGTAGTTGTGGTTGAGCATCCTGGCTTCTTCCTGAGCCAGAACCACCACTCGCCGCGCGCGGTCGGTAAACCTCTCGAACATGTCTCGTCGCTCCTCTACAGAGCGGTCAGGCAGGGACGGTCGATACCGACCCGACTCTTCCGCATATAGGCCCCACAGGGATAACCGCCCCGGGGAGCGCTGTCGCACCGCTCGTCCTCACCGACCATGGCCGGCTCGGACGAACATCTCCCGCACGACCGACCGCAGCCGTCCGTGCCAGAGACTTTCCCCGACGATAGGGCGTTCACCCAACATCCAACTACCAATTGCCGCGTCAGATTTCCCTGTACGCCGAAGGCGAACGGCCCGGGCATCCCATCCATCACGAGAGTGCCCGGGCCGCACGTGCGTTAGCCCCATTATCGGCTCTTAGCGAACAAGCCGAAGCGTGTTGTTCTTCGAGCGGAATTGGTCCGCGGATGTCGATGCTTCCGACCCGACCGGGTCGGTGGCCCATAGGGGCGGCGGCCCACGATGGGACCGCCACGCACCGGACCACCGAATGCGCGGTCTGCTCATGGATCGGAGTGCGTCGAGGTCGGGCCAAACAGGAGCGGGGACCGCGTGCCCGCGGCGCGGGGTGTCCTCCAACGAACGGTCTCCGCACCGGCTTGGCGCTCACGACCGAGCGGCTCCGCCCGATTCCACCGACAATCCTCGCCTCCCCCGTTATCCCCTGCGTCCGGTGGATCACGGTCCGTTCGATGACGGACCGAAGCCTGCCGGAGGATCGGGTGCGACGTCGGCGGGACTCAGGTCGAAATTCGATCAAGACCTGACAACATTTCGGCGGACCGAGCCGACGGCGAAATCAGCCCTTGATGGCCTCATATTCGGCGACGATGGCGGCGGGGATACGGCCACGCTCATTGACCGGCTTCCCCGCGGCCTTCGCCCAGGCGCGAATCTCGGCGCTGCGCTCACGGCTCGGGGCATTCCGGCTTCCACGCCGAGCGCCGCCACGACCCTGCTTCGCGGGGGCCTTACGAGAGGCCTCGACGAACGGGCTAAGGGCCTCGCGGAGCTTGCCGGCATTATCCGCGCTGAGGTCGATTTCGTACGTCGACCCGTCGAGACCGAACGTCACCGTCTCCTCGGCCTCACCGCCGTCGAGGTCGTCCACCAGGAAAACCTGGACCTTCTGTGCCATGGAATCAAACCTTTCAGAAGAGAGGTGTCTGTAGCACCTGAATATAAAGCTATCTCGCGGGAACGCGAAAGACAATTCCCGACGCGATGAAATCGACGTCGTCCACCGGACGAGGATTCGGGGTCACCGGAACCGCACGGGGCACATGAGTAGGCCCGCGCTCACGGGTCCCCCGACGCCGGGGAGTCGCGATGGCCGGGTCGAACCGGCAGCGTATCTAACGCCCCTCGGATTCGGTGCGTTCGCCATCCTGGGTAATCGGCGTCTCGTTCGTCGCCTTGGTCTCCTCGACCTTGGCCGCGCCCTTGTCACCCGCACTGTCATCCGAGGTGGCGTCCTCGTCGACCAGGCTTCCGTCCATCCGCCTCGGAGCCATCTCCCTGCGGAGCAGCTTGATGACGAAGGCACAGAAGACGGTCCCGACAACCACCGGTGGGATGAGCGCGGACAATACGTCGATCAGCCCAGGGGGAAGCACCGATGACAAAAAGTCACCCATCGAAGCGCCCTACCCTTCCTGGTTGTTACTTATTGCAGCAAATACCCGACTCAGTGTCGGGCCGGTCCGGGGGGATGGCGCGCCGGTGGGCCCGGGCAATCGCATACCAGACATCATAGACATCGTTTGCCCCCGGTTCGACACCGGACGTACCGAAGAGGTCTCGTCAAAGCCCTTGGGCGGCCAATGTCCGATCGGTTGTTCCCGCCCCGCACCGGTTCGCGGACGGAAGGTGAGGAGCGGCCACTCGATGGAAGCGAAAAACGCGCGATCCCGTCATCTCATCGGTAGTCGACGGACCCCGCCGCCCCGGCGGACGCAGGTACACATTACCCGCCCTCTTCCACTCCCATACCCCCGGTGCACTTAAGCGCTCGATCTCTCCACCACATGGACCCGATGCCCGGGGACGTATGGCCGGCGGGTACCTATCGACACCCGAAACCTTTAGCGCGAGGCACCTACGGGGTCATCGTCGAGATGTACAAGCATCCTCGTGTTCCCGAGAGTGTTGGGTTTGACCCGCTCCAGGTCGAGGAATTCCGCGACACCCTCGTCATAGGAACGTAGAAGTTCCTCGTACACACGGAAGGAGACCGGAGTGCCCTGGATCGGGACAAAGCCGTGTCGGGCGAAGAAACCGGTCTCGAATGTCAGGCAGAACACACGACGCACACCCAGCCCGCGGGCCGTATCGAGCAATGCGGTCACGATTCGGTGACCCACGCCAAAACCACGCAACGCGGGATCGACCGCGACCGTGCGGACCTCCGCGAGGTCCTCCCAAAGAACGTGCAGCGCCCCGCAGCCGACCACGGAGAGGCCCTCTCGCTCGGACACGGGATCCTCGGGTCCGTCGGAGGCGGTCTCCACCTCGGCCACCCAGAACTCCTGGACGTCCTCATAGAGGTTGACCGTGCTCTTGGAGAGCACACGGCGGTCGACGGAGTAGGTGTCGACGAGGCGGCGAATGTGGGTGACGTCGGACGTACGCGCCCGACGCACCCGAACATGACGAACGGGCATAGCCGGACCAGACTACGCCTTCACGACCTCCGACCGGAACGCTCTTCCACCGGTGGGGCGCGCTGGCGCGCGGGGCCGGTATGCCCGTATGTGTCACCCGGGCGTCTCCCGGGCGTGGTCGGCTCAGATGAGCTGACGCCTCGCGGCCCAGACGACCGCCTCGATGGGTGTGTTCACTCCGAGTACGTCACAGATGTTGCGAATGCGACGTCGCAGGGTTCGAGCACTGAGCTCTAGGTGCCGCGCGGCCACTTCGGTGGTGACACCCGTGGCGATCTCGGCGAGCAGTTCCAGCTCTTCGTGGCCCAGTTCGACCGGGGTGTACACGCCCGATTGGGCGTGCTCCCGCCGGCCCTGCAGGGGAACCACGTTCTCCCGGGGGGCTCGTATGAGGCTCTGGTCCTCAACGGCACGGCGTACGAGTGTGGCCTGTTCCACTCCGTCCTCCCTCATTCATATGAGTGCGGAACATCGACTCATCGACCGAAGGGCGCATCCGACCGGCTGTCGGCGCGTGGTGAGTCCCGGCCACCCGACCCTCCCCGACGAACCCCTCTGGCACAGGGGTTGGGGGCGGTAGGGAGCACGAGACACACGTGATGCCAGGGATGTTGTGGTCTGGGACGGACAGACCACACCGTGGCTACGTGTGCGGGGGACGCTGGACCGGTCCTCGGTCCGACATCCCGGCTCACCGTTCTTCTCGATCCACTTCGGCGAACTCACGGACCAAGGTCCGCTCTCAGCACGCTAGGCCGCTCCGTTGTTACCGTCAAGGGCCGATAAATGACCATGCGTGATGGACAATGGACACTGGGTCGCAATGCCATGGAAGATGAAATACCCCTCCGGCGCTGACCTGCGTAAACAATCTTCACCCGAGAACGGTGCCGCGCACACCGGAACCCCTCGGAAAAAGAAGGTTCTGGCCGGGTGGCCATCTCGACCTGACCGGAAGTTTGTTCCCTATACCCGGAAGGTGAGCGACATCTCGTGCCTTAGGCCACATTCCTCCAGGTGGCCGAAGCGACGAACGAGGGCCGCCGCTTCGATGCCGCGACGGCCCCCTGACTTCTTTCGGTCATCCCGTAACGGGATTCCCTCTGCACCTATTCATCCCAAAGCAGGGTCAAGGTGCGCGACGTTACTCCCCGGACGGCTTCACGATCGGGAAAAGGACGGTTTCCCGAATGTTCTTACCGGTGAAGGCCATCAGCAGTCGGTCGATACCCACACCCACACCACCGGTCGGCGGCATGCCGTACTCCAGCGCCCGCAGGAAGTCCTCGTCCAACTGCATCGCCTCGGGGTCGCCCTCGGCCGCCATCAGCGACTGCTCGGTGAGTCGACGGCGCTGCTCGACCGGGTCGACCAGTTCCGAGTAGCCCGTGCCCAGCTCCATGCCGAAGCCGATGAGGTCCCACTTCTCGGTGAGCAGCGGGTCCTCACGGTGCGGGCGGGTGAGCGGGCTCGTCTCCACGGGGTAGTCGCACACGAACGTGGGCTGGACCAGGGTGTGCTCCACCAGCTCCTCGAAGACGTGCTCGACGAGCTTGCCCTGACCCCAGGCGTGGTCGAACTCCACACCCTTGGCCTGGGCCGATCGACGGACCTCCTCGATCGGGGTGCGCGGGGTGACCTCGGTCCCCAGGGCCTCGGATACCGCCCCGTAAAGGGTGATCCGCGGCCACTCCCCGCCCAGGTCGAAGGTCTGGCCGTCACGTTCGATCGTGGTGGAGCCGTAGACGGCGCGGGCCGCGTCCTGGATCAGGTTCCGGGTGATGTCGGCCATCACGTTGTAGTCCGCGTACGCCTGGTAGAACTCCAGCATCGTGAACTCGGGGTTGTGCGTGGAGTCCGCGCCCTCGTTCCGGAAGTTCCGGTTGATCTCGAAGACCTTCTCCAGGCCGCCCACGACCAGCCGCTTGAGCGACAGTTCCGGGGCGATGCGCAGGTACAGGTCCATGTCGTAGGCGTTGATGTGCGTGGTGAACGGACGCGCCGTGGCGCCACCGTGCACCCGCATCAGCATGGGGGTCTCGACCTCGATGAAGTCGCGGTCGCTCAGGCCGTCCCGGATCGCGCGGATGGCGGCCGAGCGGCGACGCACCATCTGCTGGGAGTCGGGGTTGACGATGAGGTCCACGTAGCGCTGACGCACGCGGGCCTCGGGGTCGGTCAGGCCCTTGTGCTTCTCCGGGAGCGGACGCAGGCACTTGGCCGTCAGCGTCCAAGAGCTCACCAGGATGGACAGCTCACCGCGGCGAGAGGTGATGACCTCGCCCTCCACACCCACGTGGTCACCGAGGTCGATGTCGGTCTTCCAGGCGTCCAGGCTCTCCTTGCCGACCTGGTCCAAGGACAGCATGATCTGCACGTCCCCGGTCTCGTCGCGCAGGGTGGCGAAGCAGAGCTTGCCGCCGGTGCGGTAGAGCATGACGCGGCCGGCGATGGCGACCTTGTCCCCTGTGTGGGTGTCGGGCTCCAGGCCCTGGTGTTTGTCGCGCACAGGGCCGATCGACATGGTCCGCGGGTAGTTCACGGGGAAGGGGTCGATGCCCTCCTCCCGGAGCCGGTCCAGCTTCTGCCGCCGGACTCGCATCTGTTCGGGCAGGTCGTCGTAGGTGTCGTCGTGCGCGTCATTCACGGGCCCGATCCTACCCGTGTCGAACACTCCCACCGACCGGATCGGGCCCATGCGCGAGAGGCTCAGCGCAACCCCACCACCACCCGGCTCCGGCCCTCGTTCCCGGTGTGGACGAACACGGTCTCGTGGACCGGGACGAAGAGCGCCCCCGCCACGTTCGGCCGACCACCGGCCAGGTCCTCCCCGTCCAGGGGGATCGATCTCGGTTCGGCGTCGTCCCAGGGGTGGACCGCCATCTCCCATCCGGAATCACCGGAGACCAGGCGGATCACGACGTCCTCCAGGAACAACGCCTCGGACACGGGCCGGTCCTCGGCGACCGGCAACGATCCCGTGGCGCGTGTCCCATCGCCGTCCCAGTCCCGCTCCACGAACCGGACGAGGTCTCCGTCCCGAACCGACACCGTGAACGAGTCCGCGCTCACACCCGCGAACTCGGCACCGGCCCAGAAGGGTTCGGGGCCCTCGTACAGGGCCTCCCCCGTGGTCAGATCGGCGACCAGGTCCCCCTCCGGCGTGTACACGGCGCTCTCGTCCGCCGAGACCCGCAGGTCCCTCGGTTCGGGGATGGAATGATCCTCCGACCACACGTGAGCCATCGGTACCCGCCAGAGCTCTCGCCCGGTGCTCGCGTCCAGAGCCACGATCAAACCGTCGAGGTCCGCGTCATCGATCCGCCTCCCCCGGTCATCGCGGTCGACTCCGCAGACGAGCGGCAGCAGGATCGTCTCCTCGACCCGCGCGGTGTCGTCGGACCAATGCCGGCTCGACCCGAAGTCGCACCCGTCCTCAAACTCGTACTCCCACGAGTGCTCCGCGTACCCAGTGTCGTGCCGCACCTCCCCGTATCCGAAGCGCAGGGTGCCCGTGTCCGTCCGCTCGAATTTCGCCGGATCCATCTCGAAGGCGCGCTTCCCAACCCAAAAGTACGCCGTCGACTCCATTTCTCCGGTGGCCACGTCCAACACGATCCGCCCGTTGTGGCGCCGCCCCAACCCGAAACCCAGGTGCACCGACTCCCCAGCCGGGTCGACCCGGGACGACGTGTACCCGTGGTCGTCCCCGCCCATCGCCGGATGCCGGTAGCTCCACACCTCCCGCCCGGTGACCGGATCCAGCCCGACGACCCCATGGTCGAGCAACACCAGTCCCACGCTCGGGGTGGCCACCACCGATTCGATCCGCCCATACCCCTCGGGGACCCAGGTCCACGCGTGCTCGCCCAACGTCGACGCCGGTTTCCCGGACCACTCCGGCACCGTCTCGGCCGCGACCGTGTGCCCGATCTCCGGAACGAGCGTCATCGGCACCCATACCGTGGGCACCCCCAGCAGAAACGTGACCAGAACGGCCACCCGGCGAAGTTCCGGACCGGCCTGCTTCGGCGAGCCCGCCAGGAGTAGGACCGCGGCGCCGACCAGGACGAGCCAGGAACCGACCTCTTCCAGGTACAGGGCGGGCTCGCTGGAGACGGGGAGCAGGAAACGCTCACTTCCCGCTCCCACCGGGAACAGGGCGACCATGAACGTGAACAGCGCCACCAGCCGGATCATCACGTGGCCGCGACGGGTCGCGAGGAACGACAGGAGCGTGGCGAAGACGCACAGCAGCCCGACCGAGAAGGGAACATCCGATTCTCGGAACAGACTCAGCACCATCGAGAGCAGGCCGGCTCCGGTGAGCAGGGCCCCCGCCAGAGCGAAGGGCGCGGCCGCCGAGGAGTGTTCGAAGGCGTCATGAACGTTGGAGCCGTCGTGGGCGATGGGAAACGCCATGGAGGTCCTTCGTTCGGAAGGGGCTTCCCCATCCAGCGTCGCGGCTCCACCACGCGACCGGGTTCCGTCCCGGTCGCGTTCCCGTCACGGCCTCGTTCGAGGCCGCGCCCGGTCGGCGGCTCAGTCGACGTTGCGTTCGAAGACCAGGCGCAGGCCGGTGAGGGTCAACCAGGGCTCGTGCACGTCGATGGTCTCGCACTCGTCCACCACCGTCGTGGCCAGGCCACCGGTGGCCACGACCGTGACCTCGTCCGGGTTGTCGGTCAGCTCCGCGACCATCCGGTCCACGATCCCGTCGACCTGGCCGGCGAACCCGAACACGATGCCCGAGCGCAGCGCCTCGGTGGTGTTCTTCGCGATCGCCGTACGCGGCTTGACGATCTCCACCATGTGCAGCTGGGCGCCCCTGCGGGACAGCGCGTCCACGGAGATGTCGATGCCCGGGGCGATGGCGCCGCCCACGTACTCGCCCTTGGGACTGACCGCGTCGAACGTGGTCGCCGTGCCGAAGTCCACCACCACGCTCGGGCCGCCGTAGAGGTGACCGGCGGCCAGCGCGTTGATGATCCGGTCGCTGCCGACCTCCTTGGGGTTGTCCATCCGGATCGGCACACCCGTCTTCACACCCGGCTCGACGATCACCGCGGGCAGGTCCCCGAAGTGCCGGCGGAACATCTCGCGCATCTCGTGTTGGACCGAGGGCACCGAGCAGCACATGGCGATGCCGTCGATCCCGCCCAGGTCGCTCAGCGAGCTCCCGTCGATGAGGCCGCGCAGCACCACCGCCCATTCGTCCGCGGTGCGGCGGACGTCGGTCCCCACCCTCCAATGTTCGAGAAGGTCATCGGAGTCGAAGAGTCCGAGCACCGTCTCGGAGTTACCGACGTCGATCGCCAGCAGCATTCTGAAGGCCTCATCTTTGGTCGAAGTGGTGGGTACCAAGGGAATCTTCCACCACCCGGGCGGTTCAGGCCAGGTCGAGTGCGATATCCAGCGCCGGGCTGGAGTGGGTGAGCGCACCCACCGCCAGGTAGTCGACCCCGGTGGCGGCAACGTCTGCGGCGACCCTCAGGGTGAGGCCCCCGCTGGACTCCAGGCGGGCACGGCCCGCCACCAGGGCGACCGCCTCGCGCAGTCGCGGCACCGAGAAGTTGTCGAGCAGGATCTCCTCCGCGCCCGCTGCCAGGGCGTCCTCGATCTGATCGATCCGGTCGACCTCCACCTCCAGGGGAAGATCGGGGAAGCGTTCCCGGATGGCGCGGACCGCCGCACCCACTCCTCCGGCGGCGAGGACGTGGTTGTCCTTGATCAGTCCGGCGTCGCTGAGGCAGTACCGGTGGTTGACGCCGCCGCCGCACCGCACCGCGTACTTGTCCAGGGCCCGCAGTCCGGGGGTGGTCTTTCGGCTGTCCCGAATACGGGCTTCCGTCCCGGCCACGGCGTCCACCCAGGTTCGGGTGGCGGTCGCGATCCCGGACATGTGGGTGAGCAGGTTGAGGGCGGTGCGCTCGGCGGTGAGCAGGTCGCGGGTGCGGGCGGTGACCGTCATGAGCACGTCGCCACCCTTGACGGAGTCGCCGTCACGCGCCGACCGGGCGATCTCCAGGGCGCCGTCGGCGACCAGCCAGAACACCAGCTCCGCCAAGGGCAGGCCACTGACGGTGCCGTCGGCGCGCGCCACCACGTGGGCGGTGCGCACCTGATCGGCGGGGATGGTCGCCACGGTGGTGACGTCGATGCGGGGGCCGGCGGTGAGGTCCTCGGACAGGGCCCGCAGCACGGTGTCCACGTGGCCCTGGTGCGGCGCGGTCCAGGGCAGCGTGAACTCCGCGCGCGCCTCCGGTGCCGGGTCGGGCCGGCCCAGGGGGAAGGTGATGCCGTCCAGCTCGGCTTCCAGGGCGGGCGGGAGCGAGGGCCCGCGCTTGTCGTCGGTGGTCACGATGGTGTCCCCTTCAAGTCGGACGATCACGGGCCGCGTGCGCAGCTCGGGTCGGGGCTCCGGTGTGTCGGCGCGCTGGTGGGAGCCTCGGCTCTCCGCGCGGCTCATGGCCGCGGCGGCCACCAGTCGGGCCACGGTGAGCAGGTTGGCGGTCTCCCAGGACGCGGTGTCGGGGGCGACCTCGCCGGTGTTCTCGACCAGGGCGTCGAGTTCGGTGACCAGGGTCTGGAGCCCGTCGCCGGTACGCAGGACCCCGGCGTGACGAGACATCAGGGCGCGGACCCGAGCGGCCGTCGACGGATCGACCGGCGGAGCGGGCGCGCCGACGGTCACGGCCTCCGTCCGCTCGGGGGCGGGTTCCTCGACGAGTCGGGCGGCGATGCGGTCGGCGTAGACCAGACCCTCCAGCAGTGAGTTGGAGGCCAGCCGGTTGGCGCCGTGCACTCCGGTGCGGGCCACCTCGCCCACGGCCCACAGCCCGGGAACCCCGGTACGGCCGTCGATGTCGACCTCCACCCCGCCGGAGGCGTAATGGGCGGCCGGCGCCACGGGGATGGCCTGGGTCAGTGGGTCGATGCCGTGGGCGCGACAGGACGCCAGGATGGTGGGGAAGCGGCGCTCCCACGTGGCCCGGCCGAAGTGGCGGGTCTCCAGGTACACGTGGTCGGTGTCCTGCGCGGCCATGACCCGGGCGATGGTGCGGGCGACCACGTCGCGGGGGGCGAGGTCGGCGAGTTCGTGCACCCCCGCCATGATGCGGCGGCCCTCGGCGTCGACGAGGTAGGCGCCCTCTCCGCGCAGCGCCTCCGAGACGAGGGGTTGTCGGCCCCGTGCCTCCGGGCCCAGCCACAGGACTGTGGGATGGAACTGGATGAACTCCAGGTCACGCAGGCGCGCACCGGCCCGGGCCGCCAGTGCCAGGCCGTCCCCGGTGGACACTGGCGGGTTGGTGGTGGCCGCGAACACCTGGCCCATGCCACCGGTGGCCAGGACCACGGCGGGGGCCCGGACCGCGCCCACCCCGTCGCGTTCGCCCTCCCCCATGACGTGCAGGGTGACTCCGCCGACCCGGCCGGTGGCGGGGTCGCGCAGGACGTCCAGGGCCAGCGCGTGTTCGATGATCTCCACGCGTTCGGCGTCGCGTACGGCGCGCACGAGGGCGCGTTGGATCTCCGCGCCGGTGGCGTCCCCTCCGGCGTGGGCCACCCGGTCGGTGCGGTGGCCGCCCTCGCGGGTGAGGGAGAGCCCACCGTCGTCGTCGCGGTCGAACTCGGCGCCCAGTCCGATGAGCCAGCGCAGGGCGTCGGGTCCCTCGGTGGCGAGCACGTTGACGGCGTGGGGGTCGCACAGGCCGGCCCCGGCCAGGTGCGTGTCGACCATGTGGGCGACGGGTCCGTCCTCGGGGGCCATGGCCGCGGCGATGCCGCCCTGGGCGAAGGCGGTCGAACCGGTGGACAGACGGTCCTTGGTGACCAGGACGACCCGACCGACGTCGGTGCCCTGGACGTAGCGCAGCGCGGTGCTCAGGCCGGCGATGCCCGAACCGACGACCACGACGTCGGCGTGGGTGGCCCACCCGGGTTCGGGGGCCGTGATCCGGGTCTGTCTGTCAGCACTCATCCGGGGGTCGCTTTCTGAACGATCTGAACGGACTCGGCCCGGCCGACCCCACTAGAGGGACACCGACACGTTGTCGATGAGTCGGGTGGGGCCGACCCTGGCGGCGACGGCCAGGACGGCGGCGCCCCGGTGTTCCGAGGAGGCTTCGGCGAAGGTCGCCGGGTCCACCAGGGCGAGGTAGTCGAGTTCGACCGGCGGGGTCGCCTTCGCCGCCTCGTCGAGGACGGAGCGGGCGGCCTCTCGGACGCCATCGGCCCCGTCGGAGGCGGCCTCGGCCCCGGCGCGCAGGGCGCGGGAGAGCGCGAGGGCGCTGCCGCGCTGTGCGTCGTCGAGGTAGACGTTGCGGCTGGAGGAGGCCAGGCCGTCGGCGTCGCGCAGGGTGGGGGCGCCGACGATCTCGACCGGGAGGTTCAGGTCGACGACCATGCGGCGGACGAGGGCGATCTGCTGGGCGTCCTTCTCCCCGAAGACGGCGAGGTGTGGGCGGACCAGTTGGAACAGTTTGGTGACCACGGTCAGGACACCGGTGAAGTGCCCGGGCCTGGAGGCGCCCTCCAGCCGTTCACCCATGGCGCCGGCGTCGACGGTGACCATCTGCTCGGCGGGGTACATGGTCTCGACCTCGGGGGCGAAGACCACGTCCACCCCTTCCTCGGCGCACACTCGGACGTCGGCCGCCAGGTCGCGCGGGTAGCGGTCCAGGTCCTCGTTCGGACCGAACTGGAGGGGGTTGACGAAGACGCTCACCACCACGGTCTCGGCCTTCTCCCGGGCCAGGCGCATGAGGGTGCGGTGGCCGCCGTGGAGGGCTCCCATGGTGGGGACCAAACCCACACGGCCACGACCGTCGAGGGCACGGCGCAGCTCGCCCGGCGTTCGGACGACGAGGGGCCCGTCTGCGGCGGGCATGGTGGGGGCGGTCATCGGTCTCTCCCTGGTGGGCACGATGGCGCGCGGACCGGGGTTCGCGCGCCGGGGTGGTTCGGGGCTCGGCGGTGCGCTTCCTCAGCGGCGCAGGACATCGAGCAGCCGCGCGGCGTCCTCCGGCTTGAGCAGCCCGGCGTTGATGGCCCGGTCCGCGGTGAGTCGGGCGAGTTCGACGTAGCTGGCCACGCTCTCGGGCGCGTTCTCGCGCAGCTGTTCGATGTGGCCGGCGACCGTTCCGGCGTCACCGCGCAGGACGGGACCGCTGAGCCCGTGGATGCCCAGGCGCAGGGCGTTGTCCAGGGCGGCGGAGAGCATCGGGGCGAGCAGGCGCCCGGGCTCGGGCACCCCGGCGGCGGAGAGCAGGGAGGCGCTGTCGGCGACCAGGGTGACCAGGTGGTTGGCGCCGCCGGCCAGGGCCGCGTGGTACAGGGTGCGTTTGTCCTCGGCGATCCACACCGGTTCGGCGCCCATCTCGACGACGAGGGCCTCGGCGATGGGACGCAGCTGTTCGGGGGCGGTGACCCCGAAGGTGCAGTCGGCGAGCCTTTCGATGTCCTCGTCGCGACCGGTGAAGGTCATGGCGGGGTGCAGCGCCAGGGGGAGGGCCCCGACGATGGTGGCGGGGGCGAGGACGCTGTAGCCGTGGGCGCCGCTGGCGTGGACCAGGATCTTGCCGCGCAGGTCGACCCCGGTTCCGGCGAGCCCCTCGACCAGGTCGGGGAGGGCGTCGTCGGGGACGGTGAGCAGTACCAGGTCACTGGCCTCGACCACCTGTGCGGGTTCGAGGACGCGGGCACCGTCCAGACGCTTCTCCGCCCGGGTCACCGACGCCTCGGAGACCGCACTGGCCGCCACGACCTTGTGTCCGGCCCTGGCCAGGGCGAGGCCGAGGACGGAGCCGACACGTCCGGCTCCGACGACGCCGACCCGCAGACGGGCGGGACGCCCCTGTGTCGTCTCCATGTACTCCGTGTCCCCTCCTGATCCGGTGCGCGTTCGCTTCCGGCGCGCCGAGGTCTGAGCACACGATAGTCCTCCCCCCGTGGTGGACCGTCGCCCCGCCCCTGGTGAGGAAGGCCCTGGGAGGTGACCGGTGACATGGAGCGGGGACGGGCATCGTCGCCCGCCCCCGCGTGTGTTCCGTCCGTCCCGGCCATCCGTCTCGTGGTGGCCGGGTCCGGGGATCAGTCCTGGATGATGACCCCGGCGTTGTAGCAGGAGGCGAGGGACTGGCCCAGCACGGCGTTGGAGTTGCCGCAGCCGGCGTTGGTGTTGTCCACACCGTTGATGTAGGAGATGTTGCCACTGACATCGGAGCCGTAAGCGGAGGTCCAGGCTCCGGCCTGTGCCGCGGCCGGTGTGGCGGAGAGGATGATCCCGGCGGAGGCGAGGGTCACGGCACCGACTGCGAGCGTCTTCTTCAGCACTGCTTTGTCTCCTTAGGCGTCCGGTCGGGGGGAGCCGCCCGGACTCGCGGTGTTGCGACGCCTGTTGGCGTCGGGGATGAAATTACCTACGAAGACGCCCACGAAACACACCCTGAACTGCACTGATCACAAAAAGTCGACGCTCGTCACCCACGGTCGCGGTACTTCCCGGGGCCCACCCGGACAAAGGCTCAGACTTCGCATCGCACCCGATCGCACAACGTCACCACCACTTCGGGGTTATCGCGCGGCGACAACGCCGGTTGCGGTCGACCATCTTCTCCCTCGACGACACCAGGCCCCGACCGCTGTGGGATAGCGGCCGGGTCCTCTTGCCTGGTTTCTCGGCGGGGCGGGTCTACGACAAGCCCTGACTCATCGCGGCTACGGGCTGACAGCGCCGGCTCTTGAGGATCTCCGACTCGGGCGACCCCTCCAAGGCCTCCACCACCTCCGGGCGACCGCCCGTACCGGTCACACGAAAAGCGCCACCCCGTCGTCACGGGATGGCGCTTGACGCGATGAAGCCAGGGACCCGAGGGCGGTTCGGCGGAAGGCGCCTTCCGGCCGTTCAGCCCGCCCGAGTCGGGTCGGTTCGGTGACCCGAACTAGTTCTTCACGGTGGCACCGGAGTCGACGCAGTTGGCGCCGGAGACACCCAGGATGGCGATCGAGTTGCCGCAGACGTTGACCGGCACGTCGAGGTCGGCGATGAGCTGGTTGCCGCTCAGGATGCCACCGTTGCCGGAGGTGAACGCGTTGCTGTTGGCCATGGCCGGGGACCCGGCAAAGAGGACGCCGGCAGCGGCGGCGGTGATGGCGGTAACGGCGAAGGCCTTCTTCAGCATGAATATCTCCCGTCAGGACCGTTTGGCGGGGGGCGCCAAACGGTCGAAACCATTGACGATGTGTATGACAGTGAACACTCCCCGTGTTCAGACACCATTTAGCCATACTCAGCCGCCGAGCGTGACCAGAAACCCGAAGCTTTCATGGCCCGTGACCAGGAAATATCACCCGTTGCGATCAGACATGTCGGACATGCAACCCACAACTACAGCCACTTACAGCCCTTCATGTGACACACACCACACTCACGTCTCGGGGGTGTCATCCGAAGAAACCTCCACTTCCTCGCCCGAGTGCTCCCTCTGCCCGGATTCCGCGTGCATGGTCGCCCGGGTCGCCCACCGTTCCGTGCCCGCGGAGGGCACCCGTGCGCGCCTGCCGGCCTCGGCCAAGGCGTCCAGGAAACGACGGCCCTCCACCGCGTCCCGGTCGGTCGCGCGCGCCGACACCGGCCCCGGAGGCGTGTCCACGTCGACGGTGACCCGACCTCGCAGGCGGGCGATCGGCCCGGCGGAGAGCCGCAGCGTCTGCATCCGCTCCACCGGGACGATCTCCGTGACCCGACAGAACACGCCGCGCACGCTCACGAACAACCGCTCGTCCACCCCGGCCGCGCCCGTCGACCGCCCCCGGTCGGCCACCAGCGGCACCACCGCCGCCTCGCTCCCGGGGAAGACCTCGTTCACCAACGTGAACGCCCTGGACCGCGGCGCCACCGGCAGCAGGTCCGCTGAGTCGCCCTGTCGAGCCCCCGCGTATCCCGCGACGGTCGCCTCCACCCGGGCCACCCCGAGTGCCCGCCACAGCATCGGTTCCACGATCCGCACCGCCTGTACCCGGCCGGGCGGGACGGTCTGCATCCGACGCTGGAACATGCCGTAGCGCAGCCTCAGCCCGTCCGAGGACAACGACGCGTAGAAGTCCGTGTACCGCGCCAGCGGGCCCCAGTAGTAGCGCAGCAGCCCCAACGCGAGCGGCACCACCGCGCCCAACACACCCGGCTCCAGGAAGACCACGAACGCCGTGGCCAGCATGAGCAGCAGGATGAAGGAGACCAGGATCGGCACCCTGAAGGTCAACGCCCCCAGCAACAGGGGGAAGGGCAGGCGGTAGAACGGCCACTCCGGGGCCTGCGGAGCGCGGCCGGGAAGCCCCGCCGCGTGGGCGAGCACCGCCGCCCGCATCCGCTCCGCGACGCCCTTGGGCAGACAGCGCAACCGGATGGCGCTACCGTCTCCGCCGGCCAGTTCGACGCGCAGTTCCGCCATCCCGAACACCTGCATCAGCAACGGCTGGACCACGTCCACCGCCTGGAGCCGACTCAGCGGAATCTCCCTGGCGCTGCGCAGGACCAGCCCCGTGTGCACCACCAGGTGGTCCTCTCGGAGCCCGAAGGTGCCGTACCACCAGGAGGGCAACGCGTAGGCGAAGGAGCCGAACAGCACGGCCAGCGCCATGAACAGCACCCAGGCGAACCCGAACATCACCAGGATCGGCCCGATCAACGCGACGAACACCAGCGTCACCGCGATGATCTGCAACGGGATGATCATCCAGTGCGCCCGGAACACTCCGGTGGTGATGTCGTCCTTGGGAGGCGGCGGCGGTAGCGGCGGCCCCCACCTGAGCCCCGCCGGCATGGCCGGCCCCTGGAAACGCGGGTAGGGGCCCGGCTGCGGTGGATAGGGCGCGGGCCCCGGTGGACGCGCGCCTTGGTGCTGCCCCGGGTACGGACCTTGGTACGGGTTCGAGCGCGGCCCCTGGGGCGGCCCTTGGTAGGGGCCGCCGGGAGGCGGGCCCTGCACAGGGCCCTGCGGCGGCCGGTGCGCCCCACCTCCCGGCGGCGCCCACCCTGGTTCCTGCTGAGGCGATCCGTGCACTTACAACCCCGTGGAGAAACTCTCGCTGCGCGCGGCGAGCCGGTCGCGCAACTGGACGGCATCGGCCAACGGGAGCCCGACCACCCGCGCGTCCGCGGTGCTCGCCGCGGTGCGCACACGCACCGTCGCGATCCCCAACGCCTGTTCGAGCAGGTCGGTGGTGACGTCCACGACCTGCATCCGGCCGTAGGGCACCACCACGAGTTGCCGAACGAACACCCCGTAGGTCAGATACAACTCGGCCGGCGCCTCGGTGTAGCCCCAGGAGCGTTGGAACCGACCCGCGAGGAACCACATGCCGACCGCGACGACCAGGGCGAGAGCGGCCCAGATCCCGGCCCACAGCGGACGGCCCCACATGAACAGCAGCACGCCGCCACCCACCCCGGCGACCAGGCATCCCGCCGTGGTCACCAGCCGTCGGTACCAGGCCAACGCCGGTGGGATACGCCGCCAGAGCAGACCCTCGGGCGCGGCGAAGGCCACGTCCAGGGGCCGCTCCACTTTCGTCGATCCCGTCTCGGACTCGGTCTCGGGTGTCGATTCACTGGTCTCCACGGCCTCAGTCAACCATCAGCGCGCAAGGGTCGGTGAAGGCGCGCAGCGAACAACGGATGTTCAGCCGGCCCGCGGCGTGTCGTCGGTGTCGTCCTCGCCGTCGTCGTCGGGGACCCGGCAGGCGTGCTCCAGGTACAGCGCGGCGGCCAGGAGCAGGCCGGCGGCCAGGGCGGTGCCCACCGAGACCA
Organism: Nocardiopsis sp. NPDC055879; assembly: GCF_053615935.1. Taxonomy (NCBI): domain Bacteria; kingdom Bacillati; phylum Actinomycetota; class Actinomycetes; order Streptosporangiales; family Nocardiopsidaceae; genus Nocardiopsis; species Nocardiopsis sp. NPDC055879. The sequence goes on from NZ_JBSHCT010000027.1 coordinate 47,825, forward strand.
GGAAGGCCTCGCGATGCGTGGGCAGGTCCAGTCGTTCGGTGATCGACAGGGCCATGCCCGCGAAGAAGCCCGCGGCCATCGACGCGAACAGGGCGCTCGCCTTGGCCAGGGCCAGTAGGCGGGCGGCGCTGAGCGGTTCGATGGGTTCGGTCCCCGGCTCGCGTCGAATGCGCCGCGCGGTCCGCCCCGCCGTGTAGGACTCGGCGAAGGCCAGCAGCAACAGGGTCGGGATCGCCGACCACGGGATCAGTGGCAGCCCGGACAGCGAGTTGGCGACGAAGAGGCCCACCAGGGCCCCGAGGGCCGCCAGGACGGACGGGACACGCCACCCGGTCGGGGAGAGCGTGCCCCCGCCGTCATCGGACATCAGCGATCCGCCTCCCCCGGAAGCCGCAGGGCAAGGTCGTCGCGTCGCGTCAGCTTCTGTTCCCCGGTGGTGTCGGCGTCCTCCACGTCGGCGAGCAGCGTCGCCACCGGCGCCCGGCCGGGCACGACCGCCGCGGGATCGGCGTCCAACCAGGGGCGCAGCACGAACGCGCGCAGGTGGGCGCGCGGGTGCGGCAACGTCAGGACCGGATCGTCGTCGACGGTGTCCCCGAAGGCGATCACGTCCACGTCCAGCGTGCGCGGACCCCACCGCACCTCTCGGACCCGATCGAAGTCGCGTTCGGCCGCCTGTGCGCGCTCCAGCAGTTCCCGGGCGGTGCCGTCGAAGTCGACGACCAGGACGGCGTTCAGGTACGCGTCCTGTTCGGGTCCCCCCACCGGGGCGGTCTCGTAGACCGGCGAGAGCGCGACGGGCGTGGGCGCCCCCGGCCCGGACGACAGCGCCTCCACGGCCCCCCGCAGGGTGGCGTGGCGGTCCCCCAGGTTGGAACCCAGGGCGAGTACGGCACGGGTCACCACGCACCCCGCTTCCCACGGGTCACCGTGACCGAGACGTCCTCGAACTCGTGCTCGATCGGCGCCGACGGCTTGTGCACGGTCAACTCGACCCCCTCCACGAGCGACTCGACCATGCACTCGGCGGCGAGCCGTTCGGCCAGCGTCTCGATCAGGTTGACCGGTTCGCCGGTGACGATCGCGACGAGACGGTCGGCGAGCAGCCCGTAGTGCACGGTGTCTCCGACGTCGTCGCTGACCGCGGCCGAACTCGTGTCCAGGTACAGCACGGCGTCGACCACGAAGTCCTGGCCCTCACGACGCTCGAAGTCGAACACGCCGTGGTTGCCCCGGGCCCGCAGTCCACGGAGCGCGATGCGGTCCGACATCAGTCCTCGCCCTCCGGTTCGTCCTCCTCCATCAGGACCGGCGAGGCGTGGTGCGACCACAACCGCCACCCCTGCTCGGTGTCGACGAACAGGTTGGTGGTGACCACCTGCCCGCCCGCGACGAACCCGGGACTGCCGTCCTCGGCCGTCAGCACGTTCTCCTCACACGTGACCATGGCGATGTCACCGCCCACCCCGATGTGCGTCTCGGTGAGCACGTACTGGATGTAGGTGACGTTGGCCATGATCAGGGACCAGGCGCGCATGATCTCGGTACGACCGCGCAGCAGCGGCCAGCCGGGGTTGACGCACACCAGGTCCGGGGCCTCGTACTCCTCGGCCCACACCGCGCCCATCAGGTCGATGTCGCCGTTCTCGATGGCGCTGTAGAACTGGGAGTTGGCCTCGGCGACGCTCTCCATGACCTCCTGGCGGGACTTCACAGGCCACCCCGGACCAAGGGCTCGGAACGGCCCTCGTCGAGCCCACGGCCACCGTCGGACCAGGCGGCCGCCACGCGTACGGCGTCGGCGTTGGGACGGACGTCGTGTACGCGTACCGCCCACGCGCCCCGATCCGCGGACAGGGTCGTCACCGCGGCGGTGGCCGCGTCACAGTCGACGAAGGGGCGATCCTCGCCCTTGGCGTCACCGAGCAGTCGGCTCAGGAAGCGTTTGCGGGAACCGGCGACCAGCACCGGACGGCCCAGTTCGTGGAACCGTTCGAGGTGCTGGAGCAGCGCCCAGTTGTGCGCCTGTTCGGGGCGTTTGGAGAATCCCAGTCCCGGGTCCAGAACGATCTGGCCGGGGTCGACTCCTGCACTGATCATGGCCTCCATACGGTCGCGGAGCTCATCGAGGACCTCCTGGACGACATCCGTGTACACGGCACGGCTCTGCATGTCATGACTATGCCCACGCCAGTGCATCAACACGTAGGCGACACCGGAAGATGCGACCAGTCGTGCCATCTCGGGGTCGGCCAACCCACCGCTGACGTCGTTGACCAGGACCGCGCCGGCCTCGACCGCGCGCTCGGCCACCTCGGCCCGCATGGTGTCGACGCTGACCGCGATCCCGCGGGAGGCGAGTTCCCGCACGACCGGTTCGACGCGGCGCAGTTCCTCGGCGGCGCCCACACGTTGGGCGCCGGGCCGGGTGGACTCACCGCCCACGTCGATGATGTCGGCTCCCTCTTCGACCAGCCGCAGACCGTGTTCGATCGCGCGTTCGGGATCGAACCAGGATCCGCCGTCGGAGAAGGAGTCGGGGGTGACGTTGACGACCCCCATGACCAGGCACCGCCCGCGGTCGGGCAGTCCTGGAAGTGTGTGTTTCGGCGCCATGCGTTTCACCCTACGCGTACGCGTAGGGGCCGGGGGCACACCGCCCCCGGCCCCTGTGAAGGTGTTCTCCGGGTCGCCCCGGACCGGCCGCACAGGCCGACCCGACGCCGACTCGTCGCGACCGGCCCTCGGGACGGTTCGGTCCCGGTCTCAGCCCCGGTCGAGGATGAGACTCATGGCCTCGGACCGAGTACGGTCGCTGCTGCGGAATATCCCTCGCACCGCGGAGGTGACCGTCTTGGCACCGGGTTTGCGCACCCCGCGCATGGTCATGCACAGGTGTTCCGCCTCGACCACCACGATCACGCCGCGCGGGTCCAGGTGGTCCATGATGGCGTCGGAGACCTGACCGGTCAGCCGCTCCTGCACCTGCGGCCTGCGGGCGTAGACGTCCACGAGGCGGGCGAGCTTGCTCAGGCCGGTGATGCGGCCGTCCACTCCCGGTATGTAACCCACGTGGGCCACCCCGTAGAACGGCACGAGGTGGTGCTCGCACGTCGAGTAGAGCTCGATGTCCTTGACCAGGACCATCTCCTCGTGGTCGGCCTCGAAGACCGTGGTGAGCACGTCACCCGGCTTCTGGCCCAGACCCGAGAACTGCTCCTCGTAGGCCCTGGCGACACGATCGGGGGTCTTGACGAGCCCGTCACGGTCGGGGTCCTCCCCGATGGCGATGAGGATCTCACGGACCGCGCGGGCGATCCGCTCACGATCCACGGGTCTGGAGGGAAGGTCGCTCACGCCTGTTCTCCTTCGTTGCCGACTCCCTCGGGGAGCCGACCATTGAACTCCGATCCCTGCACCTCGGCGCCGTTGAGTGGGGTCATCTCCTTCTTGGAGCGCACCGGCGGCCGGTTGGAGGGCTGACGTTTGCCGTAGCCGGTGTAGGAACCGCGCGAGGGACGCTTACGGACGGGGGCGAAGACCGCCAACACCTCGTCCTTGGTGAGCGTCTCCCGCTCCAACAGCTGCAGGACCAGGTCGTCGAGAACGTCCCGGTATTCGACGAGGACCTCGTAGGCCTCATCGTGCGCCGACTCGATGAGGCGACGCACCTCCTCGTCGATGATGGAGGCGATCTCCTCGGAGTACTCGCGGGCGTGCGACATCTCGCGGCCCAGGAACGGCTCGCTGTTGGCGGAACCGAACTTGCGGGCGCCCAGGCGCTCGCTCATGCCGTACTCGGTGACCATGTTGCGGGCCAGGTCGGTGGCCTTGTCGATGTCGTTGCTCGCGCCGGTGGTGGGCTCGTGGAAGACGAGCTCCTCGGCGGCGCGACCACCGAGCATCATGGCCAGCTGGTCCATCATCTGCGAACGCGAGGTGAGGAACTTGTCCTCGGTCGGCACCGACATGGTGTAACCGAGGGCGCGACCGCGCGGCAGGATCGTGATCTTGTGCACCGGGTCGGCGTTGGGCAGCGCGTGCCCGACCAGGGCGTGACCGCCCTCGTGGTAGGCGATGACCTTCTTCTCACGGTCCGACATCACCCGGGACTTGCGCTCGGGGCCGGCCATCACACGTTCGATGGCCTCCTCCAGGATCGCGTGGGTGATGACCTTCTTGTCCGCGCGCGCGGACAGCAGGGCGCCCTCGTTGATGACGTTGGCCAGGTCGGCACCGGTCATCCCTGCGGTCTGGCGAGCGATGACCGCGAAGTCGACGTCGTCGGCCATCGGCTTGCCCTTGGAGTGCACCTCAAGGATGTCGCGACGGCCGTCCAGGTCGGGACGGTCCACGACGACCTGGCGGTCGAAGCGGCCCGGACGCAGCAGCGCCGGGTCGAGGATGTCGGGCCGGTTGGTGGCGGCGATGAGGATGACGCCGCCTTTGACGTCGAAGCCGTCCATCTCGACCAGCATCTGGTTGAGGGTCTGCTCGCGCTCGTCGTGACCGCCGCCCATGCCGGCGCCGCGGTGGCGGCCGACGGCGTCGATCTCGTCGATGAAGATGATCGCGGGCGCGTTCGCCTTGGCCTGCTCGAACAGGTCCCGCACGCGGGAGGCGCCGACGCCGACGAACATCTCGACGAAGTCCGAACCGGAGATGGAGTAGAACGGCACCCCGGCCTCACCGGCGACGGCTCGGGCCAGCAGCGTCTTACCGGTACCGGGCGGGCCCATGAGCAGGACGCCCTTGGGGATCTTGGCGCCCATCGACTGGAACTTCTCCGGGCTCTGCAGGAACTCCTTGATCTCGTGGAGTTCCTCGATGGCCTCGTCGGCCCCGGCGACGTCGTCGAAGGTGTTCTTGGGCGTGTCCTTGGTGATGAGCTTGGCCTTGGACTTGCCGAAGTTCATCACGCGGGAGCCGCCGCCCTGCATCTGGCTGAAGATGAACCAGAAGATGACGATGATGATGATCAGCGGCAGGAGGCTGAACAGCGCGGTCGTCCAGACCGGGGTGGTGGCGACGGAGACCTTGTAGTCCTTCAGCGCGCCGTCCGGGTTCTGGCTCGACTCCTGGAGCAGGGTGGCCAGTTCCATGCCCTGGCCTTCGACCCAGTAGGCCTCCAGGATCTCGCCGTCGACGGTGGTCAGCTCGATGCGCTGATCACGATCGACGATCTCGGCATCCTCGACCTCGTCCTGCTCGATGAGCCGGTAGACCTCGGAGATGTCGGCTTCCTCCGGCTGTGGGCCTCCACCGACGTCGAACACGCGGAAGCCGATGACGAGCATGAGGGCGACGACCAGGATCCAAATCCACGGGCCGCGGAAAATACGCTTCAGATTCATGTGAGCGGAACCCTGTCGGGTCCGTCCCTCCAGACCAGGCCGCCCGCCCCAGAGGACTGTCCGGAGCAGGACCTATCGGACACGTGCTCCCCGCGCTGACGCCGGGATATTCGACGGTACACCTCGCCGCGCCGGGCGGGCACACCGCTGAGGCCGGACGCGAGCCGTCATGGAAGCAACGACGACGACCCGTTCCGTTGTTCCCGAGCCCCGCCCGCGTGGGCCATGACACGGTCGCGCGGGCGGGGATCGGGCTAGTTCTCGTAGACGTGCGGAGCGAGGGTGCCGATGAACGGAAGGTTCCGGTACTTCTCCGCGTAGTCCAGTCCGTAACCGACGATGAACTCGTTGGGCAGGTCGAAACCGATGTACTTGACGTCGAGGTCGACGTCGAAGGCCAGCGGCTTGCGGACCATGGTGCAGACCTCGACCGACTTCGGGCCGCGCGAACGCAGGTTGCCCACCAGCCAGGAGAGGGTCAGCCCGGAGTCGATGACGTCCTCGACGATCAGGACGTCACGGTCCTTGATGTCGGTCTCCAGGTCCTTGAGGATGCGCACCACACCCGAGGACGTGGTGCCCGCTCCGTAGGAGGACACCGCCATCCAGTCCATCGAGACCGAGGTGTGCAGTACTCGGGCCAGGTCGGCCATGACCATGACGGCACCCTTGAGCACACCGACGATCAGCAGGTCCCGGCCCGCGTAGTCCGCGTCGATCCGCGCGCCCAGCTCGGCCAGACGCGCATTGATCTCTTCCTCGGTGACCAGAACCTTCTCCAGGTCTTGGCCCATGTCCTTAGCGTCCACGCTCACTGTCCTCGCTGCTGGATTCCCCGTTTGCGGCAACCAGGATAAACGTGCCGAACGTGGCGACAGCGCCGGACCGCGACACAAGAGGGCAGGGTCACCGCCCGCGACGGGCCGACTTCAGTGAACGAAGTGGATGCGACCGGCCGTGCGGCGGCCACGAACGCCACCGGGCAGGTCGATGTGGGCCTGGCCACGCCACTCCGTGATCAACCGTTCGAGCTCGCGTACGTGGCGGGCGGTGAGGTCGGTGGCCGGACAGCCGGCGTCGAGCGCGGCACGGCGCAGCACGCGGGTACGCAGTGAGGTGTCGGCCTCCTCCAGCGGTCCGACGGCCAGGCCCTCCGCACCGGAGGCCGCCTCCAGCGCACGGTCGTACAGCGTGGCGGCGAGGTCGTCCAGGGTGTCGGCGTCGGCCCGGAGCATCGTCGCGGTACGTGCCAGGGCCGCCGTGATCCCGGGGCCGAGCGTCCGTTCCAGGGCGGGAAGCGCCTCATGCCGTACCCGGGATCGGGCGAACCGCGGGTCGTGGTTGTGCGGGTCCTCCCAAGGGCTCAGGTCCATGAGCCGGCACGCCGCACGGACCGTGGCCCGGTCCAGTTCCAGCAGGGGACGACGATAGGGCCCGGAGGAGGCGGACATCCCCGCCAGGGAACGGGCCCCCGAGCCGCGGGCCAGTCCGAGCAGGACCGTCTCCGCCTGGTCGTCGAGGGTGTGTCCGAGCAGCACCACCGCGGGAGCGTGCTCCCGTACGGCCGTGTCCAGGGCGTCATAGCGGGCCCTTCTGGCGGCGGCCTCGGGACCGCCCGAGCCGGCCACCCGCACGGTGGCCACGTCCACGGGGTCGAGGCCGATCCCGCGCAACACCTTGGCGACCCCTTCGGCCCGTTCGGCCGAGCCCTCCTGGAGTCCGTGGTCCACGGTGACGGCGCCCGCCGCGCGCCCCATCCGAGGCGCCTCGAAGGCGAGCGCCCCGGCCAGGGCCAACGAGTCCGCTCCGCCGCTACAGGCCGCGAGCGCGGTGGTGTCGGCCGGCAGAGCGGACAGCACCCGCCGGACCGCCGAGCGAACGGCGGCCACGGCGGGGGGCGGACCGCTCACTCGCTGATGGCGGCGGGGCGCACGACCCGTTCGATCCACGTCGAGGGATTACGGATCTCCTCGATGGTGGGCAGGGTCTCGGGCGAGGTCCACACCTTGTTGAACTCGGCCATGCCGACCTGGGCGACCACCTGTCGGACGAAGGTCGCGCCCTCCTCGTACTGCTTCATCTTCATGTCCATGCCCAGGAGCTGGCGCATGATCCGGTCGAGCGGGTTGCCCCCCTCGCGCCGCTTCTGGAAGCGGGCCCGGATGGTCTCGACCGAGGGCACGACCTCGGGACCGACCGCGTCCATCACGTAGTCCCCGTGCCCCTCGGCCAGGCTCATGACCGCGGTGACCCGATCCATGAGCTCGTTCTGTTCCGGGGTCTGGAACGCGGTGAGGAGGTTCCCCTCGCCGCCCCGCACGGCTTCGGCCACGGCCTCACCGGCCTGCCGGAGCCGGTCGATGAGGTCGGAGGCGTCCATCTCCGTGGACAGCAGGAGTTCCTGCATGAGCTGCTGGACGTGGTCGCGCAGCCACGGCGTGGCCGTGAACTGCATCCGGTGGGTCTCCTCGTGCAGGCAGACCCACAGTCGGAAGTCGCGAGGGTCGACGTCCAACTCGCGTTCGGTGTTGACGATGTTGGGCGCCACCAGGGTCAGTCGCCCGGTCGGCGAGTGGCCGTTCGGGTCCGGTGGCAGGAAGAGCTCGTACTGGCCGAGGACCTTCCCCGCCAGGTAGGACAGGACGGCGCCGAGCTGCATCCCGGTCACACGTGAACCGACCGCGCCGGCCAGGTTCCCGGCCGGGCTCTTGTTCAGCCGATCGGCGCCCATCTGTTCGAGTACGGGTTCGAGCACCACCCGGAACCCGTTGACGTTGGCTCGAATCCACCCGGGTCTGTCCACGATGGTCGCGGGACCCGAGGGTTCGAGGGGGTTCATACCGGTGAAGTCGCGCACGTGCCCGGCCGCCACAGAGGAGAGGTCGCGCAACTGCGCGACGGCCTGCCGTGCGTCGGCCAGATCCACCTGCGGCCCAGGGCGCACGAGGCGGACACCGGTGTTGACGGCTACGTCCCAGTCGATCACAGTCACATCGCCAGCCTACCCACGGGACGCCCGGTGGCACGGGGATCAGGGATCGAATTCAGGGCAGACCCCGGGATCGCCCTGAGGTGAGCCGAAACGAACCCGAGCGAATCGCCCATCAGCGGGCGGGCCCCACGGTGGATCCCACCCTGGGGCCCGCCGACGACCTCACGAACAGCCGCACTCGGCGAGGGCGGCGGCGAGGGTGTCCAAGGCCGGCCCGGTGGCGGCCTCGTCGTTGGCCATGAAGGCGAACACGAACGCGTTGCCCTCCTGGTCGTGGATGGTGCCGGCGAGTGTGCTGACGCCGTCGAGCGTCCCGGTCTTGCCCCGGACCATGCCGGCCGCGTGGTGCGAGGTGGAGTACTCGGAGTAGCGACCGGCGAGCGTGCCGGTGGAGTGCGCGGTGGGCAGCCCCGTGAGGGTCGCGTTGAGTTCGGGGTGCTCGCCGGCTGCTTTGAGCAGCTGGACGAGGGCCCGCGGGGTGATGCGGTTCTCGGTGCTCAGACCGCTGTTGTCCGCCAGGTCGACCCCGTCGATACCGAGGTCGTCCATGACACGGTGAGTGGTCTCGGAAGCACCGGTGAAGCTCGCCTCCGCCCCCGACTCCAGGGCGGCCACGCGGCCCAGGGCCTCGGCCATGTTGTTGTCGCTGGCCAACATCATGAACTCGACGAGGGAACTCACCGGAGCGGAGTCCACCGAGGCCACCGGTTCGCCGACGGATTCGGCCTCCCTCGGGTCGCCCTCGACGGTGAGTCCGGCCCGCTCCAGTTGGTCGGCGAAGGCCTCGGCGGCGGCCCGTGGTGGGTCGGGCACACGGGTGGACACGTCCGGTTCGACCCTGCCCTGGTCGACGAGCAACGCGTGGATGGTGGCGGTGCTGCCCTCGGTCACGTAGTTGGGCTTCCACCCCGGCCCGGTGTCCGAGCCGGTGAAGAGAGAGTCGTCATAGCCGATCTTCACGGTGTCCACGCCCTGCTCGGCGAGGGAGGCGGCGGTGTCGGACGCGAGCTCCTCCAGGGTCGCTACCTGTGGGTAAGCTGCGGAGTCGGCGGTCACGGTCAAAGTCGCGTCGCCCCCACCACGGAGCACCACACGGTTCTCCGCGGGATCGAGGTATGCCTCGGTCCGTAGAACGTGGTCGGGGCCGACGGTGTCCAGGACGGTGACGGCCGTGGCGATCTTCGTCGTCGACGCCGGGGTCACCGCGGCGTCGGCGTCCCGTTCGAAGAGTGTCTCCCCGGTCGATCCGTCGACCACGTAACCGGAGAGGCCCTCCTCGAGCCCGGACGACGACATGGGATCATCAAGAACGTCCGCGACCCGTTCCGGGTCCACCGGAGTCGGAGCCGCGGGTGCAACCGCCGCCACGCCGTCGGCGTGCGTGACGGGGTTGGGCACCGCCGGCAGCGGTCGTGCCTCGATCACGTCCAAGGCGACGAACCCGGTGATCAGCACGAATATGTTGAGCAGGGCCAGCGCGAGGATCGCCTCGCCTCGTACCCGTCGCACCCGGGGCACCTGCCCTTCCTTCGGTGTCGCGGTCTGACGTTGTTGTTATACGGCGACATTAGTCGCATTGGGAGCCGAGATCAGCATGGAATTCGACGTTACGATCGAGATCCCCAAGGGGGAGCGCAACAAGTACGAGGTGGACCACGAGACCGGTCGTATCCGTCTCGACCGCATGCTGTTCACCTCCACCACCTACCCCGCCGACTACGGCTTCGTAGAGGGAACGCTCGGTGAGGACGGTGACCCGCTGGACGCACTCGTCCTGCTCAAGGCCCCGACCTTCCCCGGCTGCCTCATCCGCGCCCGCGCCATCGGCATGTTCCGGATGCGCGACGAGGCCGGTGGTGACGACAAGCTGCTGTGCGTCCCGGCGACGGACCCGCGCCAGGAGCACCTGCGTGACATTCACCACGTCAACGAGTTCGAGCGTCTCGAAATCGAACACTTCTTCACCGTGTACAAGGACCTGGAGCCGGGCAAGTCCGTCGAGGGCGCCAGCTGGGTCGGCCGCCACGAGGCCGAGCAGGAGATCATCGCGTCGGTGAAGCGCGCCGAAGAGGCCGGTGTGCACGGGGACTCCTCGCACATCACCAACGAGGGCAAGTGACCGACGCACGTCTCGGCACCTGATCTGGCCCGGTGAGGTGGACTCACCGGGCCTGCTCGTGTCCGGGGAACCCTGTTCCTCGTTCCTCAGTCGGTCCCCAGCGGCAGGAGCAGGAGCAGGAGCAACACGCCCAGCAGCATCAGCGCCTGTGGCGTGGGGATCGAGAACACCACTCCGCGCAGGCTGTTGCGCGCCCCCTGTCGAAGGGGGAAGCCGTCATGACCGAACTGGTCGGCGCGGACCGCGACGTGGGACCGGTATCCGTCGAGTTCGGGGCGGGTCAGACCGTTGAGCACACGGACCCGGACCAGACCGTGGGGCCCCGCGAGGGTCGGACGAGCGATCCTCTCCCCACCCGCCCCGCAGGCACGGTGGCGGCCGCACTCCACCTCGGCCAACGCGTGCAGCCACTCCCCCAACCGCGCGGAGTCCCGTAGGCGGACGCTGTGCGCCCTGGCCACGATCAGGGTGTCCCGCAGCACGACGTGCGCGGTGTCCCGATCGCGTAGGACCAGGACGCAGTACCGGTACAACTCCTCCCCGTAGGCGTCGAGGAGACGAGCGTAGACGCCGGCCGGGCACGCGCGACCGGAACGCAGGTCGTGCAGAAGGTCCTGGTCCGTCATAGACCTAGAATCTACGCCGCGCGCCGCTCGGCGCTCTCCGGTTCGTGGAAAGACACGGCGGCCTTCCCTCGAATCCGGCCCATGGCGCGGAGCTCGGGAAACCGCGCGAAGTCCGACCTCGGTGGGGGTCTCAGGCGTCGTCGATGGGTCTTCGGGGGTTCGGAGGGCCGCCGGCGCCGTCCGAGCCACCCGGTTCCTCCCCGCCTCCCGGTTCCGATTCGGAGTCCGGTTCCGGCGACGGTCTCTCGCCCCCCGCGAAGAGGAAGCTCCCGTACCTGGCCCGCAGCCACAGGAGCACGTAGGTGAGCACGCACAGGAAGCAGATGAGCAGTGCCGCCTCCACGCCGAGGAAACCCAGCGCCATCACCCCGGTGGCGGCCACGACGACGGCCCGTACCAGCACACGCGCCCACAGTCCCTGCGCCTCGGGGTTCAAGGCTGCCCTCTGGGAACGGACGGCTGCACTGCCACTCCTGTCACTACGGCTGTTCTGGGAGGTGGGGCCCGAAGCGGCGAGAACGCCGTTCTCCCGGGCTCCACATGTCACCACCACGGGACGCCACCCGCAACATGCCCGGTACGTCTCCGGCGTGAGCGGTTCGACGCGCTCGTCTTCCGGTGTCCGCTTGACTCACCACCGGCTTTGCTGATCTCCTTACTGCCATGTATCCGCGCACCCGCACCGTCGCCTCGGCTCGTACGGCCCCCAACGGGGCCTCCTGCCTGCAGGCTTGTGCGGCGTGTCCGTGTTGTCGTCACTGAGTCGCAGTCGAGGGGACGGATTCCACCGACCCCGCACGACCGGCCCGTGATCGGCCCCCGTCCTTCGACGTGAGACGGCCGTGACGGGTCTTCGCTTGGGTGATCTTCCTCTCCGAACGCGCGTTCGGAGGCATCGACCCCACCGTTCCGGGACCTCCCGGGCCCCATGACGACTTTCCCGTGATCGCCCACCACACCGGTGATCACGCACACGTGAAGGATCCTCTCACGATGCCGCAGCAGACCTCCGCGCCGGCCACCGCCCCTCGCGTTCCGACCGAGCACGCCCCCCGACAACGCACCGCGACCGTGTCCCTGGACGGGATCGGCGACGTCGTGGACGCCGGACGCACCTCCGGCTACGCCCACCTGGGCGCTCGCCGCCTGCCCACTCTCGGACAGGTGGTCGTCGCCGCCAGGGACGCCGCGACCGCGCTGCGCCCGACCCTCTGGCCGACCCGCCGAGGGAGCTGGCAGCCCGCCCCGCGCAGCGTCCGCCGCCTGGTCCGTGGGCGCTTCCGGGTCACGTCCGTGGCCCTGGAGCCCAACGGCTTCATCGCCGGGCCCTCTCCGCGCGCCGAGAATGCGCACACCCTGGAGGCGCTGTACCTGGTCAGCGGACGCGCCCACCTGATCACCTCCGACACCGACGGTCAGATGCTGTCGGCCGCGGAACTGACCTCGGGCCGGGCCCGTGTGGTGGGCGGTGGCACGCGGGGAGGCCGGCACCTGGTGAACACCGGTGAGGAGGTCGCGATCCTGGTACGGGTCACCGCCTGAACCGGAGTTCGGGCGGCGTGGGGTCGCCTCAGTCGCCATCGGAACGCCCGGTTCCGGCCGCGCGCAGGGCCTCGTCCACGGCCTCGACGGAGCGGAGGAGCCCGGCCGTGCGCCGACCCTCGGCGAGGTAGGCGCTCATGACCTGGTCGAGAGCGTGCGGGGGCAGGTGACCACGCAGGTCCACCCGGGCCGTTCGATATCCCTCCCTGGCCGCCTCCAACGTCGCCGAGACGTACTGGCGGGCCAGGCGGGAGAGAGCGACGGGATGGCGGCGCAGGACTCCGTGCAACCGGTAGTCGGCGGGCACGTGGTCGAACAACCACTCCAGGGCCGTCTGCTCGAAGGAGTCCGACCCGGGTGGGTGCACACTCACGGGCCAGTCCGGCGTCAGGGACTGATCGGGCATGCCCCCCAGCATACCCATTGTTCGAAAGTATGTTCGATAACCTCCGGGTGAATCGGTCCGATTCCCTAGTCCGGTTTCTTCTCCGTGGACCCCGAACCGGCCTTGTCCGTCTTGTCGTCCTTCTCGGCCTGGCGGCGTTCGAACTCCACCCGAATGGCCTGCTCCGCCGCGTCCACCGCCGCTCTGGCGGTGATGGCGTTGGTGTGCGCGCGGTCCAACTCCTCAAGGAGGATGCAGTCGAAGGCCACTCGCGCATCATGGATCGCGGCTTCCAGCTGACGTGATGCCTCTTCCAGACTCATGACCCTCCCTTCCCCAGAAGTCGGCAACCGCACACACCGATCACAGGGGCAACGCGACGTAACGGACACCACGGGGCACCGTCCTCACAGGTCACGGCGGCGGCGCTTCAGTCCTCGACCGGTGGGGTAGGTGATCATCGGACCACATGACCGCACAGGGAGCCCCATGGTGTACTTCGTCCTCGCCCTGCTCGCGATCTGGTTGATCCTCGCCATCGTCGGCACTCTGATCGAAGGCCTGTTCTGGCTCGCACTGCTCGGCGGCGTCCTCTTCGTCGCCACCGCCGTCTGGGCCCGTTGGCAAAGCCGACCGGACATCTGACCGCTCCGACGACCGCCTCAGGATTCCAGCGCCGGGCGCCCTCCCCCGTCCAGACGTCGCAGCACCCGGCGGGCGCGCGCCTGGTCACCGCCCAGGTGCGAGGCGACCAGACCGAGCGCCTCGTCGGTATGCCCCAGGACCATCAGGTTGCGTACCCGTGCGCGCAGCCCCGCGGGCAGCTCGTCGGGATCACGCTGCGCCGGAACGTAACCGCCCACGACCTCCTTGGGGCCGGCTCGCGGCGGGGGTTCCGGCTCGGGAAGCGCGTGGCGCGTCTCCATCCGGGCGAGCACCCCTCGTAGGACGTAGGATCCGACGCCCAGAACCACCACCGCGCCCATCAGGGCGAACAACATGAACATCAGACTCATATCGCCCACCTACCCACACTTCGGACACGGCAGGCTCAACGCCGACACACACGGAGTAATCATTGGACCAAGAGGCCGGGAGCGGTCCAGAGCGTCAGTCGCCGCTCCCCCAACCCTGCGGCAGGTCCTCGGGAAGCAGGGTCTGGAGTTCGGCCACCTCGGGGATCTCGCCCCCGTGGGCCGCGGCCTCGATCCGCCGCGTCTGGCGCGCCACACACTCCTCGAAGAGCGCGCGGACCTCGATCCCGCCGCGTTCGGCGAACCCGTCCGTCGGCGCTCCGATCAGGTCCGCCAGCGCCTCTCGGGTCCGTTTCGGCAACCGCAGACCGGTCTCCTCGGCCATCGCCGCGAAGACCTCCACCAGTTCGTCGGTCTTGTAGGGCGCGAACTCCACCAGTCCGGCGAACCGCTCCGCCAGGCGAAGACCGGCCCGCATCAGGGACGCCACCGACTCGGGATCGCCGGTCAGGACCACCGCGACGTCGTCGTGGTGGGTCCGCATCAGACCGCCGAGGACGTCGGCCGTCTCCTGACCGAGTCCGGTTCCCCCGGAACCTCCCGATTCCGGCAGGAGAACCGACAGCACCCCGCCTCGTGCTCGTTCGAAGGCCGCCAGCGCCTCCTTGGAGGGGCGCCCCCGATCCACCAGGTCCTCGGCCCGCAGCCGTACCGAATGTCCGCGCGCGGCCAGCCCCAGGGCGGCGAGGAGTTCACCGTACAGACCGGCCACGGTGGAACGCCCGGTCCCGGTCCGGCCGGAGAACACCAGGTGGCGTGAGCGCCGGTCCTCCCCCTCCTCTCCACCACGTCGGGGTGATGTCAGCAGGCTCGACAGTTGGCGGGCCAGTGCCTCCTTGACCTCACCACGGCCCGCCAGGGAGTCCAGCCGGGCCATCAACGCGGTGACCTGGCCGCCCATCCGCCGATCGGGATCGGTCGCGACGGGGTCGGTCACCCCCTCCAGGTCCTCGGACAGGAGCCGGGTGAGGTCGTCCACGGTCGTGTAACCACCCTCGACGATCCGCTCGGACTGGGTCCGGACCGCACCACCGAGCACCCTGCGGACCTCGCGCCCGTTGTCGAAGGCCACGCCCCGGACCCGGCGTTGGAAGTGACCGACCAACAGGTCATGCACCCCCTCCCCCAGGTCGTAGCCGCGCTCAGCGGCCTCCCCGGCGAAGATCCCGGCCAGTTGCTCGGGTGAGTACTCCTCGAACTCGACGGTCCGCGCCACCCGCGCGCGCAGCCCGGGGGAGGCGTCGAGCAGGGACCGAAGCCGATCGGAGTGCCCCGCCAGGACCAACACGAATTCCTCGCCCGGCGCCTCCATCAGCGCGACCAGGGTGTCGATCACCTCTCGACCGTGCACATCCGGTGTTCCGGACTCACCGAACAGGGCGTGCGCCCCGTCGACGAACAGCACCCCGCCGCGGGCCCGCTCCACGGCCTCGGCCACCCTGTCCCGGGTGCCTCCCTGGTATTCGGCCACCAGGTCCGGCCGGGCCACCTCGATGAACCGTCCACGTTCGGACTCGCCCAACGACCTCAGGATCTGCCCGTACAGCCGGGCCACGGTCGTCTTCCCGATCCCGGGCGGTCCGGCCAACACCAGGTGGCGGCCCACGTTCAACCCGGGCAGCCCCGCCGCGACCCGTTCGGCGCTCACCCGTTGCAGGTCGACCAGGGCCCGGACCTGCCGTTTGACCCGTTCCTGTCCGACCAGCGCGTTCAGTTCGGTGAGCAGTGAGTCCAGCGAGCGTTCGCGGTCCCGTACCGACCCGTCCCCGTTCCCGCCGACGGAACGACCGGAGGAACCCCCGCCCCGGGCGACCACACGTTCGCCGTCGCCCCCACGGTTGTCGCTGAAGGTGCTGTCCTCCAGGTAGACCGAAGCGCCGGCGGCGGCCCACAGACCCTCGTCGTCGTTGCCGGACACGGTGCAGCGCACCAGCCGTACCCGCCCACCGTCCTCCACCATGAGACCGTCGCCCCGACCGTCCCTGATCGCGGTGTCCTCCAGGGCCACCACGGCGCCCTCACCCACACGCACACCACGCTCTCCGCTGCCCGAGAACGTGGAGGAGCGGACCGTGACGTAGCCACCCTGCGCGTAGACGCCGTCCTCCCCGCATTCGGAGAGGTCGGCGTCGACCAGACGCACCTCGGTGCCGTCGAGGATGTTGAGGCCGTCCTCACGGGCATCGCGCAGCACCATGCCGCGCACGGTGACCGTGGCGTCCTCACGGCTGTGGATCCCCGACCCCACGTCGTGGCCGACGATGTCCTCGAATCCCCCTGTACCACCGACCACGATGGCCATCGGGCCATGCCATCGGCTCACCCGCAGGTCGTCGACCTCGAAACGCGAACGCACCGCCGCGATCGCGCCACGCCCCTCCTGGACGCTCTCGGCCACCGACATCCCCGACACCTTCACGCGGGCACCATCGGCGACCAGCAGGGCGGCCTTGCCGACCTGCTCGCAGCGCAGGTCGGTCACCGTGGCCTCGGCGCCGTCGATGAGGACGGCGTCGGCGGCGGCCCCCTCCACCTTGAGGCCCCGCACCATGAGTCGACCACCCTCGATGGCCAGCCCGGTCCGGGTGGAGCCGAGGATCTCGCAGTCGCGGAGGGTGCTCTGGGAGTCGCCATGGACGAAGAAGGCGTCCGTCTCCTCCTTGTGCGGCGACTCCACCACCAGCCGGGTGAAGTCGGCACGGGAACGCTCGTAGACCCGGACCGGCCAGTCGTGCGAGCCCGTGACCCGCACGTCGGTGAACTCGGGCGCGGCCCGATCCCGGACGTAGATGCCACCGCCGTCCACCAGCGCGCAATCGGTCACCTCCGGGGAGGCCCCCGCCACGTACAGGGTGTGCCAGTCGTCGTGGGCCCCGGCGAAGATGGTCCCGCCGATCTTCGGGGAACACCTCCCCTGGACGGCGATCACCGCGCCGGCGAAGTAGCAGTCGCGTACGAAGCCCTCGCTGCCGTCCCACAACAGACCGCTGTCCTCGAATCGGCAGCCGATCACCTCGGCGTGCGCCCCGGACACGGTCACCCGTCGCGGTGAGGTGAAGACGCAGTCGACCGCGCGCAGCCGGGCCCCTTCCTGCACGTACAGCGGCGGGTACTCGTCCGATGAACTACGCACGCCGACCCCGTACAGCTCCAGGTCGCCGCCCTTGTGCACGTTGAAGACGTTGGTCTCGTTGCCCGCCGTGACCGTGACGGTGCCCGCCCCTTCGGTGGGCATCACGACCACACGCCGTAGCACTCCGACCGCCTGGGGCTCGACGTACTCGCCCGGCTCCACCCGCAGGTAGAGGTCCGAGCCCGTGTACCGGGGGTCTCTGAGCACCTGCCCCAGGGAAGAACTCGCGGCGGAATCCGTCTTCGAGACGCGGACCGTGATCATCCATCGACTCCCAAGGGGGTAGCGGCCGCGGCGCCGCGCCAAAGGGTCTGCGCTATGTACCGTATCCACCCCAGGGTCCGGGAACCCGATACGGCCCGTACCCCTTGTGGCCAGGGTCGGTCAGAACCCGACGACGTCCTCCGGTGACAGTGTCTGGAGTTCGCTCACGTCGGGGACGCCCCCGGCCAGGGCCGCGGCCTCGATCCGGCGCGCCTGCCGGGTCACGCTCGCCTCGAACAGCTTGCGGACCTCCCGTCCGTTGCCGTCGGACAGGCGTGCCTCTTCGCGCCCCATGGTCTCCGCCAGAGCCGCGCGGGTCTCCTCGGGGACCAAGAAGTCGGCTCCTTCGGCCATTCCCACGAAGATGCTCAGTAGTTCATCACCGCCGTAGGGAGCGAATTCGACGGTGCGGGAGAAGCGGGAGGCCAGCCCGGGGTTGCTCGCCAGGAAACCATCCATCTCGCCGGTGTAGCCCGCGGCGATCACCACCACCTCGTCACGGTGATCCTCCATGAGCTTGAGCAGGGTGTCGATGGCCTCCTGACCGAAGTCACCGCCGGAACCACCCGGACGAGCCAACGTGTAGGCCTCGTCGACGAACAGGACCCCACCGCGGGCCCGTTCGAACACGTCCTTGGTCTTCTGCGCCGTGTGGCCGATGTAGGAGCCCACCAGATCGGCTCGGGCGGCCTCGACCACCTGCCCCTGCGCGAGCACGCCCAGGGCCGCCATGAGCTGACCGTAGATGCGCGCCACGGTGGTCTTGCCGGTCCCGGGCGGACCGGAGAACACCAGGTGTTGGGAGGACATCGAGGTGGCCAGTCCCGCCTCCTCGCGGCGTCGGTTCGCGGAGATGAGGCTGATGAGGTCGGCGACCTCCCGCTTGACCCCGGCGAGCCCCACCATGTTCTCCAGGCGGGCCATGAGCTCTCGGGTCTGTTCGGCGTCCCGAGGACCGCCCACCCGCGCGGACAGACCGGTGTCCACGACACCTTCCAGGTCCTCGGGCAGGATCAGCGCGAGGGCCTCGACGGAACTGGCGTCACCGGCGACGATCCTCCCGGCCTGGGCCTGGACGATCTCCTCGAACAGACGCCGCGCCTCACGTCCGTTGCCGAACGTCTCGTCCCGGCTCTGCCCCTGGAAGTGGCGGACCAACAGCTCACGAACGCCCTCCCCCAGCGTGTAGCCCTGCTTGGGCGCCATCGTCTCGACGATGGTGGTGAGCTGCTCCGGTGAGTAGTTCTCGAACTGGATCGTCCGTGCCACGCGCGAACGCAGCCCCGGGTTGGCGTCGAGGAAGGTCCGCATCTCGCTGGAGTAACCGGCGAAGACGATGACGACCTCCTCGCGCAGGTCCTCCATCAGCTTGATGAGCGTGTCGATGGCCTCTTGGCCGAAGTCGCTGCCCGAACCGAACTTCCGGGACAGCGCGTAGGCCTCGTCGACGAACAGGACCCCACCGCGCGCCCGCTCCACCGCTTGGGTGACCTTGGCGCTGGTACCACCCAGGTGTTCGGCGACCAGGTCCTGGCGACCCACCTCGACGAACTGGCCGTTGTCCAGGGCGCCCAGGGAGCGCAGGATCTCGCCGTACAGCCGGGCCACGGTGGTCTTGCCGGTCCCGGGCGGGCCGGAGAAGACCAGGTGACGGCTGACGTTGAGCGCCGGCAGCCCCGCCGCGGCGCGCTTGGCGCTCACCCGCTGGAAGTCGACCAGCGAGCGGACCTCCTTCTTCACGCCGTCCAGGCCCACCATCTCGTCCAGTTCGGCGAGCAGCTCGTCCAGGGACCCGGCCTCGCCCGTGGGTGCGTCGGGGACGGTGGCGCCTTCCGCGGCCCTCGCCTTGGCCCGGACCTCGTCGCCGCCCCTGTTGTCGGCGAGTTCGGTGTCCTCCAAGTGCACGACGGCCTCGTCGTGCGCGTCCACGCCCTTGTCCTCGTGGCCGGAGACCTGGCACCGCACCAGCCGGGCGCGACTCTCGGCGTCCAGCACCTTGACTCCGCTCATGGCCCCGTCCCGGATCTCGGTGTCCTCCAGGGTGGCGACCCCGCCCTCCAGGACGGAGACCCCGTGTCCTCGACTTCCGCTCAGGGTCGAGGACCGCAGGACGAGCCGGGCGCCCTCGACATAGGCGTTGTCGAACGCGCCGTCGACGATCCGGGCGTCGGTCACCTCCATCCGGGCACCGGTGCTGACGTGGAAGGTGTTGCCCTCTGGCGCGGTGATCTCCACGCCGTGGGCCTCGACGGTGGCGTCGTCCTGGGCCAGGATTCCACCGGCGACCCTCTCCCCGACCAGGTCCTTCACGCAGACATGAGCGTCGTGGACACCGAAGCAGGCCCCCTTGAGGTCTCGTCCGTGTACCCCCTTGAACTCACCGCTCCCACCGGATACGTAGACGCCGAACAAACCCTCGTCGACCCCGCTCCGGTGCTCGGCGAGTTCCAGGCCCGTCAGGCTCACCCGGCTCTTGACGAAGTTGCCCGCGTTGCCGCCCAGATCGAAGGCACGGAAACCCCGGCCGTTCACCCGGCCCTCCTGCGAGTGCAGCGCGGCGCCCTCCACCCCCTTCACGACCAGGTCGGCGAAGGTGAGTGTGCTCTCCACCACGCACACCGCGTTCGTCGGGGCACTCTCGACGCGGGCGTCGGCGAGCTCGACCTCGGCGCCGTCCAGCACGTACACCGAGTCACCGCCCTCCGCGCCACCCGTCACGCGCAACCGGGTGAACTTCGCCCGGGTGCCCGAACCGGTGACCCGCACCGGCCATCCGCGGTCCCCTTCGACGGTCAGGTCGGTGAACTTCGGTCGGGCACCCTTGTCCACCCAAACCGAGTAGTACCCGATCGCACCACAGTCCCGAATCTCACATTCGGTGATGGTGGGTGCACTGCCGGAGACGAACAGTGCGTGGTGGTGCTCACTGCCCCCGTGGAAACGCACCCGCTCCACCGTGGGCGAGGCGCCACCCTCCAAACTGAGGATCGCGTCCTTGAACACGCAGTCGCGGACGACCCCACCGCCCTTGGTCCAGTAGATCCCGGCGCCCTCGAAGCGGGTGTTCACCACCTCGTGCGAACGACCGTGCAGGCCCAGTCGAACGTTGCAGTGGAACACACAGTCCACCGTCTTGAGGTGGGCACCCTCATCCACGTACAGCGGCGGGAACTCACCGTCGGCTCCCTCGACCCGGACGCCATAGAGTTCCAACCTCCCCTCGGGTCTGACCCGGAAGACGTTGGTGTCGGTGCTCGGCGCGATCTCCACGGTCCCCGGCCCCTGGGTGGGAACCACCAGGATCTTCCGCGTCACAGAGACGATCTGGTCCTCGACGTAGTGTCCCGGATCGACGTGCAGGTACAGGTCCGTGTTCGCGTACAAGGGTGCGCGGACGGCGGCTCCCAGGGAACGGAAGGCGCCGGGATCGCTCTGGGACACGCGGACCGTGTGCATGCGTCTGCTCCGGAGGTGAGGGGCTGTGTGCGTTACGCACCCTAGCGTTCACGGGGGCACCGAACCCGTGGAGGGTGCGATCCGGCCTGGCCGGTTCCGGCCCGTCGTCGCAGGTCCGACCGAGAGTCAATCCTTGGCGGAGGGATCCGGCTCCGGGTCGGGCTCCGCGGTGGGGCCCTTCACCTGGTTCAGATCGTTGTCCCGGAGCAGGGAGTCCTCGAACTCATAGGTCGCGTCCCTGTCTCCCCAGATCCCGGCACCGCCGGTTTCCGCGATCGTCGAGCGCACGAGGCGGACCTTCCCGGCTTCGTCCCGCACGACGATCCCCGCCCCTCCGCAGTCGCGGATCTCGGAGTCCTCCAGCAGGACCGATCCGGCTCCCTCCACGAGCACCCCTTCGTCTCGGGCACCGGTCAACACCGTCGAACGCAGGGTGAGACCACCACCGTACGCCCGGGCCAGGCCGTACTCGGACCCCTCGAAGTGACTGTTCGACACCTCCAGGAACCCGGCGGTGTTCACGCTCAACTGGAGCCTGGTCCCCTGGGTCGATCGCACATCGTTCAACCGTGCTCTGCCACTCTGGGTGACCACCGCCGTCATGGTGAGACGTTCCCCGACCACCGAGGACAACACGGCGTCTCCGCCCCTCACGCTGAGCAGCCACCCGTCGAGGTCGAAAGCCCGAACGTTCTCCAGTTCGAGTTCCCCCTTACTCACATGCACCGCCCCGAACTCCAGGTAGTCCAGCCCGTCGCTCTGCCTCACCAGGGCGGGGTGATGGTCGCTCAACTCCACGTCGCTCAGACGCCCCCGGGAACGGATCATGTTGAGCAGGTCGCCCTTCTGTCCATGCCGCAGGGTGAGTCCTCGTCCTTCCAGAACGCCGTCCTCCACCATGAGGTTCGTGTCCTTCGTCTCCTCCACCGTCAGCCCATCGACGACGACGGTGGCCTTCCACGTCTTCATTCCGGCGCCCTTGGGGTGGCGGATCCGGCTGTCGGTGAAACCCACCCGCTCGGAGTCTTGGACGTAGACCGTGTACATACCGGCAAAGCCGCCGGCCACCCTGAGAGCGTGTTTGAGAAGGGTCAGGAAATGAGATCCTGGCTCGTCCAAGCACGCTGACGGACGGCATCTCGTCCTCGGGCGAGGCGTCGGGCCATC
>NZ_JBSHCT010000028.1:0-38274 GCF_053615935.1 Nocardiopsis sp. NPDC055879
AAGCTCACCCCGCCGTGGCACGCCCACCACATCGGTGACCTCCTGGAGAACCGTGCGGAGGTGCGGGAGATCCCCGCCCTGGGTCACATGGGTCCCCTGGAGGCCCCGGACGCCCTCGCCGCGATCGTCGACAAGCTCGCCGTCGAGCTCCCCCCGCCCCGCTGAGGCTTCGGCCTGTCCGCCCCCTCAGGCGGGGTCGCGCGTCAGGGTGGGGATCACGTGTTCGGACACCTCGGAGTGCACCTGGTGCAGGCGGGCCTGGACGGCACGACGGAGTTTGGCCAGACACTCGACCAGGGTGATGTCGTCGCCGACCATGCCGCCCTTGGCCACCACCGGGGTTCCATCGAGCGGTCCCCCACTGAGGTGACCGTGGATCGCCAGGGGCACCACCTCGCCACCGACGTCGAAGGCGTGCACGTCCAGCTCGTCCAGGACACTGGCGACCAGGTCGCCTCCGGTCAGGTAGAGGCCGCTGGGCAGGGCGTGGGGACCCACCCTGTCGGCGAGTTCGTTGACCACGTCGGAGACCAGACCCGCGAGCCGACCGGGCAGTTCGGCGCGGGCCTGGGGTGGCAGCTCCCGAACCCCCTCGGAGCCGGTGACCAGCCGCAGCACGCAGAGCTCGGGGAAGCCCGAGGACGACAGGTGTTCGGTGAGCTCCTCCGCGACCGTGTCGGCGTGGTCGCCCTCGGGGTCGCTGAGCCGCACGGCGTCGACGTCGACGAAGCGCACCGCCCCGGTACGAGCCACGGTGGCCAGCTGGCGCCGGGTGAGCTCGGTGGTGCTGCCGGCCACCGCCAGCATGGGGCCGCGCGAGCCGGCCTGGCCGCGCAGTCGCAGGGCGTAGGCGAGCAGCGCTCCGGTGGGTCCGGGGTCGACGGCCACCCAGACCGTGCCATCGGAGTGATGCGCCGAAGCCGCGGCCTCGGCGATGTCGGTCAGGTGCTGTTCGGTGGAGGCGTCGCAGACCACGACCGGTTCGTCGCCGGCGAGGAGTTCGGCGGTGAGCATCTCCTGGGTGATCCGCCGGATCGGCACGTGCCGGACGGGCAGGTCGGTCTGGGCGCCCAGGATGTCGGCGACCACGCTGGTGCGCATCGGGAAGAGCGGATCCCTGGCCAGGTCGGTGTGTTCCAACGGGAGGCCGTTGACGAGCTGCACTCCGTCCTCGGTGATGCGACCGGAACCGGGGAAGGCGGGGGTGAACAGTACTCGCACGCGGGTCCCCGAGGGCACGCGTTCGCGAACGGCGTCGTAGGCGGCCTCGACCTCGGCGCCGATGTTGCCGCGCAGGGTGGTATCGGTGCGCTTGACCACGAGCCCGACCGGCCACACCGCCTCGATGACGTCGGTGACCAGGTCGGCAGCCTGTTCGGCCGGGACGTGGCGGCTGTCCAGGTTGGCCACGACCACGTCGTAGTCGCCGGCGACCCTGCTGACGTGTTCGGGGGTCACCGTGGCCACCCGCATGCCGGTGCGGGCGAACCGCGCCCCGGTGGCGTTGGCACCGGTGAGGTCGTCGGCGACCACGAGTACCTGGGCCACGGGTGTCTCCTTCGGATGCGTGAAGCCTGGACCTTCCTCCTTCCAACATAGAGCCAAGCGGGGGTGCGGAGAGCATTGTCCACAGGGTGACCGGCGGCGAATCCACCGGTGGCGGTCACCGCTCGTCCGCCCCTGGTCGGGATTCGATCGGCCCCGGTCGGCCCTGGGACAACTCCACCACCGTGCGGGTCCGTGCGCTGTGGCGGGCCGCCTCGATGACCTCCAGTCCGTGGATCACCTCGTGCGGGGCCACCGGAAGTGGTTCGCCCTCGCCGACCGCGTCACGCACCCCGGCGTAGAACTCCTGGTAGGCGCCTCGCTCACTGAGAACCGGCCGCGACCCACCGTCGACGCCGAGCGTCCCCCACTCGCTCTCGGGGACCACGCCCCAGTCAGGGGCCGTGGGGCTCTCCCCCGCGACGAGACGGGCCTCTTGGCCGTCCAGGCCGTGGGAGACGTAGCCGCCCCGGTCGCCCAGCACCCGGAAACGGGGGCCGTTCCGCGCGCTCAGGGCGCTCATCCACAGGTGGGATCGGGTGCCTCGGGTGTGCTCCAGTGCGAGGAACACGTCGTCGTCGGCGTTCACCCCCTCGCGCAGGGCGTCCACCTCGGCGTAGACCGAGGCGACGGGGCCGAACAGGTTGACGGCCTGGTCGATCAGGTGCGGCCCCAGGTCGTACAGGAGCCCGGCGCCGTTCTCGACGCTTCCGCTCTCGCGCCACGTCCCCTTGGCCTCGGGGCGCCAGCGTTCGAAACGGGACTCGAAGCGGTGGACCCTGCCCAGGGCACCCTCTTCGATGATCCCCCACAGGGTGAGGAAGTCCGCGTCCCAGCGGCGGTTCTGGTAGACGGTGAGCACTTGGTCGAGGTCGGTGGCCAGGTCGGTGAGGTCGCGGGCCTCCTTGGCTGTGAGCGCGAACGGTTTGTCCACGACCACCGCGAGTCCGGCCTCCATGGCCGCGCGGGCCAGCGGCGCATGGGTCTCGTTGGGGGTGCTCACGACGGCGATCTCGTAGCGTTCGGCGTCGGCCCACAGGTCCTCGACGGAGGGGTACACGGCCACATCGGGATAGCGTTCGCGCGCGGCGGCCTGCCGGGCGGGCGACCCGGTGACCACCGCGGACAGCCGCAGGCCGGGGACGGCGTCGATGAGGGGTGCGTGGAAGACCTCTCCGCCCTTGCCGTAGCCGATGAGGGCGACGTGCAGTTCGGGTCCGTCGTGCTCGGGGATGCCCTGACCAGGGCTGGTGGGTGCGTCGACCATGCCACCAATGTACTTTTCCCGCCGGTCCGCCTCCGACCCGCCCGCCACACGTAGGTCGGAACGATGAACCCCTTGTACACAAAAAACCAACGCAAGATTTCGGATTGTTACGCAAGATTTTGCGCGAAGTCTGGACATCGGGTCGAAATCCTACTTACATCGGTACACGCATGACCCGGATCACAAGCGCCGTACAGCGTGAGTACGTGCCGAAGGAGCCCCCCTTGCCCAGAAGCGGCTACCGCCCCCTGCTCCCCGTGGCCGCGGCCACGGGGGCCCTCGTCCTGTTGGTCTCCGGCTGTGACTACCTCAGTGGAGGTGGCGGCGGCACCGCCGACACCTCCGACATCGACTGCTCCCCCTACGAACGGTGGGAGGACACCGGTGGCACCGTCTCCGTCTACGCCTCCATCCGTGACGAGGAGGGCGAGCGGCTGGAAGAGTCCTGGGCCGACTTCGCCGCCTGCGCCGGGATCACCGTCCAGTACGAGGGCAGCGGTGAGTTCGAGGCCCAGTTGCCCATCCGTCTGGACGGCGGCAACGCTCCCGACCTGGCCTTCATCCCACAGCCCGGCCTCCTGGAGCGCTCCGTCGAGGACGGCCACGCGGTTCCGGTCGCCGACGGCGTCCGCGAGAACATCGAGGCCGGTTGGAGCGAGGACTGGCAGGGCTACGCCACCGTCGACGACGAGCTCTACGGTTCTCCGCTCGGCGCCAACATGAAGTCCATGGTCTGGTACTCCCCCGCCTTCTTCGACGAGAACGGCTACGAGGTCCCCCAGACCTGGGACGACATGATCGCGCTCAGCGAGGAGATCGCCGCCGACGGGACAAAGCCCTGGTGCGCCGGTTTCGAATCCGGTGACGGCACCGGCTGGCCCGGCACCGACTGGATCGAGAACACGCTGCTGCGCACCTCGGGCACCGACGTCTACCACGACTGGATCTCCAACGACGTCGCCTTCGACTCCCCCGAGGTCGTCGAGGCCTTCGACCTGGCCGAGGGCGTCCTGCGCAACGAGGACTTCGTCAACGGCCCGTTCGGCGGCGTGGACAGTATCGCCGTCACCTCCTTCCAGGAGGCCGGCCTGCCCCTGCTCGACGGTGGCTGCGCCATGTACCTCATGGGCTCCTTCTACGCCGCCCAGTTCGAGGAGGACGTGAACATCGGCGAGGACGGCGACGTCTACGGCTTCGTGCTCCCGGGCATGGAGGCCGACGGCGAGGTGCCGATCATGGGCGGTGGTGAGTTCACCGTGGCCTACGACGACCGCCCCGAGGTCACCGCCATGCACGAGTACCTGTCCTCCGTCGAGTTCGCCGACAAGCGCGCCTCCCTCGGTTCGTGGGTCTCCGCCCACCAGGACCTGGACCGGTCGCAGCTGCCCGACCCGACCGATCAGTTCACCGCCGAGGTCCTGAGCGACCCCGACACCGTCTTCCACTTCGACGCCAGCGACACCATGCCCTCCTCCATCGGCACCGACGTCTTCTGGACCGCGATGATCGACTGGGTGACCGGCTCCGACACCGAGGACGTCCTCGAAACCGTCGAATCCGCCTGGTAACCCGGCCCCCGGCCCGCCGGGGCGGAGCGTGCGCACACGCGCGCCTTCGCCCCGGCCACCCCTCCCAAGGAACCACCCATGGAGTTCTCGCTCCTGTCCGAGCTGCCCAAGCTCGTGTGGATGCTCATCGGGATCGTCGCGTTCCTCGCGGTCATCGGCCTGATGCTGATCCTCATCGACGTCCCCCGTACCCGCCGGGACCGTTGGCAGGCCTTCCTCTTCCTCGCCCCCGCACTGATCCTGTTGGTCGGCGGGCTGGTCTACCCTGTCCTGCGCACCACCTGGCTGTCCTTCTTCGACCGCACGGGCACCGAGTTCGTCGGTCTCGCCAACTACCTGTGGATGTTCCAGCGCCCGGAGATCCTCCTGGTTCTGCGCAACACCCTGCTGTGGGTGCTGTTCGCACCGGTCCTGGCCACGGCGATCGGGCTGCTGTACGCGGTGCTCATCGACAGGTCCCGATTCGAGTCGATCGCCAAGTCGCTGGTGTTCATGCCCATGGCGATCTCGTTCGTGGGCGCCGGCATCATCTGGCGGTTCGTCTTCGCCTATCGCCCGGCCGACCAGGAACAGTACGGCCTGTTCAACCAGATCGTGGTCTGGTTCGGCGGTGAACCCAGACTGTGGCTGCTCGACCAACCCCTCAACACCTTCCTGCTCATCATGGTGCTCATCTGGGTCCAGGCCGGGTTCGCGATGGTGGTGATGTCCGCGGCGATCAAGGCCATCCCCGCCGAGATCGTGGAGGCCGCCCGGATCGACGGGGCCGGCCCCTGGCAACTGTTCACCCGGATCACCCTCCCCTCGGTGTGGCCGACGCTGCTGGTCGTCATCATCACCATCACTGTGCAGACCCTGAAGGTCTTCGACATCGTCCGCACCATGACCGCCGGCAACTACGGCACCAGCGTGATCGCCAACGAGATGTACAGCCAGGCCTTCCAACAGGGGCAGGTCGGTCAGGGCTCGGCCCTGGCCGTGATCCTGTTCGTCCTGGTCATCCCGCTGGTCATAACGCAGATCCGGCGTACGCGCAAGACGAGGGAGCAGCTGTGAGCCGCCCGATCCCCACGGGCGGGGAGACCGCCCGCACCGTCCCGGACGTGCGCGCCGGCGCCGCCGCCCGAGTACGCCGACGGTTGAGCGGCGGTGCGGCGAGCCTGATCGCCCTGGTCATCGCGGTGGTGTGGACACTGCCGACCGCGGGGCTGTTCGTCTCGTCGTTCCGCCCGGCCGAACAGATCCGCACCACCGGCTGGTGGACGTTCTTCGCCGACCCGAGGATCACCCTCGACAACTACCGGGACGTGCTGTTCGGCAGTGCCGGTGACGGTCGCCTGGCGTCCTACTTCGTCAACTCGCTCGCCATCACCCTGCCGGCCACGATCTTCGTGCTGGGCGTGGCGGCCCTGGCGGCGTACGCGCTGGCGTGGATCGACTTCCGAGGCCGGGACTGGCTGTTCCTGGGCATCTTCGCGCTCCAGATCGTCCCATTGCAGATGTCCCTGGTGCCGTTGCTGCGCTTCTTCTCCCAGGGCGTGACCATCGCCGGGGTGCGGGTGCTGCCCGCCTGGGAACTGGGCGGGGCCATGGACTTCACCAACGTGTGGGTGGCGCACACCATCTTCGGGCTGCCGCTGGGCATCTTCCTGCTGCACAACTTCATCTCGCAGCTGCCGAGGTCGCTCTTCGAGGCGGCGCGCGTGGACGGCGCCGGGCACGGCAGGATCTTCGCCCGGATCGTGCTACCGCTGATCGCACCCGCCCTGGTGTCCCTGGGCATCTTCCAGTTCCTGTGGGTGTGGAACGACCTTCTGGTCGCGCTGATCTTCACCGGCGGCGACATCTCCACCGCGCCCTTGACGGTACGGCTGGCCGAACTGGCCGGAACCCGAGGAGAGGCCTGGCACCGGCTCACCGCGGGCGCGTTCGTGTCCATGATCATCCCACTGCTGGTGTTCTTCCTGCTCCAGCGGTACTTCGTGCGGGGCCTGCTCGCCGGCAGCGTCAAGGGCTGAGGGGGTCTCAGCCCGCGCGCAGAGCCGTGCGGGCGGCCTCCAGCGTGGTGGTGCGGTAGGCGGCGCCGAACAGGCACAGGTGCACCAGCAAAGGGTGCAACTGATGCAGCGCCACCCTGCCGCGCCACCCGGCGGACAGCGGCGCCACCTCGTTGTAGGCGTCCCGCACCCGGTCCAGGTAGGGCAATCCGAACAGGGACAGCATGGCCAGGTCGGCCTCACGGTGACCGCCGTGCGCGGCCGGGTCGATGAGCACCGCGTCCCGTTCGCGCCAGAGCACGTTGCCGTTCCACAGGTCGCCGTGGACGCGCGCGGGCGGTTCGACCCCGCCCGCCAACCGCGCCACCGCGTCCACGACCCGCTCCACCTCACGGGCGTCTCCCGGGGTGAGCGAGCCCTGGTCCCGGGCCTGACGCAGGTAGGGGCGCAGCCGCTGTTCGGCGTAGAAGGTGGGCCAGTCGTGGCTCGGGGTGTTGTCGAGCGGCAGCGGTCCGATGAAACCGGGCCATTGCGCGCCGAACGCGTCCGCGCCGGTCAGGTGGGTACCCGCGAGCTGACGGCCGAGCCGTTCGGCGGCGCCCGGCGAGGGCTCGTCCTCCGCCACCCATGGCAGCACCAACAGGTGTTCGTCCCACCCCTGCGGAGTGATCACCGGGGAGCCGAAGCATCGTCCCAGCCACTCCAGGCCGCGGGCCTCGGCGGTCAGCACGCCCATGGCGGGCGAACCTCGCGTCAGGGACTTGACGAACAGACGGGTTCCGTCACCCAACTCCGCGTAGGACAGGGTCCAGTCGTGGCTGGTGCCCGCCTTGGCGGCGCGTCGCACCTCTCGGCCCAGCAGCGCCGAGATCCGGTCGGCGAGCGTGCCGGTCAACGGGTCGCGGCGGGGGCCCTGTGGCCCCCGCGGCCCGTCCGGCCCGTGTCCTCCGGCGCCGGGGCCTCTTCCCCCGGTGCCGCGCAGGTGCGCGATCGGCTCGCCCTCCACCGTCTCAGTCCCGCAACCGGGTGACGAGTTCGTTGGTCAGGCCCTTGGCGGCGGCCTCCACCATGTTCAGGACCGCGGTGAAGCCGTCGTCTCCCCCGTAGTAGGGGTCGGGCACCTCGGGGTTGGGCCCGACGCCCGGGGCGAAGGAGCGGAACAGTCGGAGCCGGGAGATGTCGAACCCGAACTCCTCTCCCCGCTCGTCCACGACCCGGCGCAGGTCGTCGAAGTTGTCCAGGTCCATGACCAGGATCAGGTCCCGGTCGGCCAGGTCCGAGGACTCGAACTGGCGGGCGGTGTGGTCGGTCAGGTACCCGTGCACGCGCAGGGTGGACGCGGCGCGGGGATCCATCCCACCGCCCACGTGCCAATCGCCCGTGCCGGAGCTGTCGACCCGCACGAGGTCGCTCGTCCCGGCACGTTCGAGGTCCGCGGTGAGCACCTTCTCCGCCATCGGCGATCGGCAGATGTTTCCCAGGCACACCACGCTGACGCGGTAGGGACCGGCGGGGTCACGCGGTTCCGGCAGACTCATGTCTCTTACCGTAACGAAGATCCGCCGCGCCCACCCGTTCTGGCACGGTGCGGGTGAGCCCCACCGCCGATTTCCCCGCCGCTTCGGCTCCCGTCAGCTCTTCGGCAGGCGCACCACGGTCACGAAGAAGTCGTCGATCTGCCGCACCACGCGGATGAACTGTTCGAAGTCCACCGGCTTGGGCACGTAGGCGTTGGCGTGCAGGCGGTAGCTGCGCAGCACGTCCTCCTCGGCCTCGGAGGTGGTGAGCACGACCACGGGGATGTGGGCCAGGTCGTCGTCGCTCTTGACCTCCTCCAGGACCTCCCGGCCGTCCTTTCGGGGCAGGTTGAGGTCGAGGAGGATCAGGTGGGGGCGCGGCGCGTCGGCGAACTCGCCCTCACGACGCAGGAAGCGGAGCGCCTCGACGCCGTCCGAGACCACGTGCAGGCGGTTGCCCAACTTGTGTTCCTCGAACGCCTCCTTGGTCATCAGGACGTCACCGGGATCGTCCTCGACCAGCAACACCTCGATGGGATGCACCAACATGACCTCGCTCAAGCTTCCAGACCCCTATACGGGCCCCGACCGGTGACCGGGCGGTGCCGTACCGCCGGTGTCCTCTGAGGGCGGGGGACCGTCCCCCTCCGGTTCGTCGACCGGGGGTTCGGTCTCCGACTCGGTGACACCGGACTCTCGTGTGGTGGTCGGCGCCTCGTCCGCGGGGGCGGACTCGACGGCCTCGATGCCCTCGACGCCGTTAACGGCCTCGGTGGCCGGTTCGGTTCCCTCGTCGGTCTCCGACGCGGTGACCTGCTCGGCCTCCGCCTCGGTGTCGACGGGCAGAGTCCAGCATATGCGGGTTCCGGTCCGGTCGGAGTCCGCCTCGTCCGTGGTTTCGGACCCCTCGGGATTGTGCACGTTCACCGAACTCGTGTCCAACCACATACGACCACCGTGGAACTCGATGATCTTCTTGCACATGGCCAGGCCGATCCCGGTACCGGTGTACTTGTCCCGTGTGTGCAGGCGCTGGAAGATGACGAAGATGCGTTCGGCGTACTGGGGTTCGATGCCGATGCCGTTGTCGGAGCAGGAGAACACCCATTCGTCGCCCTCGCGTTCCACCTCCAGGCGCACCTCGGGCGCCTCCTCGCCGCGGAACTTGATCGCGTTGCCCACGAGGTTGAAGAAGACCTGGGTGAGCAGGGTGCGATCGCCCTGGACACTGGGCAACGGATCGCCGGTGACGACGGCGTCCGTGTCCTCCAGGCTCCTCTCCAGACTGCTGAGGGCGTCCTCCAGGGCCGTGTTCAGGTCCACGGTCGCGAAGTTCTTGGTGCGCCCCACCCGGGAGAAGGCCAACAGGTCGTTGATGAGGGTCTGCATGCGCTTGGCGCCCTCGACCGCGAAGTCGATGTAGGAGTCGGCGCGCTCGTCCAGCTGACCGTGGTAGCGGCGCTGGAGGAGTTGGCAGAAACTGGCCACCTTGCGCAACGGTTCCTGGAGGTCGTGCGAGGCGACGTAGGCGAACTGCTCCAACTCCAGGTTGGACCGGCGCAGTTCCTCGGTCTGGTGTTCCAGGAGACTGGACTGCTCCTGGAGCTTGCGTCGGGCGGAGGCGACCTCGTCCAGGTCCTGCACGATGCGTTCGCGCATGGCGTCCACGTCGTGGCCTAGCTGAACGATCTCCGGCGGCCCGTGCAGGACGATGCGGTGGGCGTAGTAACCCTCGGACACCTGACGCATGTGCCCGGCCAGGTCCTCCATGGGACGCAGCACCCATTGCTGGAGCATCACCCACAGGAACACCGACATGAACACCACGACCAGGCCGACGAGCACGAGCAGCGCCACGACCTGCTGGGTGGCCAGGGTGAGGCCGCTCTGGGCCTCGGCGATCTCGTTCTCCAGGTGGTTGGTGGTGGCGTCGGCGGCCCGGTTGAGCTCCAGGAAGAGGACGCGTCCGCGCTGGAGGTCCTCCTGCGTGGGCGCCTCGCCCGCGCGCACCTTCTCCGACACCGGTTCGGCGAAGTCCTCGCTCCACACGTCACCGGCCTCGATGAGTTCCTCGACCTTGGGCGCGACGTCCTCGTTCTCCTCGGCCAGCATGCTGAGGGCGTTGCGGTACTCGGCCAGCGACATGCGCTGCTCGGTGTAGGGCTGGAGGAAGTCCCGGTCCCCGGTGAGGATGTAGCCCCGCAGGGCGTGGTCCTGGCTGAGGTAGGCCGATCGGGTCTGCTCGACGGTGCTCAGCCCGGGGGTGAGCGACTCCACCTGAAGGGTCAGGGAGTCGCGGGCCTGGAAGGCGGCGAGGGTGATCACCGACACGGCCACCACCAGGACGACGGCGACGACCGTCAGCAGGCTGGTGACCCGACGGCGCAGACTCCAGGAGTGGCGGGCGGGGTACATGTCCCGGGTCAGTGCGCCGATGGCGGGCGAGGAGGTCGCGGTGGACACGTGCTCGTCCCGTTCCCGCCCGGGCCCCTCCTCCCCACCGTTCTCGGAGCCGGTCGAGGGATCGGTGTCCATGGTGCGGTCTTCCTCCCCGGTGGGGCTCAAGCGGGTTCTCCGTGGCTGATGAGCAACATCGCCACGTCGTCCTGGAGCGGTCCACCGTTACTGCGCTCCGCCTCGTCCACGAGGTGTTCGGGCAGGTTGTTCAGGGCCACGCCCTGGCTCAGCACCCCGTTGACCAGGTTGCGCAGACCGGCGACCTCCAGGCGCATGGGCGGCCCGCCGTCGTAGGCGTCGACCAGGCCGTCGGTGTAGAACAGCAGGCTGGTCCCGCGTGGCAGGAGGATCTCGGTGGACTCCTCCTGGTCGACGGGGAAGACACCCAGCGGCGGCTGTGGCGGGGCCTGGATCTCCTCGGCGACGTGGTCGACGACGAGCAGCGGCGGAGGGTGACCCAGGCTGCGGATGCGGGCGCGCTCGCTACCGGTGTCGAGGCTGGCCATGCACAGCGTCGCGTACATCTCCTCCTGCGCGCGCTCGCTGACCAGGAGCCGTTCGAGGTTGGGCAGGATCAGCTCCTCGGGGACACCGCTCATCACGAAGGCGCGCCAGGCGATGCGCAGGCTGACGCCGAGTGCGGCCTCGTCGGGCCCGTGCCCGCTGACGTCGCCGATGATGACGTGCGTGGTGCCGTCCTTCTCCACGGCGTCGTAGAAGTCGCCGCCGACCAGGGCGCGCTTGCGGCCGGGCCGGTAGTAGGCACGGTGGCTCAGGGGCGAGCGCTCCAGCAGGACCTGGGGCAGCAGACCGCGTTCCAGACGCATGTTCTCGCGTGCGCTCAGTCGGGCCTCGCGCAGCTGGCGGGCGTTCTCGTCGGCGCGGCGCCGCTCCAGTGAGTAGCGCAGGCTGCGTGCGAGTAGGGACCCGTCGACCTGGCCCTTGACCAGGTAGTCCTGGGCGCCGGCGGAGACCGCGGCGATGCCCTCGTGCTCGTCGTCGAGTCCGGTGAAGACGACGACGGCGGCGGCGGGTGCGCCGTCGAGGACCTCGCGCAGCAGGTCGAGCCCCTGCGCGTCGGGAAGGTTGAGGTCCAACAGGACGCAGCCGCGGAAGCCCTTGAGGTGCTCACGGGCGGCCTTGAGGGTGGACACCCAGGTGATGCGGGTGGTGAGCACTGTGTCCGCGAGGAGTTCCTCGGCGAGAAACGCGTCGCCGGGGTCGTCTTCGATCAGCAGGACGTCAACCGATTCGACGGTAGCCTCCACCCGGTCGGTCAGGATGGTGTCGTCGACCAGGGAGGCGCCGCCGTCCCCGGTAGCGCCTCGTGCGGCCTCGGCCGCTCCGTCACCGATCACCTCGATGGGATCGTGCCCTGTTCTCCTGGTATCCACTCATCGCCTCATGGTTCACGGTCCGTGGGACGCGCCGGCACGCCACCGACCCGGGGTGGGCGCCTCGCCCCCGCGCGGTTCGGACCGCACGACACCCAAACGATAAACGCCCCACCGACCACTTGACCAGGCGAGGAGACGAGAGACATATGACTCGGCCGAAGAACCCCGGTCACGCCTGTGACTCAGAACACCTGGAGCGGGCCCTTCGTCCATATTTTTACGACAGAGTGTCGTATTCTTCTTGACAGGCGCGGATACCTAAATGACATCATGTCATAAACGCGCCCAATGGAAAGAGGGAGAGTGTCGATGAGCATCACGGCCCCGGCCCCCGCTTCGAACACCGGCCCCACCCAGGCCACCGACACCCCGTCGTTCTCCGAGCGCCTCAAGGCCGCCACCTGGAGCGACCACGCCGCGGCGGAGCACCACGGCTTCACCAAGGCGCTGTTGGAGGGCGAACTCTCCCTCGACGGCTACACCGCCATGGTCGCCCAGCACTACTTCGCCTACCTCGCCCTGGAGCGGGTGGGACGCGCACTGACCGACGACCCGATCGCCGGCCGCTTCCACTACCCGGAACTGGAGCGCGTCCCGGCGCTGGAGGCCGACCTGGAGCGGCTGCTCGGCGCCGATTGGGCGGACCGCGTCTCTCCGAGTCCGGCCACCCGTACCTACGTGGCGCGCATCGAGCAGATGGCCGACCACCCCGAGGGGTTCGTCGCCCACCACTACACGCGCTACATGGGCGACGTCTCCGGCGGACAGTTCATCCGCCGGATCGCCGCCAAGGCCTACGGGTTCTCCGACGGAGCCGGCGTGGCCTTCTACGACTTCGGTTCCCTGGGCAGCCTGCCCAAGTTCCGTACCGGGTACCGCGAACGCCTGGACGCCCTGCCCCTGGACGAGGGCGCCGCCGCCTTCCTGGTCCAGGAGACCCGCCTGGCCTACCAACTCAACACGGAGGTCCTCGCGGACCTGGGCCGCCGGCACGTCTGAGCGGTGTTCCCCAGCGCCACCACCGGCGCCTCGTCCCACCCGTCGCCCGCCACCACCCCCAACGGACGGCCTGACGGCCGACGGTCCTCTTTCCTTCGGGCGCCCGAACGGGCGACCCCCGTGGTCCACGAGGGAGCGTCCGAGCCCGCGCAACGTGGCACCATAGGGCCATGCCCAAGATCACGGCTCCGACCATCGCCGCTCACCGTGCCCGCACACGGGAGAGCATCATGGACGCCGTCGACGAACTGATCAGGTCCCAGGGGATCGACCGCGTCTCCATGACCGACGTGGCCAACGCCGCGGGCATCACCCGCACCGCGCTGTACAACTACTTCCCGGACAAGCCCGCGCTCCTGCTCGCCTTCACCGAGCAGGTCAGCGCGGCGTTCATGGAACGGTACAAGCGCGAGCTCCCCTCGGGGGTGTCGGCCGCGCGTCGTCTGTCGGCCTTCGTGCGCCTCCAACTGGAGGGCATCGTCGCGCATCCGCACCCGCCCGCCGCCGAACTCGGCGCCAGCCTCGGACCGGACGCCTACCAGGCGCTGGCCGCGCACGTGGCCCCGATGCAACGGCTGCTCACCGAGATCCTGGAGGAGGGGACCACCTCCGGGGAGTTCGACCGCATGCCGTGCGAACGTGTCGCCTCCCTCACCCTCTCCATGGTGGGTTCACGGCGCCTGCCCCTGGTGAGCGGTGAGGTCGGCCTGGAGGAGACCCACTCCCTGGTGACCAGGTTCGTGCTCCGTGCCCTCGGCGTGGCGACCGAAACCGTCGACACGATCCTGCCGGAAAAACCCTCGAACACCACTCTGGGTAGCAACTGAAACACCCTCGGCAATAAGGGTCCGCACCTAACCCGCGATGGCCATGTGTGGCCGGTGTGAAACGGCATGAAGACGTGACGCCCGGGGAACGAGAGGATTCAGCCCGTCTCCCCGGGCCGTCCCCGTCCGCCCTCGACCCCCGTGAGGCCTCTCAGCCGTGTCCCTCGTACTGATCGCTCTCGGCGCCGTGCTGGTGTCGGTGGCCCTGTTCAACAAGTTTCCGCGTCTTGTCGCCGAGCGCCCGGCCGCGCCCCGCACCGGTGGCGGGGTCGCCACCGCCCAGCGCACCACCGCGCCACCCCGGCTGCGCCTGGCCGACGCACGGCTCACCGAGAACGGACGTGCCGTGTTCACCGCCATCGGCGGCAGCACGCTCATCATCGCGTTCTTTCTGGCCCTGTCCGGGCTCTAGGGCATGTTCCGCGAATACATACCCTGCTGTGCGACGCCCCAGCGGCACCTTCACTGCGTTCTCATCAGTCGACAGCCAAACCCAGGCTGACTCCTTCTTCGGCCTTGTGCCGGCACCACTGGATGCGCCGCTCGCGACGGGCAGCATCCACGGAACACGCCCTAGTGCCGCGTCAGGGTCGGGAGGGCCGGCCACCGGCCATACGGGCCAGCAGACCACCCGCGATCGTGACCGCGATGCCGCCGGTCACCACCGCGGCCCGGCCCACCCGTTCGCGCAGCAGCGACACGCGCCGAGCGGCGGCCTCGGCCAGCTCACGCTCGGAGGCACGGAAGGCGCCACCGCACAGCACCGGATCGAGCTCTCGGGGCCGCCAGCGCGCGAGGGTCCACGGCTTCATCGGCAGTCGCGGGCTCGTGCCCGGGGTGGTGCGCGGCTTGAACCGCACGGGCACCTCCTCGGGCGCGTCGGCTTGGAGGAATCGCGGCGAGGGACCGGTGTAGTACAGCTCGCCGGGAGCGTTGGCGATCATCTCCACCAGCAGCTTCGCGCAGGCCCTGGCGTCGCCCAGGGCCGTGTGCTGACCCGTGGGCCAGTCCCCGCTGAGCAGGTGGGAGGCGCGCGGCAGCGAGTATCGGGACAGCTCCAACTGCGAGCGCAGGGCCCGCAGCGTGCACAGGCCCGACTGCCCGGACGACAGCCCGGCGGGCACCAGTTCGGCGGCGAGGAACCGCTCCTCGAAGTCCAGGTTGTGGCCCACGACCACGGCCCCGGACAGCAGTTCGGCGATCCGGGGGACGATCTCCGCCGCACGCGGGGCGCCGATCAGCTCGCCTTCACCGATCCCGTGGAACTCCTGGCCGCCGAGCGGTGCTCGGGGGTCCACCAGGGTGCTGAACTCGTCCACGACGCGACCGTCGCCGTGCACCCGCACCACGGCGAACTCCACCAGCCGGGCGCCCTCGCGCGGATCCAGGCCCGTGGTCTCCACGTCGATGACCGCGTACTCCAGGTCCGCCGCCCGCGTCCCGACCCGTCTGCGGGTCAGCGCGCCCGTTCGCAGCGTTCCCATCGTGTTCCCCACTCCTCGCATCAGCTCTCGGTCGCGGCGTTCTCACCGCCGGCAACGACCCTACTGCCCAGGTCGGGCAGCAGGGTCCGTCAGGTCGGAACCCTCAGGAGTGGGAAGAATCGTCCTCTTGTGTACGTTTTGACGCGTGCCCGGCAAAGGTCGGGGGATCCGATCTCCCCCATGGCCCGGGAACAGTCACCCGATCGGCCCCGATGGCGAGGAGATCCCACATGACCCAGAACCCGATCCCCGGTTACGTCCCCCTGGCGGAGGTCATGCGTTCCGGGATGCGTGAGAGTGTCCACTACGGTGCCGTCGTCGGCCTGTCCCCCGAAGGAGAGATCGCCTACGCCCGCGGCCCCGTGCACGATCCCATGTTCCCCCGTTCGGCCGCCAAGCCCTTCCAGGCCCTGGCCATGCTGCGGGCGGGCGCCGACCTTGAGGACGCCTCCCTGGCCATCTCCGCGGGCAGCCACGGCGGCGAGGACATCCACGTGGCCGAGGCCGAGCGCATCCTCTCCGCCGCAGGGCTCACCGCCGACGACCTCGGCTGCCCCGAGGACGTCCCCGGCGGTGCCGCGGCCCGCAAGGCCTTCTACGCCGAGGGGCGCTCCCCCTCACGCCTGTACATGAACTGCTCGGGCAAGCACGCCGGCATGCTCGCCGCCTGCGCGGCCAAGGGTTGGGACACCGACGGCTACCTCGACCCCGAGCACCCCTTCCAGCAGCTGGTGCGCGAGGCCGTCGAGGACATGTGCGGTGAACAGGTCGCGCACACCGCCGTCGACGGTTGTGGGGCGCCCCAGCTCGCGGTGACCCTGGTCGGCCTGGCCCGCGGCGTGCAGAGCATGCGCCTGTCCCCCGAGGGCACCCCCGAACGCTCCGTCCTGGAGGCGATGAGCACCTACCCCGAGTACGTCTCCGGCACCGACCGGATCGACACCGAACTGATGCGCCGCGTGCCCGGTCTGGTCTCCAAGGTCGGCGCCGACGGGGTGCTGGTGCTCAGCGCCGCCACCGGCGAGACCGTCGCGGTCAAGATCAGCGACGGTGACGCCGAACTGCGGGCTCGTACGCTGGTCGGTGTCACCGCCCTGCGGGCCCTGGGAGTGGACGTCGAGCCCATCGCCGACCACCTCACCGTCGACGTCCACGGTGGTGGAGGAATCGTCGGCCACGTCGGCGCGCTGTAGACCGGGAGCGCCCCCGAACCCAACGCCCGCACACCACACGAGGGAGAACGCACGGTGTCCGACACCCTGGACCAGATCGTCATCGCAGGCGCGGGGATGGCGGGACTACACGCCGCCGAGGCCCTGCGCGAGCACGGGTTCGAGGGTCGTCTGACCCTGCTCGGAGAGGAGCCCCACGGGCCCTACTCGCGTCCCCCGCTGTCCAAGGAGGTCCTGACCGGCATCGGCATGGACCCGGCCTCGGGCGGGGCCGGATGGTTGGTCGGGCACCGTGCGCTGCGTCTGCGCGAGGAAGAGGTGGTCCGGGACCTGGACCTGGATCTGCGTCTGGGCACCCGCGCGGTGGGCCTCGACCCGGTCTCTCGCGAACTCCGGTCGGCCGGCCCCGAGGGCGCCTCCTCCCTGCGCTACGACGGGTTGATCGTGGCCACCGGAGCGCGGGCCCGGCGGCCCGACACCGACCTGGCCGGGGTGCACGTCCTGCGCACCCTCGACGACGCCGAGGCGGTGCGCTCCGCCTTCGACTCCACGGGGGCTCTGGTGGTGGTCGGGGCCGGTTTCGTCGGTGCCGAGGTGGCCGCGAGCGCCCGAGCCGTGGGCATGGAGGTGACCCTCGTCGAGGCGGCGACCACCCCGATGACCCGGGTGGTGGACCCCGTGATCGGCGAGGTCCTCACCGAGATGCACCGGGAGAACGGTGTCGACGTGCGCCTGGGCGTGAGCGTGACCGGGTACGAGGGACACGGCGGTGTGGAACGGGTGCTTCTGTCGGACGGCTCGACGATCGAGGCGTCGCTGGTGGTGGTCGGGATCGGCGTGCACCTGAACACCGAGTGGCTGCGCGGGTCGGGCGTGGAGCTCCTGCCGGACGGGGCGGTGCTCTGCGACGAGTACTCCGCGACCTCCGTGCCGAACGTGTACGCGGTCGGGGACCTGGCGAACTGGCCGCATCCCCGCTACGGCGGTCGGATCCGCCTGGAGCACTGGACCAACGCGAGCGAGCAGGGTGAGGCGGCCGCCCACAACCTGCTCGCCGGTTCGGGTCGTGCTCCCTTCACCCCGGTCCCCTATTTCTGGTCCGACCAGTACAAGAAGAAGATCCAGCTGTTGGGACAGGGCGCTCCGGCGGATCAGGTCACCTTCGTGCACGGTTCACCCGAGGATCGGAAGTTCGTGGCGTTCCTCGGGCGCGGGGGGATGCTCACCGGGGTCCTGGGGTTGCGATCCACCCCGCGCACCATGCGTTACCGGGGCCTGTTGGAGAAACCCACCACGTGGGAGGAGGCCCTGGCCGCCGCGGGGGTCGGTCCCGCAGCGTGATGGCCTGCTTGGGCACGACCTCTCCGCCCGACGGACCTTCCCCCGCCGGCGCCGCTACCGGGCGAACCGGTCGGTGGCCTCGATGAGACGGTCAAGGATGCCCGGCTCACTGACCGCGTGTCCGGCGTCGTCGACGACGTGGAACTCCGCCTCCGGCCAGGCGCGGTGCAGGTCCCATGCGGTGCGCATCGGGGTGCACACGTCGTATCGGCCCTGGACGATGACGCCGGGGATGTGGCGGATGCGCTCGGCGCCCTCGATGAGCTGTCCGGGCGTGAGGAAACCCTTGTTGTGGAAGTAGTGGTTCTCGATCCGGGCGAACGCCAGCGCGTAGTCCTCGTCGGCGTAGTTCTCACGCAGCGACGGGTTCGGCAGTAGCGTGATCGTGGAACCCTCCCACACGCTCCACGCGCGGGCGGCCTCCAGGCGCACCCCACGGTCCGGGGAGGCCAGACGGCGCGCGTAGGCGGCGACGAGGTCGTCGCGCTCCTCCTGCGGGATGGGGGCCAGGTAGGACTCCCACAGGTCCGGGAAAAGGTTGGAGGCACCCTCCTGGTAGAACCAGCGGATCTCCTGGTCTCGCAGGGTGAAGATGCCGCGCACGATCAGCTCGGTGACCCGCTCCGGGTGCTTCTGGGCGTAGGCCAGGGCCAGGCAGCTGCCCCAGGAGCCACCGAAGACCTGCCAGGCGTCCACCCCGACCATCTCGCGCAGTCGTTCGATGTCCTCGACCAACGTCCAGGTGGTGTTGGTGGACAGGTCCACGTCCATGCCACTGGCGTGCGGGGTGGAACGTCCGCAGTTGCGCTGGTCGAAGAGCAGGATCCGGTACTTCTCCGGGTCGAAGAGCCTGCGGTGGTCGGAGTTGCAGCCGCCGCCCGGGCCACCGTGCAGGAACACCACCGGCTTGCCCGTGGGGTTACCGCTCAGTTCCCAGTAGACGCGGTCACCGTCGCCGACTTCGAGCAT
Organism: Nocardiopsis sp. NPDC055879; assembly: GCF_053615935.1. Lineage (NCBI taxonomy): Bacteria > Bacillati > Actinomycetota > Actinomycetes > Streptosporangiales > Nocardiopsidaceae > Nocardiopsis > Nocardiopsis sp. NPDC055879. Next base: position 18,541 of record NZ_JBSHCT010000028.1, read on the forward strand.
CCCGGAGTCGTACGGTTCGATCGACGGATACAAGGTGCGCAAGGCATGGCCTTTCATAGCTGTGGCGGGGCCGGACCGGGATCAGAGCCGGTCCAGCAGCTCCGCCTTCTTGGTGCTGAACTCGTCCTCCGTCAGCAGCCCCTCGGCGTGCAGGCGACCGAGCTCACGGATCTTCGCGAAGATCGCGTCGCCGTCGTCGCCGGCGGCCTCCAGCGCGGCGGGTTCCTCCACCGACACGGTGTGGCTGTTGACGGTGGCCGCCATGAGGAGGGTCTCGTCGCTGCCCTTGGCGCCGTGCGAGACCAGGGTGAAGAAGTCGTTCTCCAGGTCGGAGGTCTCGGTCAGGGTCACCCCGCGCAGGACCACCCTCAGGAAACCCTCGCCGAAGTCGACCTGCGGGGTCCAGTGGACGCGGTCGATCTCGGAGAGTCGGTACTCGCGGAACTGTTCTCGTTCCTTGGGGGTGCTGGTCATCCACCCGTCCCACTGCAACCGCACCCGCTCTCCGTCGAAGGAGGCGGAACCCTCGGCGGTGCGCACCTGCAGGGGCGGTCGGGCCACCAGCGCCCGAGCGGTCGCGGCGGGGTCCTGCGGTTCCTGTGTCATCTCGCGGGCGAAGCGGGCGGAGGCGGAGAGCTGTTCGGAGAAGTACTCGGCGACCAGTTCCTTCTCGTGCGCTCCGGTCAGCAACAGCGGGGTGGACGCGGCCCCCGTGGTGTCCAGGTCGGTGTAGGGGTCGGCCCCGTCCGCCAGGCGCATCCGCAACCGCCACCCTCGTTTGCGGTCGCCCGGGTCGAACTCCACCTCGCGCACCGCGGCGAGCGGCACCGTACAGTGCCCCAGCGCCTTGAACAGTTGTGGGACCTTGCGCCCGGTCCCGAAACCGACGCGTATCCGCTCCTCGTCGAAACGCCAGATCGCGTGGTGCCCGTGTAGCTCCTCCATGGTCCACCACCTTAGAGGGGGCGACCCACGACACAAAGCCCGCGTCGGCACGGTTCCGGGCGGCCCTCCAGGCGTCACCGGGGGCCGTCGAGGGTAGAACCTCAGGGGCACACCCCGACCCACCGCCCGCACGGCGGTGGCGGCCCGTGGACGGCGCGCGGCGCGCGCCGGAGCCGAACCGGAGGTCTTCGATGTCGAAAGGGATGTCCGAGGGCGCGCGGGAGTTCCGTGCCGCGCGGGACCTGCTCCTACAGCGCCAGGAGGACCGGGAGGACCAGGAGACCGTCCGACGCGAATTCGCCTGGCCCCGGCCCGAACACTTCAACTGGGCGCTCGACCACTTCGACCACGTGGCGACGACCCGGCCGGACCGGACGGCGTTGTGGCTGGTGGAGGAGGACGGCACCGAGACCCGCCACACCTACCGGCGGTTGTCCGAGCGCTCCGACCAGGTCGCCAACTGGCTGCTCTCGCAGGGGGTCCACCCCGGCGACCGGATCATGGTGGCCTTGGGCGACCAGGTCGAACTGTGGGAGATCACGCTGGCCGCGATCAAGCTGGGAGCGGTGGTCTGTCCCACCTCGCCGGCGCTCGCGGAGGGCGACCTGGTGGATCGGCTGGACCGAGGCGAGATCTCGCACGTGGTCTGCTCTCCCACCGAGACCGAACGCTTCGACCCGTTGAGGGGTCACTGGACGCGGATCTGCGTGGGCTACATGGACGGCTGGCTCAGCTACCCCGACTCCGAACACGCCGGGCTGGAATTCCAGCAGCCCAGACCCACCGCCGCCGGCGATCCCCTGCTGATGTACTTCACCTCGGGGACCGCCACCGCGCCAAAACCGGTCACCCACACTCAGAGTTCCTATCCCATCGGGCACCTGTCCACCATGTACTGGCAGGGGGTCCGGCCGGGGGACATCCACCTCAACGTGTCCGCGCCCGGGTGGGCCAAGCACGCCTTCGGCAGCTTCTTCGGCCCGTGGAACGCGGAGGCGACCGTGCTCGTGGTCAAGCAGGCCGCGTTCGATTCCGAGAGATTCCTCGACGCGCTGGTGCGGCGCGGGGTGGACACCCTGTGCGCTCCGCCCACGGTGTGGCGGATGCTGGCCCAGGCCGACCCCGGGGCGTATCGGGTGAACCTGCGCGAGGCCGTGGCCACGGGTGAACCGCTCGATCCCGAGGTGATCCACCGCTTCCAGGAGGCGTGGGGGATCACCGTGCGCGACGGGTTCGGGCAGACCGAGACGACCATGCTCATCGGCAACGGCCCCGGACAGCCGGTGGTCACCGGTTCCATGGGCCGCGCGCTGCCCGGATACGACATCTCGATCATCGACCCGACCACCGAGGAACCCTCCGACACCGGCGAGATCTGTGTGGACCTGGGCAACGCCCCCGTGGGCGCGATGCGCGGTTACTCCGACGATCCCGAACGCACCCGCCGGAGCACCCGCACGGGCCGGTACCGCACCGGGGACATCGCCTCCGTGGATTCTCGCGGTCACATTACCTATATCGGCCGAATCGACGACGTGTTCAAGGCCTCGGATTACCGCATCTCACCATTCGAGCTGGAAAGCGTTCTGGTCGAACACGAATACGTGGCGGAGGTGGCCGTGGTGCCCTCCCCCGATCCCCTGCGACTGGCGGTGGTCAAGGCGTACGTGACCACGGTCGACGGGGTGGCACCCGACTCCGAGAGCGCGCGGGCCATCCTGCAGTACGCGCGCGATCGACTCTCACCGCACAAGCGGGTCCGCCGCCTGGAGTTCGGAGTCCTGCCCAAGACCCACTCGGGTAAGATCCGACGGGTGCACCTGCGCCGGGCCGAGTCCGAACGCGGCACGGTCACCGACGGCACACGCAACCCACGTGAGTTCTGGGAGGAGGACCTCCCCGGGTTGAAGGAATGATCCCTCCCCACCCGCGAGGTTCCGAATAATCGCACCCGCGCCTTTTCGTCTCAGAACATGAGACGGAGTTCGGGCAATTGCGCAAATGTGTCCTTTCCCATCCCCGCGAACCGGTGGAATGACTCACGTCACCACGCCGGCACCGATGTGCCGCGCTACGGTTTCAGTACCGCAACAAAACGACCGGACGGGAACAGGGAAACGATGACGAGCACCAATGACACACGGGTGGCGAGTTACAAGCCGCTCATCGCGCCCCGGGACCTGCTCGCGGAACTTCCGCTCGGCGACGAGAGCACCGCCTTGGTCGAGAGCTCGCGCGCCGAGGTCAAGCGCGTCCTGGACGGGGAGGACGACCGTCTGCTGGTCGTCGTCGGCCCGTGTTCGGTGCACGACACCGAGTCCGCCATGGACTACGCGAACCGCCTGGCCGAGCTGGTGCCGTCGATCAGCGCGGACCTGTGCGTGGTCATGCGCGTGTACTTCGAGAAGCCCCGCACGACCGTGGGTTGGAAGGGTCTGATCAACGACCCGGGGCTGGACGACACCTACGACGTGCACCGTGGTCTGCGCACCGCCCGCAAGCTCCTGTTGGACATCAACGCGCTGGGGCTGCCCGCCGGGACCGAGTTCCTCGACCCGATCACCCCGCAGTACATCGCCGACGTGGTGTCCTGGGGCGCCATCGGCGCCCGCACCACCGAGAGCCAGGTGCACCGTCAGTTGAGCAGCGGTCTGAGCACCCCCGTCGGGTTCAAGAACGGCACCGACGGTGACGTGCAGGTCGCAGTGGACGCCGTGGGCGCGGCCTCCGCTTCGCACACCTTCTTCGGTGTGGACCCCAGCGGTGCCGGTTCGGTCGTGGAGACCCAGGGCAACCCGGACTGCCACGTCATCCTGCGCGGCGGACGTAGCGGCCCCAACCACGACCCGGCCTCGGTGGGCGCCGCCCTAGAGGTCATCGGCGGGGCCGGTCTGCCTCCGCGGCTGATGATCGACGCCAGCCACGCCAACAGCGGCAAGGACCACGTCCGCCAGGTGGGTGTGGCCCAGGAGATCGCCGACCAGGTCGCCGAGGGCCAGAAGGGGATCATCGGCGTGATGCTGGAGAGCTTCATCGAGGAGGGCGCCCAGAAGCTCGGGGACCCGGCCGCGCTGACCTACGGCCAGTCCATCACCGACAAGTGCATGGGCTGGGAGACCACCGAGGGTGTGCTGACCAACCTCGCCGAGGCCGTGCGCCGGCGCCGCAAGAACGCCGCCTGACCCTCGTCCCCCACGACGTGGAAGGGGGCTCGACACGGAACATCCGTGCCGAGCCCCCTTTCCGCGTCCACGGGACCGTTCAGGCACCCGCGGCGCTCGGCGGGAGCACGTCGAGTTCCACCAGGAAGTCGCGTCCCAGCGACTCGCGCAGCCCGGGGTCGGTGTCCTCGTCCAGACGCAACGCGAACGTGTGCAGGTCATCCCCGTTCTCCACCCAACCGACCCACCAGCCCGGCACCGAATCGGCCTCCGCGCCGAGACCGGTCCGCCCGTACAGGGCGTAGTCGCCGCCGCGTTCGATCTCCAGCATCTCCCGCAGTGCCTCCTGGTGCTCCACCTCCACCGGCAGGTCGGCGCGGGCCAGCGCCGCCAGGAACGTGGTCTGCTCCACCGCGGTGATCTCCAGCGGACCGTCCACCCAGAACCGGCCCGGTTCGCCGTCCTCGCCCACCTTGCGGTTGCCGTAGTCGAAACGGTCCACCCAGGTGGACATCCGGTCGTGACCGATGCGTTCGGCGACCTCCTGGTGCAACGACACGTCGGGGGTGGGCAGGGATTCGCGCAGACTCAGCTCGTCCTCGCCCCCGTCGGAGACCACCTCGTCGAGGTCGGACACCACACCCGTCTCCAGGGCGATGAGCGTGTTCGGGAGCTTGAACGTGGACGCCGGAACCACCCGTTCGCGGGCCTGCTCGGCGCCCACCACGGTCACGGAACCCTCCCGCACGTCGTGGAGCACGAAGGTGCCCTCCACCCCCGCCTCGTCCAGCAGCGAAGCGAGCTCGGGGCGCTCCACCGCCTCCAGGTCACCGAACGCGATCGGGGTGCCGCTCTGGTCCGGCCGAGCAGGCCGGTCCGCCTCGGGTTCGGCCCCACCACCCGAGCACGCGACGCCCGCCACGAGGGTGAGAACGGAACCGGTGGCGGCCAGGGCGAAGCGGACCGTCCTGGGAGAACGGATGGGAACGGTGTCGGTACGCACTCGGCTCCTCCAGCGGTGTTCGAGGGAACGTCCGATCCCAAGCTAGGTCATGATCCCGTTCCGGTCCCCCACCTTCCGAAGAGTCGATCCACAACCCGTCGGCCACTCTTGGGAGCCCTGTGTCGCCGCTGCTAGGCTGAACCCGTTGCTGACCCCGTACGGGAGAGCGCCCACGTAACCAACGCGGGCCGCCGAAGGAGCAATCCCTCCCCACAGACAACCTCTCAGGCACACGGACCGTACGGGCGAGACCACTCTGGAAAGCAGGGACGACGTTCCCTCGCCGAAGGTGCAAGCCACACCACATGCGTGGCGAAGCTCTCAGGCACCCATGACAGAGGGGGAGGATGGCAACGCCTCAACGCAACAATCGACGCCCATCCTCTCGGGAGTGCCCATGTCAGAGTCCACCTCCACGCCCCGTCTGACGGCGTTGCACAAGACCCACGAAGAGGCCGGGGCCACCCTCGTCGACTTCGCCGGCTGGCTCATGCCGCTGCGCTACGGCAGCGAGACCGCCGAACACACCGCGGTCCGCGAGGCCGCCGGGCTCTTCGACCTCTCCCACATGGGTGAGATCCGTCTGAGCGGCCCGCAGGCCGACCAGGCCCTCGACAACGCCCTGGCCGGCCACCTGTCCAAGCTCAAGGTCGGCCGCGCCCGCTACACCATGCTCACCGCCGAGGACGGCGGCGTCCTCGACGACCTCATCGTGTATCGCCTGGCCGAGGAGGAGTTCCTCGTCGTGGCCAACGCGATCAACGTCCCGGTGGTCGCCTCCGCCCTGGCCGAGCGCGCCGTCGGATTCGACGTCGAGGTCGTCGACGAGTCCGCGGACTACTCCCTCATCGCCCTGCAGGGCCCCAAGGCCGTCGAGATCCTCGCCCCGCTCACCGACGCGAACCTGGACGAGATCCGCTACTTCGCCGGCTACTCGCACAGCGTCGCCGGGGTCCCCGTACTGCTGGCCCGCACCGGCTACACCGGCGAGGACGGCTTCGAGATCTTCATCAGGCCCTCCGACAAGGCACCCGAGATCTGGGCCGCCCTCATGGCCGCCGGCGCCGAGCACGGGCTGGTCCCCGCCGGGCTGTCGGCCCGCGACACCCTGCGCCTGGAGGCCGGGATGCCGCTCTACGGCCAGGAACTCACCGCCGCGCTCACCCCCTTCGACGCCGGACTGGGCCGCGTGGTCAAGTTCGAGAAGGGCGACTTCGTAGGCCGCGCCGCCCTTGAGGAGGCATCGCGCACCGCGCGCGCCCGGCGCCTGGTCGGGTTCGTCGCCCGCGGCCGCCGCCCGCTGCGCAAGGGCCAGGACGTCCTGCGCGACGGCGCCGTCGTCGGAACCATCACCAGTGGCGCCCCCTCCCCCACCCTGGGCCGCCCCATCGCCATGGCCTACGTGGACGGCGACCTCGACACCACGACCGGCACGTTCACCGTCGACGTGCGCGGCCGCGGTGAGGAGGTCGACGTGGTCGAACTTCCGTTCTACCAGCGGAAGTCGTAGGAGCGGGGTCCCCTTCGGACCCCCGCAGGACCTGCGCGCGCCACCACCCGGATCCCCACGAGGGACCGGAACGGTCGGGGCGTGACCAGGCGTAGGTCGGGTCGGGCCGGCGCGTCCGACGGGCGCACGGCACACAAAGGACGAGCATCTCCAAGGAGAGTTGAAGTGAGCGTTCCCACGGAGCTGGGTTACACCGCCAAACACGAGTGGGTCGTGATCAAGGACGGGGTGGCCACCGTCGGCATCACCGCGTTCGCGGCCGAGTCGCTGGGCGACATCGTCTTCGTCGAGGCCCCCACCGTCGGGGAAGAGGTCAACACGGACGACCCGGCCGGCGAGGTCGAGTCCACCAAGTCCGTCAGTGAGATCTTCTCGCCGGTCGACGGTGAGGTCACCGAGATCAACGAGGCCCTCGAAGAGGCGCCCGAGACGATCAACTCCGACCCCTACGAGAGCGGTTGGCTGTTCAAGGTCCGGGTGTCCGAGGAACCCACGGACCTGCTCTCCGCCGCGGAGTACACCAAGCTGATCGAAGGCGAGAACTGAAGATGACCAGCGACAACCTGCTCAACCAGACCCTGAGCGAGCTGGACCCCGAGGTCGCCGCGGCGGTCGACGCCGAGCTGGGCCGACAGCGCGACACCCTTGAGATGATCGCCTCGGAGAACTTCGCCCCCCAGGCGGTTCTGGAGGCCCAGGGCACGGTCCTGACCAACAAGTACGCCGAGGGCTACCCGGGCCGCCGGTACTACGGCGGCTGTGAGCACGTCGACGTGATCGAGCAGCTCGCGATCGACCGCGCCAAGGAGCTCTTCGGCGCCGAGCACGTCAACGTGCAGCCGCACTCGGGCGCCCAGGCCAACACCGCGGTGTACTTCGCCCTGCTCAAGCCGGGCGACACCATCCTCGGTCTGGACCTGGCCCACGGTGGTCACCTCACCCACGGCATGCGGATCAACTACTCCGGCAAGATCCTCAACGCCGTGGCCTACCACGTGCGCGACGAGGACGGCACCGTCGACTACGACGAGGTCGCCGCCCTCGCCAAGGAACACCGTCCGAAGATGATCGTCGCGGGCTGGTCCGCCTACCCGCGTCAGCTGGACTTCGAGCGGTTCCGTAAGATCGCCGACGAGGTCGACGCCCTGCTCATGGTCGACATGGCGCACTTCGCCGGTCTGGTCGCGGCCGGACTGCACCCCAACCCGGTGCCGTTCGCCGACGTGGTCACCACCACCACGCACAAGACCCTGGGTGGTCCGCGCGGCGGCATGATCATGACCAAGGCCGAGCTGGCCAAGAAGATCAACTCCGCGGTGTTCCCCGGCATGCAGGGCGGTCCGCTGGAGCACGTGATCGCGGCCAAGGCGGTCTCGTTCAAGGTCGCCGCGAGCGAGGAGTTCGCCGAGCGTCAGCGTCGCACCGTCGCCGGTGCCCGCATCCTCGCCGAGCGCCTGACCCGGCCGGACGCGACCGAGGCGGGCGTCAAGGTCCTCACCGGTGGCACCGACGTCCACCTCGTCCTGGTGGACCTGGTGGACTCGCCGATCAACGGCCAGGATGCCGAGGATCTGCTGCACGAGGTCGGCATCACGGTCAACCGCAACGCGGTGCCCAACGACCCGCGCCCACCGATGGTCACCTCGGGCCTTCGGGTCGGCACCCCGGCCCTGGCCACCCGAGGCTTCGACGAGGACGACTTCCGCGAGGTCGCCGACGTCATCGCCGAGACCCTCAAACCGGAGCGGGACATCGCCGCCCTGCGCGCGCGGGTCGACACCCTGGCCGCCAAGCGACCGCTCTATCCGAACCTGTAGCGGCGTTCCCGCCGTGTGGGCCCGGTCGGGCCCGCACGGCGTCATCCCCCACGGCCCGAACCCTGTGCTCAACGAGGAGGACAGCCATGGCCATCAGCACCTTCGACCTGTTCAAGATCGGTATCGGACCGTCCAGTTCGCACACCGTCGGTCCGATGAAGGCCGCGACGACCTTCGTGTCGAGGTTGGCCGACGACGGTCCACTCGACCGGGTCGCGCACGTGCGAGTCGAGCTGTACGGCTCGCTGGCGCTCACCGGTAAGGGGCACGGCAGCGACACCGCCGTGATCCTGGGACTGATGGGGCACACCCCCGAGGGGGTGGACGTGGACGCGGTCCCCCTGCTCGTCGAAGAGGTCCGCTCCTCCCGGACCCTGCGTCTGGGCGGCCCCGACGGCCCGGTGGTCACGTTCGATCCGGCCGTGGACGTGGACTTCCGTCGCAAGGAGAGCCTGCCCGACCACCCGAACGGGATGCGGTTCGTGGCCCTGGACTCCGTCGGGGTGGAGCTGGCCGCCAAGGTGTACTACTCCGTGGGCGGCGGGTTCGTCGTGGACGAGCGGGCCGCGGGCGCGGACCGGATCAAGGCCGACGACACCGAACTGCCCTACCCCTTCTCCTCCGCCGAGGAACTGCTGGAGCTGTGCGAACGGACCGGCATGTCGATCAGCGCCCTCGTGTTCGCCAACGAGCAGGCGTTCGGACGCACCCCCGAGCAGATCCGCTCCGAGCTCCTGGAGATCTGGGCCGTGATGCGCCAGTGCGTGCGGCGCGGCGTGATGACCGAGGGCAGTCTGCCCGGCGGCCTGAAGGTGCCCCGTCGGGCGCACCGCCTCTACCGTCAACTGGGCGGCAACTGCGACGAGAGCGGCCTGCTCGCGCCCACCCACGTCGATCCGGACCCCATGCGCGGCAGCGATTGGATCAGCCTGTACGCGCTCGCGGTCAACGAGGAGAACGCGGCGGGCGGGCGAGTGGTGACGGCACCGACCAACGGTGCGGCCGGCATCGTCCCCGCGGTCCTGCACTACTACCTGCACTTCAGCCCGGGCGCTGGCGACGAGGGCGTGGTGCGGTTCCTGCTGACCGCGGCGGCCATCGGCATACTGTTCAAGCAGAACGCGTCGATCTCCGGCGCCGAGGTGGGTTGCCAGGGCGAGGTGGGTTCGGCGTCCTCGATGGCGGCGGCCGGCCTGGCCGAGGTCTTGGGCGGTTCCCCCGCCCAGGTGGAGAACGCCGCGGAGATCGCCATGGAGCACAACCTGGGCCTGACCTGCGACCCGATCGGCGGCCTGGTCCAGATCCCGTGCATCGAACGCAACGCCCTGGCCTCGGTCAAGGCCATCAGCGCCACCCGTATGGCCCTGCGCGGCGACGGCAGCCACTTCGTGAGCCTGGACAAGGTCATCAAGACCATGCGCGACACCGGCCGCGACATGCACGACAAGTACAAGGAGACCAGCCGCGGCGGCCTCGCCGTCAACGTCATCGAGTGCTGACCGGCGGCATCCGTCGACCTGGGCGGGAATGGACCGGGGCCGAAGCGGGTTGTACGGAGGGCACGGCCGAGGGCCTGGCTAGAGCGTTTCCACCCGTTCGCCGGTCCACGGTCGTCACCCCGGGTCTGGTGGCTTGAGCACCGCTCGCCACCAGACTCGCCCTTTCCGGACCGGGCCTTCGCGCCCGATCAGGCCAGGACGCGACGGGGGTTCTTGGCCGGAGCCGTCATCGACATCCGGATGACCGCCGGGACTTTCTCTAGGTCGAGCGCGGACCTCAGGTTGGTGAGCGCCTCCTCGCGTACCCGACGCCACACCCGCGCCACGTCCGCGTCCTCGTCCAGGGTGAGCGCCAACCGCAGGTGCGGTTCGTCGCCGGACTCGGTCAGGCGGGCCTTGGCCCGACGCACACCCGGATACTCGGAGACCTCCTGTTCGAGGGCGCCGCGGGCCGCGCTCTCCTGCATCTCCACGTTGCCCTCGTCGCCTCGGCCCAGATACAGGCGACCCACCGTGTCGTTCATGCCCTGCACCAACAACCAGCGAAGGGCCAGGAACCCGGCGACGAAGGCCACCGCCACGGTCACGTAGGGGACCCACTGCCCGGCCAAGACCCCTCTGGCGGTGTCGCTCAGCAGGGGATCGCCCGCGAGCCCCGAGCCGAAGAGCCCTTGCCCGGCCGCGAGGGCCGCGGCGCCGGCCGCGAGCAGCAACATCCCGACGATCACCAGGCCCAGGCGGTTGCCCCGCGCCGACCTGCGGTACCTGTCGCGAGCCATCGCTAACCTTCCGCGTATCGAACGTTCGTGACGATCCGCATGCTGCGCAGCGGAGCCAACTCTCGCAGTCGTCGCTCCACGGACCGCGTCACCTCGGTGGGCAGGTCGCCCGCCTCGCGCATCCCGGTGCGCACATGGACGCGAAGCCTGTTGCCGCGCACCGTGACGTGTGCGTTGTCGACCCCGCTGACCTCCTGGGCGGCGGCGGCCACCGCGCGACGCAGTGCCGGGCGGGTCAGTCCCACCACGAGCGCGGGGTCGTCGGTGCGCAGCGCGGTCCACCGGCTGCGTCCCGGGGCCAGCGCCACCACGATCAGCGCCAGCCCGATCAGCGCCAGCACCGCGGAGGCGATCTGCACCGAGGGTTCGGACCAGGTGGTGGTGGCCGCGTAGTCGGTGGCCGCACCCACCGGGAAGAGCTGTAGTGGGTTGCCCGCGAGCGCGGCGATGACCTCGGCCGCGGCGATCACCGCCACCGCCAGGACCAAGAACCCGGTGATCACCGCCGGCCACGAACGACGTGGCCGGAACGTGTGAACCGCGACTCGCCTGGCCCGACGGTCCACGCTCTGGGCCGGACGGCCGAGCGCCTCTTCCACGGTGGTCATCGCACCAACTCCGCGATCTCTATGTCGATGTGGTGGACCTGTTTGCCGGTGATCCGCTCGATCCGGCCCTTGACGTGTTCGCGTACGTCACCGGCCACCCGGGTGACCGATCGTGGATAGTCCACGTCGATCCGCAGCCTCAACAGGACCACCTCTCCGCTGACACTCGCCCGGGCCGACCGGAAGCGGGCGGCCCGGGCCCCGGAGACCTCACCGGTGGCCTCGCTCGCGGCCTTCTCCATGACGGATCCGGGGATGTCGACGCGGCCCCCGGGATCGCGCGTACGAGCCTGCCCGCCGCTCGACTCGCTTCGTGGGCCCGGCACCCTGTGTTGAGGAACCGTGTCGCTTCGCACCCCGACCACGTTCACTCCCCCGTCTAGGCCGAACGCCGAGTGAACATCTCGGCCAGGTCGAGTTCACCCTCCATCGCCCGGCCGGCGACGAATCCGACCAGGCCCAGGACCAGAACCAGCGCGAAGGCGGGGAACCCGCCGAACGCCGCAGCCAGCCCCAGTACGGTCCCGTAGGACAGTCCAACGATGGGCCACATGGCTTCCCCTCTCATCAAACGCCCTGCCTTTCGATCGGTGTTCAGCCGGTCGCGCGCGCTCCGTCGTCCAACCCGGCGACCACGTCCTCCACGGATACGTGGACGGTGCGGTCGCCGGCCAGCGGAGTCAGTCCCCGACGGATCTCAGTGGCGATCTCCGGAAGCGGACGCCCGTACCTGACCACCACTCCGACCTCGATGTGGTCCCCACGCACCGCGACGCCGTTGATCCGTCCACCCCGCGTGGCGGTGCTCAGGGTCCCGAAGGGCCCGGAGGACGGTTCGACCACGTCGGGGAAGCGGACCAGCTCTTCGACGATCTCCAGCGCGATCCGGTCGGGTGTCTCGCCACCGGCCATGGCTACTGGACCCTGGGTTCGGAGTCGCCGTTGTCGGAGGAGTCGTCCTCCGGCAGGTGGATGTCGTCCACCTTGATGTTGATCTCGGTCACTTCGAGCCCGGTCATCCGTTCGACCGCGCTGGTGACGTTGCGGCGGACCGCGGCGGCCAGGTCCTGGATGGCGGCCCCGTACTCGACGACGAGGTCGATGTCGACGGCGGCCTGGCGCTCCCCGACCTCGACCGACACACCCTGGGCGACCGTCCCGGAGGAGCCTCCCCCGCTCACTGCGTCGCGCACGACTCCGACCATGCGTGCGGTGCCGCCGCCCATGGCGTGGACGCCGCCGATCTCTCGCGCGGCCATGCCGGCGATCTTGGCGACGACGCCGTCGGCGATCCGGGTGTGTCCCTGTCCACCATCGGTGGCGTCACGCCTACCGCCGGATTCGCGGGCGCTCGGCACCGTGGACTGGGTCTTCATCTCCGACACTGGTCCCCCCTAGACAGTGTGCAAACCGTTCTGAACGTTCGGTCGAGACGCGTCAGTCGCGCTTGAAGACGTTCTTGATCTTGTCGCCCGCGGACCCGGTGCCGTCCTCCGCCTTGTCCTTGAGCTTGTCGGTGGCGTCCTTGGCCTTGGACTTGGCCTGGTCGACCTTGCCCTCGGCCTCGGTGCCGTGATCGCCGGTGGCCTTACCGAAGGCCTTCTTGCCCTTGCCGACCGCGTCGTCGAAGTGCTTGCCCATTTTTCTCCCCCTGATTTGAGCCCGTACGGCTCAAGGTGTGTGGACCGAAACGCCACGCCCTCGCCGATGTGCGGGGGACGCGGTGATTCGACCTCATCACACCATATAGACACTCTTCGTAGGCGCCAAGACACTTAAAGCAATGCTTTGCAGGTGGGAAGGGTCATGTTCTCACCATCCTTGCCCCAAACCCAGCCCAGGGAACCCTGTCCCGGGCAAGAAGAACGCCAGGGGTACCGGCCGGTACCCCTGGCGTCCGAAAATCGATTCTCCGGTCAGTCGAAGATGACCGTCTTGTCCCCGTTGAGAAGAACCCGCCGCTGGGCGTGCCAGTTCACGGCCCGCGACAACGCGACCGACTCAAGGTCGCTACCGATCGCGGTGAGTTGCTCCGGGCTGTGGGTGTGGTCGACCCGGGAGACCTCCTGCTCGATGATCGGCCCCTCGTCCAGGTCGGCGGTGACGTAGTGGGCGGTGGCACCGATCAGCTTCACACCGCGCGAGTGCGCCTGGTGGTAGGGACGGGCGCCCTTGAAACTCGGGAGGAAGGAGTGGTGGATGTTGATGATGCGACCGGACATCTTCGCGCACAGCTGCTCGGAGAGCACCTGCATGTAACGGGCCAGCACCACCAGGTCGACGTCGTAGGAGTCGACCAGTTCCAGGATCCTGCGCTCCTGCTCGCCCTTGGTCTGCGGGGTCACCGGCAGGTGGTGGAAGTCCACCCCATAGGAGTCCGCGAGGAACTCCAGGTCCGGGTGATTGGAGACCACCGCCGCGATGTCGATGTCGAGCAGGCCGCTGCGCTGTCGGTAGAGCAGGTCGTTGAGGCAGTGTCCGAACCTGGACACCATCACGATCATGCGCGGACGCACGTCCCGGGCCTGCAGGCTCCATTCGACGAACGCCCCGTCCGCGCTCCGCCCGAAGTCCCCGGACAGGGCCGCGAAGGCACCGCGCAGAACGTCCTCACCGGTGGCGCCCGAACCGCCGTCCTCGGCCATGAACTGCATCCTCAGGAAGAACCGTCCGGTGTAGTGGTCACCGTACTGCTGGCTCTCCGTGATGTTGCATCCGTGGTCGGACAGAAGGTTGGCCACTCCCGCCACGATGCCCCGGCTGTCGGGGCAGGACAGGGTCAGAACGTACTCACGCTCGCTCATCGAAGGAAACACTCCCGCAGATCGTCGGCCGAACAGCCTGACGACCCAGGATATCCAGGGCCTTCGCCCCTTGGGGTCGTTCCAGTCGTATCCCATGTCACCAGCGGGTACGTCCGAGCGCGCAGATCGGACCCCTCGGACAATATGAAAGAGATTCATGTTCTGGCATGCTCGACTCCATGACAAGCCCGCGTGAGAAGTACGAGGCCGCCACCCGGGAGCTCCAGGCACCCTTCGCCATGGTCGACCTGGCCGCCTTCCGCGCCAACGCCGCCGACCTGACGCGGCGCGCACACGGCCGTCCCATCCGCGTCGCCAGCAAGTCCGTACGCAGCCGCGAACTCCTGCGCCGGACCCTCGAACTTCCCGGATACGCCGGGATCATGGCCTTCACCCTGCCCGAGGCCCTCTGGCTGGCCCAGGCCGATCCCCACCTGAGCGACGACATCCTCGTCGCCTACCCCACCGCGGACCGCCCCGCCCTGGCCGAACTCGTCCGCGACCCCGCCGCCGCCCGCGCCATCACCCTGATGGTCGACGACACCGCGCACCTGGACCTCATCGTCACCGCCGTCCGAGCGGCGGACCGTGGCACCGACGTTCCCCGGATCCGCGTGTGCCTGGACATCGACACCAGCTGGCAGCCGCTGGGATCGAACCTGAGGATCGGCTCCTACCGCTCCCCCGTCCGCACCCCCGAACAGGCCCGGGAGCTGGCCCGCGCCGTGGTCGCCCGCCCCGAACTGGAACTCGACGGCGTCATGGCCTACGAGGGACAGATCGCCGGACTGGGCGACGCGCCCCCCGGCAGGCCTCTGTACGGGAGGATCCTGCGCGTGGTGCAGCGCCGCTCCGCCATCGAACTGGCCAGGCGCCGGGCCGCCATCATCCGCGCGGTCCGCGCCGTGGCCCCGCTGCGCTTCGTCAACGGCGGTGGCACCGGCAGTCTGCACACCACCGGACGAGAGAAGGCCGTGACCGAGCTGGCCGCTGGTTCGGGGCTGTACCAACCGCACCTGTTCGACCAGTACCGGTCCTTCCAGGGCAGACCCGCCGCGCTGTTCGCACTGCCGGTCGTGCGGCGCCCCGCGCCCGGCGTGGTCACCGTCCTGGGCGGCGGCTATCCCGCCTCGGGGCCGGCCGACGCGCACCGTCCGCCCGTGCCGTACCTGCCCGAGGGGCTCTCCTACACCGCCAACGAGGGCGCCGGTGAGGTACAGACCCCGCTGATCGGCGAGGCCGCTCGCGGTCTGTCCGTCGGCGACCGGGTCTGGATGCGCCACGCCAAGGCGGGCGAACTGTGCGAGCGCTTCGACACCCTGCACCTGATCGACTCCGACAGCGGCACCTACGAGGGTTCGGTTCCCACCTACCGCGGCGAGGGCCGCACCTTCCTGTGAGGCACCGGATCCGCCGGACACGGGACGGGGCCCGCGCGACCTACGCGCGGGCCCCGTCCCGTCGTTCCCGGGGGCCGGGAACCTACTTCCGCTTGCGGCGGACCGCCCAGGCCACCACGCCCACGGCGATGACCGTGCCCACCCCGGCCGCGAGGATCAGCGCCTCGGGAGGCAACCGACCGCGCGACTGGTAGGTGGTCACCACCCTGTCGTCGCCCTTGAGCACGATGCTGCCCTCTTCGGGATGCACCAGGTGGCTCTCCACCCGGACCGCTCCACCCCCTATCACCAGCGCACGGGCCTCGTCGAGGAGTCGCGTTCCGCGTTCCTTGGCCTTGTCGACCTGGCGTCGGGCGATGTTGGCGGGGCGAGCCCGCACACCGAGTTCGTCCAAGGTCTCGGCCAACCGGCGCTGCTCGCGGTCGATCTCGGCCTGGATCTCGGCGGCGGTCTGGCGCGGTTCGGTGTCGCCTGCCGTCATTGAGTGCCTCTCTCCACTAGCGCACGATTGTCTGAGAGCCCGAGTCCGAGCCGGTGTCCCGGCCCTGATCCTCCGCGCCGTCGGACGGACCGGAGAATCTCAGCGCGCCATCGATTCCGTCGACCACACGGAAGAAGTCCCGCGTGGACAACCACAGTTTATAGATGATGGCGATCTCGAAGGCGAGCAGCAAAACGCCCACAAAGGCCGTGATCCAGCCGATCACGGGCGGACCGAACAGGACCGCGGCCACCGGCGCGACCACGAAGACGGCCACCTGGAACTCGATGCCGCCCACCAGGTGGGTACGGACGCGGCGGGCGTTCAACGCCGCCCAGAACCGCTGATACCAGGGGAAACGCGTTCGGAATTCCTGGTGCAGGTCGACCTTGGGAAGGGTCAGGTCCGGCTGCTTGCCGGCCGTGCGCTGGTTGCGCGCCTCCCGCTCGTTCTGGCTGCGCAGAATGTGCTCCAACACGCCGATGCCGTGCCGCAGAACCGCCTGCTCGCCACCATCGCTCATCGTGCGGCCACCGCGACCGGTCGCGGCGCCCGTGTCATCGCCGGCGGGGTCCAGCATCGACAGGGCCGCCCGGGCGCGCTCCAACGCCGCCGCCAGGTGCGAACGCATCTCCCGCCGCACCTTGTACACCTGCAGGGCGTTAAGGTAGCGCAGCATGTCCAGGAAGACCACGGCCAACGCCAACCAGACGAACGCCACGTGCCCGGTCTCCCGGTACTGTCCGCCCATCAGCGCGACCACGCACACGAGCACCCGGAACCGGTCGGACACGTAGTCCATCCAGGCCCCGAAGATCGTCTCGGTGTCGGTGAGCCGGGCCAGTTTGCCGTCGACGCAGTCCACGAGGAAGCACACGTAGTACAGCGCGGCGCCCAGAATGAGCAGCGGCCAGTACCCGAACGCGAAACACACGGCGGCGCCCAGCCCGAGGAAGAGCGCGACCACCGTCAGCTGGTTCGGGGTGATGGAGGTGCGGTTGGCGAAGAAGCGGACCAGCCGGACCGCTATCGGGTCCACCAGGTACACGGTCCACCAGGAATCGCGCTCCTTGAGGGTGCGGGCCCTGACCTCGTCGAGTGTGAAACCGGACATCGGCGCGAACTACTCCCAAAGAGAAACGGATGTGCTCCGGCCCGGCTGCGACGCCGGACATGCCGGCGGGTCACCGGCGACCCGCGCACGCTACGGCATGAGGTCCAGAACAGGCCAACCGAGAGCGTTCGGTCAACAATAGGTGATCAGACCGTCGGCCACCCCCAATGCGGATGAACCGAACCGGAATCGCAACCGAAGCACGCACGTCACCCACGACCACCACCACGGATGCGTCCCCCACCCGCACCCCGTACCCACCCGGGCATCTCATACTGTGAGGCATGCAGAACACGGGCCGGGCACGCCCGGCCCACCAGCAGCGGAAGGAAGACACCACGTGAGCGAGACCATCCGTCTGGAGCCCGGAGACCAGGCCCCCGACTTCACCCTCAGCGACGCCGACGGTGACCCCGTCACCCTGAGCAAGGTCCTGGCCGACACCGGCAAGAGCGTCGTGCTGTACTTCTACCCGGCCGCGATGACCCCCGGATGCACCACCGAGGCGTGCGACTTCCGGGACAACATCACCGAGTTCGCCGACGCCGGCTTCACCGTGCTGGGGGTCTCCCCCGACAAGGCCGAGAAGCTGGCGCGGTTCCGGGAGCAGGAGAGCCTGACCTTCACCCTGCTCGGTGACCCAGAGAAGGAGACCCTGACCGCCTATGGGGCCTTCGGGGAGAAGAAGAACTACGGTCGCGTCGTCCAGGGCGTCATCCGGTCCACCTTCATCGTCGGTACCGACGGCAAGGTGCAGAAGGCCTTCTACAACGTGAAGGCCACCGGCCACGTCGACCGGATCAAGCGCGAACTGGGCCTCTGATCCGCGATCGGTCGTCCGGTCACCGAGAGACCGGACGACCGGTGCCCCCGGGTTCCCGTCCACCCCGCCGATCCCGGTAGAGTTACCCCGTTGGGGCCGTAGTCCAACCGGCAGGAGACGGCAGCTTTAGGTGCTGTACAGTGCGGGTTCGAATCCCGCCGGCCCCACTCCACTCGGAAACGACCCGGCTCTCGTCGGGTCGTTCCGTCGTTTCAGGGGTTCCACGGGCCCAGGGTTCTACAGGCCCAGCAGGGCCCACATGACCAGGGCGAGCAGTGCGAGCACACCCACGCCCACACCGACGGCCACCGGAAGCCTGCTCTTCTCCGCGTGCTTGCCCGGGCTGGTCAGCCCCATGTTGTCGGTGGACTCGCGGATCGACATCATGATCGAGTTCATCGCCTCGGGGCTGTTGTGCAGCCGCTCGCTGATGGACTCGGCCAGCACCCTCGCACCCGCGCGGAAGTGCTCACGGGCCGACTCTCGCTCCTCGGCGGTGACCGCGCCGTCGGAGTCGACCTCCGTCGACGACTCCTCCGAGTCCTTCTCCGAGCTCTCGGGCGACCACGGGGCGAGCGCGGCGATCCGCAGCATCTTGGTGGCGTTCTCCGCGCTCAGCCGCTCCGCCGGATCGACCCTGAGCAGACCGGCCAGCACCGGGGCCAGCGGCCCGGCGTTGGCGGCCGCCTTGGGCTCGTGCAGGGGTTCCTGGCGCAGGATCTTGATGTAGCCCTTGCGGTCGTAGGGCGGGTAGCCCTCGACCGCGGCGTACAACGTGGCGCCCAGCGACCACAGGTCGGACTCGGGGCCCACTGGACCGGCCTTGGCCCGCTCCGGCGGGATGTAGGCGGGCGAACCGATGATGCGACCCGAGGAGCTCAGCGCGGACTCGCCGTTCCAGGCGGCCAGACCGAAGTCGGTGAGCACCACCCGTCCGGCGGCGCTGATCATCACGTTCTCGGGCTTGACGTCGCGGTGGACGATGCCCTCGCCATGCGCCACCTGCAGGGCGTCGATGAGCTGGAGGCCGATCTCGGCGACCCGCTGGTAGGGCAGGGGGCCGCCCACCTGGATGATCTCCTCCAGGGTGGAGGCCTCCACCAGCTCCATGACGATCCACGGCCGCTCGTCCTCGTCCACCACGTCCAGGACGGTGACCAGGCTGGGGTGCGTGAGGCGCCCGGCCACCCGCGCCTCGCGGGTGGTGCGCTGCAACAGGGAGTCGCGCTCGGAACGGCTCAGGTCCGCGGGCAGTCGCAGCTCCTTGACCGCGACCTCGCGCTTGATGACGAGGTCGGTGGCGCGCCAGACGGTGCCCACACCGCCCCGGGCGATCTCGGAGGTCAGCTGGTAGCGACCCTTGAGAAGTCGACCAACGGGCTCATCCACAGCCGCGTCCGGACGCGCGGAATCGAGCGACGTCTCTGGCCGCTGCGTGTGGGGGTTTTCTAGGGAGGACACGGTTATCCACGGGTCCATTCACCGGCCATGGTGGCCTCCTGCGGAGCATTGCGGTCGCTGTCACCACGTAGGTGCACGGATCACTCGTTATACCAGTATGACGCGGGTAGCACGCCTACGGTTAACCGATGAGTGACACATAGGTTCGGTTTCGTTATGTCCGAGCAAGCACGACACATGCCGTGAGGAGGATCTCCCTTGCCCTCCCTTGACCCGGACGTGGGGTTGGTGGGGGGGGCCGGGGGGGGGGGGGGGCCCCCCGCGGGGGGGGCCGCCCGGGCGGCGGGGGGGGGGGGTGTTAAAAAAAAAAGCAGCACACCAGCGGGGAG
>NZ_JBSHCT010000028.1:38284-69760 GCF_053615935.1 Nocardiopsis sp. NPDC055879
CACATCCCACAACAATGGCGTTGGTGCGTCTCCCCCTGGCCCCCCCTGCCCCGGGCTGTGGTTTGGGGCCCCGCGCGGTGGGGGGCCCACGAAACCCGGGAGATCAGCTCCAGAGGGACTCGGGGGAACGCACCTCGACCGGACCGATCCCGGCCTTGGTGAGGGGTTCGCGGAGACTGTCGGCGTCACCGACCACCACCACGACCGATTCCTCCGGGTGGAGGTGCTCGACCGCGGCGCTGTTCAGGTCCTGCGCGGTGAGCTTCTCGTAGCCGGCCCGCACCCGGTCGACGTGGTCGTCGGGCAGGTCGTGCACGACGATGTCCACCAGGGCGCCGGCGACCGCGCGAGCGGTGGAGAAGGCGACCGGGAGCCCCACGGTGTTGGACTCGCGGACGGTGGTCAGCTCGTCCTCGGTGACCCCGCCCTCGCGCAGCTTCCGAACCTGCTCGAAGGTGGAGGTGACCGAGTGCGCGGTGGTGCTCGCCTCCACCTGGGTGCTCATGAAGAAGACACCGCTGTCGCGGCGCAGGTCGAAGCGGCTGCCCGCGCCGTAGGTGTAGCCCAACCGCTCGCGCAGCTCCATGTTGAGGCGGGAGGTGAACATTCCGCCCAGGACCTCGCTGATGCCCTCCACGCGCGGCAGGTCCACCTGCGAACGCGAGGGGGCCCGGTGCGCGACCACCAGGGCGGACTGCACCGACCCGGGACGGTCCACGATGAGGACCCGGGGCAGTTCGCCGGGCGGCGGCGCGGGCTCGGTGATCAGGCGCTCGGGGGTGGCGGC
This sequence comes from Nocardiopsis sp. NPDC055879, assembly GCF_053615935.1. Classification (NCBI taxonomy): domain Bacteria; kingdom Bacillati; phylum Actinomycetota; class Actinomycetes; order Streptosporangiales; family Nocardiopsidaceae; genus Nocardiopsis; species Nocardiopsis sp. NPDC055879. The sequence goes on from NZ_JBSHCT010000028.1 coordinate 39,072, forward strand.
GGCGTCGCCGAAGACGCCGCGACCCAGCTCCTCCAGGTCGACCCCGGCCAGGTCACCGACGACCACGAGGGTACCGGCGACCGAGGCGAGGGACTCGGCGTGGAAGGCGGCCACCCGCTCGGGGGTGACGTCGGCGAGCTTGACCGGGCCGCCCGCCAGCGGGGTGGCGTAGCGGCCGCTGAACAACTGGCCACCGAGGCTGCGCATGGCCAGGGTGGACGCGGAGGCGGCCTCCAGCCAGAAGCGCTCCAGGAGTTGTTCACGGCGTCGGAGGATGTCGTCGGGGTTCAGCGCTGGGCGGCGCACCGCGTCGGTGAACAGGCGGACGGCCTCGCCGAGGCGGTTGGTCGGCGCGTCCAGGCCGGTGATGAAACCGTCCCAGTTGACGCGGGAGATCCACTCGGCACCGTAGCGCTCCAGTGCGGGCGCCAGCGAGCTGTTGCCGTCGGGGCCGTCTTCGAGGACCTCACTGGTCAGGGCGCCGACGCCCATGGCGTCGAGGGGTTCGACCGCACCGCCCGCCGGGTGGATGAGGCGGAGCGAGGCCAGCTGCTGGCCGGGCAGGTCCACGGCGACGACCGTGCCGTTGCCGACACGGATGCGCTGGGGCTTGGGAAAGGTGTAGGACGCGGCGGCACCGAGGTCCGGACGGGTCTGCTGCATGCTGCGGCTCTTTCTGTGGCTGGGAACGACGGGGCCTGCGGTCACGAACGGGAAGCGTCGGCTTCTGCCCCGGATTCGGGGTCGAACCGCACGACCAGCATGTTCTCGTCGACCAGGAGGCGCGCGGCGGCGGCACGGACCTCTTCGGCGGTGATGTCGGCCCAGCGCTGCGGCCAGGTGTAGGCGAGCTCGGGGTCGCCGAACAACTGCGTGCAAGCACCGATGGTGTCGGCCAGGCCGGAGGGGCCGGAGATGTGGTGCAGGTGCTCGCGCTCCAGGACGGCGCGGGCCCGGTCGAGCTCCTCGTCGCTCACCCCGTCGGCGAGCTTGGCGATCTCCTCGCGGATGGCCTTCTCCAGCACGTCGCCGTCGACGTTCTCGCGGGCGAGCATGTTCACCAGCAGCAGGCTGTCGGTGTAGCGGAACGGCAGGATGTCCGCGGCGCCACCGCCGTCGTCCGCGGCGATGGGGCGGTCCACGACCAGCGAACGGTACAGGCGGCTGCCCTGGCCTTGTCCCAGGACCGCGGCGGCCAGCTGGGCGGCGTCGTGCTCGCGTTCACCGTAGGCGGGCACCCGGAAGCCGATGAAGACACCGGCGGCGGGGACGGTCTCGGTGACCGCGTCGCCCACCGGGCCGCCCAGCCCACCGGTCAGGGTGGAGTCGGGGACCTCGGGGATCTCCTCGCGGGCCGGGATGTGACCGAAGAACTTCTCCACCCGGGCCAGGACGTCGGCGGTGTCCAGGTCGCTGACGATGGTCAGGACACAGTTGTCCGGGCCGTAGTGCAGCTTGTGGAAGGACTTGACGTAGTCCAGGTCCGCGGCGTCCAGGTCGGCCATAGATCCGATGGTCGGATGATGGTAGGGGTGTCCCTCCGGGTAGGCCAGGCGCAGGATGCGCTCCAGCGCGGTGCCATAGGGCTGGTTCTCGTAGCGCTGGCGGCGCTCGTTCTTGACCACGTCGCGCTGGTTGTCCAGGACCTCCTGGGTCATGCCCTCGCGCAGGGTGGCCAGACGGTCGGCCTCCAGCCACAGGATCAGGTCCAGGGCGTGGGTGGGGACCGTCTCGAAGTAGTTGGTGCGGTCGGTGGACGTGGAGGCGTTGATGTCGCCGCCGAGCCGCTCGACCGCGTCGAAGTGGTCACCCTTGTCGGTGTTTCCGGTTCCCTGGAACATCAGGTGCTCGAACAGGTGGGCGAACCCCGTGCGCCCGGGCACCTCGTGGCGCGAACCCACGCCGTACCAAAGGTTGACCGCGGCGACCTGACCGGTGGAGGCCGGAGCGGTCACAAGACGCAAACCGTTGTCCAGCGTGTACTGCTCGACCCGCCCGGACGTTCCCATGGTGGTCACCTGCGCATGCACCCCATCAAATCGCGTTGACTGCTTCAGCGAATACGAGCCTATGGCCTCAAGGCACCCTCAGGACACGAGGTTCGGGCAATCCGTAGGGGTTTTCGTCGCCCTCGCCGACCGATACCGGGAAGGGCGTGACACCGGTGACGGCCGGATGGTCACCGAAGCGAAGCGGAGGCGCTGGAGGACACGGCCTCAGGAGTTCGCGCGGTAGGCGGTGGTGTCCATCGACGCGGCGATCTCGTCGTAGAGGGCGTCGTACTGGGCGTCGACGGACCACACGTAGAGCATCACGTCGCTCTCGGGCAGGAACCACATGCGCACCTCGAAGTTGTCGCCGTTGGCGCAGGTGACGCTCCAGATCGAGTGGTGGGACTTGAGACCGTCGGCGTGCTCGAAGACGTTGCCGCTGCCGTTGGCCAGGGTCGCCTCGTCCACGCCGATGTTGCCCGAGCCCGCGGTGTTGAGGCTGCGGCAGCCGTCGGTGTTGTCCGCCCAGCCGTCGTCGTCGTAGAAGGCGTCGTCCTTCTTGGGCCAGCTCTGGGGGTGGTCGGCGGCCTGCTCGGGAACCAACCGGACCGAACCGTAGGCGCAGGCGCTCTGCCCGGGCGGGGTCAGGCACACCTGGCCGCCCTCGTTCTGGACCTCCCAGTCGTCGGGGGCCTCGATCTTCACCCCGGCGACCTCGACGTTCTCGAAACCCTCCGGGCCGGGCGGGTCGATCGCGGGCATCATGCCGCTCTCGCCACGCTCCAGTTCGACCTCCTCGGGCCCCCCGGAGCCACAGGCGCCGAGGGTCAACAGTGCCACCGCCGCGATCGCGGCGCCCTGGACGCCCCTTCTCGCACGTCGCCGCACCTGGTCCTTCGCGCCCGTCATGGTGTCCCGCCCTTCTCTGTGGTCTCCGCCGTGTGGGGTCCTCGTCGGCTCGGAGCAAGGTCGACCCTAGCGCTATCCACAGGCTCGACGCACAGTGGAACCGTCGCGACTACCCTGGGCCCATGGTGGACCTCGCGAAGATCACTGAGCCCTTGTCCCTCAACCGTTTCGGCCCTCGACCCCAGGGTCCTCTGGTCCTGGAACTGGATCTGACGGAAGGGGTGGTCGACGAGTCTCCCGGCGACCCCCTGAGCCAGATCATGAACCGACGCAAACAGCAGTACCTGGAGGTACTGGAGGGTATCCGCCGCGGTGCGCGCGACCCGCGGGTGGGTGCGCTCGTCGTGCGGGTGGACGCGCGTTCCCTCGGCCCGGCCAAGGTCCAGGAGCTGCGCGACACCGTCGCCGACTTCCGCGCCACCGGAAAGCCCGCGGTGGCCTGGGCTGACACCTTCGGCGAGGCCAGTGACGGCAACCTCCCCTACTACCTGGCGACCGCCTTCACCCGGATCGTCCTGTCCCCCACCGGCCTGGTGGGGTTGAACGGCCTGATGTCGCGGGCCACGTTCTACAAGGGCGCCCTGGACAAACTCGACGTGAGGTTCGAGGCCGGTGCCCGCCACGAGTACAAGAACGCCATCAACTCCTTCACCCAGACCGGGTACACCGACCCGCACCGTGAGGCGGTCGGTCGGATCATCGAGTCCATGAACGACCAGATCGTCGAGGCGGTCGCCAAGAGTCGCGGTCTCACCGACAAGCGGGTGCGCGAGCTCGTCGACACCGCGCCGATCCTGGCGAAGGAGGCGCTGGAGGCCGGGCTGGTGGACCGGCTCGCCTACCGGAACGAGGTCTACGACGACCTGCTGAAGGAGGTTCGGGGCGAGGAGGAGAAGTCGCCCGAGCCCGTCCTGCGGTTCGTCGTGCGCTACCACCGCGGGCACGTCACCCCGCCCAAGCCCAAGTTCGTCGCCGATGACGCGCACATCGCCCTGATCTCCGCCACCGGTGGCATCACCCTGGGCAAGAGCCGCCGTTCCCCGCTGGGCGGCGCCGTGATGGGATCGGACACCGTCTGCGCGGCGTTCCGGGCCGCCCGCCAGGACCCCCGGGTCAAAGCCGTGGTGTTCCGGGTGGACAGCGGCGGTGGTTCGGCCATCGCCTCGGACCTGATCCGTCACGAGAGTCAGCTGACCCGTGAGGCCGGCAAGCCGGTCATCACGACGATGGGCGACGTCGCCGGTTCCGGCGGCTACTACGTGGCCCTGGGGTCGGACGCGATCGTGGCCCAGCCCGCCACCATCACCGGTTCCATCGGCGTGCTCACCGGCAAGCCGGTCCTGGGCGCCCTCAAGGAACGCTTCGGCATCACCTCGGACTCGGTGCGCCAGGGCGCGCACGCCGCGATGTTCGACTCCGAGAAGGGCTTCAGCGAGTCCGAGTGGGAACGGATCAACCTCCTGCTGGACAGCATCTACGACGACTTCGTCACCAAGGTGGCCGCCGCCCGCGGAAAGACCTGGGACGAGATCCACGAGGTCGCCAGGGGCCGGATCTGGACCGGCGCCGACGCCAAGGAGCGCGGCCTGGTCGACGAGCTGGGCGGTGTGGCGACGGCGGTGCGGCTGGCCAGGGACAAGGCCGGGGCCGGTGCGCTGCCGGTGCGTTCGTTCCCGCGCACCCACCCGTTGGACCGGTTGCGTCCGCACGAGTCCAGTGAGGACATGGCCACGGAGCCGCAGACCGTTCTGAGCGCCTGGGGTCCGCTGGAGCACGTGGCGGCCCGACTGGGTCTGCCCACCGCCGGCCCCCTGAGCATGCCCGGGACGTGGGAGATCCGTTGAGCGTGGACGGTGGCGCCTACTTGGGCGCCATGGCGATGTTGCCGACCGGGGTGACGGTGGTGACCATCGCGGACGGACGTGACGACATCGGGGCGACGGTGAGCGCCCTGGTGTCGGTGTCGGTGGACCCCCCGGTGGTCATGTTGAGCGTGGACTCGGAGGGGTACGTGGCCGAGGTCGTGGCGGAGGTGGGCGCGTTCGCGGTGAGCGTGCTCTCGGCCGACCAGCGCGCCCTGGCCGGCCGGTTCTCCGCCGAGGGCCGCCCCAGCGCCCGTCTGTTGGTGTCGGGGCAGCCGCACCATCGGGGCGAGCACACCAGGGCGATCGTGTTGGACGAGGCCCTGTCGGCCCTGGAGTGCTCGGTGCGGAAGAAGGTGGAGGTCGGCGACCACACGGTGTTCTTCGCCGACGTGGTGGGCCTGCCGGAGGTGGGCACGGACCGCCCCGGCCCCGCGATGGTGCGTTGGGGCGGGCGCTACCACTCGGTGAAGCCCTGAGCGTCGACCACGGTCGACGGCGGGCGGGGGCGGGCGGCCCCGCCCGCCGTTCGTTCACTCGGTGGCGACCAGGGCCCGGAAGTGGGCGGTCAGGTGCTCGGGGTCCGGAGTGAGACCGGTGATCAGCGCGAAGGCGTCACCGGCCTGGTGGACCGCCATCCCGCCGCCGTCCAGGGTCGCGCAACCGCGTTCGGTGGCGGCCGATAGCAACGCGGTGCGCAGCGGCCGGTAGACCACGTCGGCCACCCATACCCCGGGATGCAGAAGTCCCGGGTCCAGGGGCAGCCCGGGGTGGTCGGCCATCCCGGTGGGGGTGGCGTGGACCAACCCGTCGGCCTCGATCGGCCCGACCCGCAGGTCCGCCGGTTCCGTCGTCCCGACCTCCGCTTCGGGGAACACCCCGGACAGTCGTTCGACCAGGGCGGTCGCGTTCGCGGCCGACGTGTCCACCACGGTCAGTCGCCGGGTGCCGGTCCGCAGCAGGGCGTAGGCCACGGCCGCGCCGGCGCCCCCCGCCCCCAGCAGGACGACCCGCTCCCTGGGGGCTTGGGGAAGGCCGTGGCGCAGTGCCGTGGCGAACCCCGACCAGTCGGTGTTGTGCCCGACGGCCCCCTCCGACCCGAAGACCACGGTGTTCACCGCGCCCAGGGCGGCGGCCTCCGCGGAGAGACCGTCCAGGAAGGGCAACACCAGCCGTTTGCACGGGTGGGTGATGTTGAGCCCGTCGAACCCCAGGCGTCGCGCCGACTCCACCAGTTCGCCCACGGACTCCGGGGCCAGCCGCAACCGGTCGATGTCGATGGTCCGATAGACCAGACGGCGCCCGAGCCTGGCGGCCTCCCGTTCATGCATGGACGGGGTGAGCGAAGGCCCGATCCCCGCACCGATCAACCCGGCCAGGAAGGACCGCTCCCGCACGTCGTCGCTCATCCCCGTCAGCACCCGGCCTCCGACCGTTGCGCGGCCATGCGCACGGCGCTGTTGGCGGACCCGTACCCGTCGTATCCACCGATCCGCTGGACCACCTCGAAGAACAGGCGCCCGTCGACGGTGGCGGTGTAGAAGTGCCAGAACTCGCCGTCGTCGTCCCGATCGTAGAGGACGCCGTTCTCCCGCATGCGCTCACGCGTGTCGGGGCGCAGGTCGGTACGGCAGGCGAGGTCGTCGTAGTAGTTGTCGGGGATCGGCAGGGGCTCCACACCGGCGGCGCGCATCGTCTCGGCGACCGCGAAGACGTCGTCACAGGACAAGGCCAGGTGTTGGGCTCCCCCTTCGGCGCCGCCATCGGGTCCTCGCCCCAGGACCGACACGTTGAGGACCACACGCGGTCCCGTGCCCCGGCCGGCCAGGGCGCGGCTGCGCACCAGCCCGTCCGGCGCGGCCATCTCGACGTTCTCCTCGGGGGTCAGCCCGAACAGGGAACGGTAGAACAGCGATGCCTCGTCGAAGTGGTCGAACGGTTGGAACAGGCCGACGTGGTCGATGTGGGCCGCCCCGGAGGACGTCCCCTCGACCCGGTCATGGAGCGCGGGCGCCGAGAAGTCCGCGGTCCAGTCCGGCCCGCCCTCCCCCTCCGCGCAGAAGAACACCGCGGTGCCGTCCGGGGCGGCGACCGCGTGCAACTCCGACTCGGCCGGGTCCCGGCGACGGGGCAGCGCCGGGGCCAGCAGTCGACCGGCCCGCTCCACCGCCCCTTCCGGGTCGGGTACGGCCACGCCCAACGCGGTCACGGACGCCGCTCCGCCCCAGGTGTGCCCCAGCCTGGGATCGGTGGAGTTGAGCAGGACGCGCGCGTCACCGTGGCGCCACAGCTGGACGGGTTTGGAACGGTGGTCGTGGGTGTGCGCGAAGCCCAACGCCGACAGGATCGTGCGCACCCGCCCCGCCGACGCGGCCCCGGCGGCGACCTCCACGAACGCGTACCCGGAGGGACGGACGGGTGCGGGGAGGCGGGACGGCTCCACCTTCGGGCGCGGCCCATCCGGGTCGCGTCCCAGCGAGTCCTCCAACAGGGACAGCGAGCGCATGGCGTCGGCCGCGGTGCGCCGCGCGTCCGAGGCACGGAACACGTCGTTGAAGACCTCCAGGGACAGCGGTCCGGTGTACCCGGCGGCCAGGACGTGGTCGGTGAACGCGGTCAGGTCGAACCCGCCCTGCCCGGGGAAGCACCGATAATGCCTGCTCCACTGGAGCACGTCCATGGCCATCCGGGGGGCGTCCGCGAGCTGCAGGAAGAAGATCTTCTCCCCGGGGATGTCTCGGATCCCCGCCGGGTCGTCGTCCCTGGACAGGATGTGGAAGCTGTCCAGGCACACCCCCAGGGAAGGGTGGTCGGCCATCTCCACGATCCGCCAGGAGTGCGCGTACCGGTTCACCGCCCCACCCCAGGCCAGTGCCTCGTAGGCGACCCGGATCCCGTAGCGTTCGGCGGTCTCGGCCAGTCGCCGCAGCTGGGCGGCGGACCGGGCGTCGTCGTCCACGACGTCCGGTGAGGCGTTGGAGCAGACCAGGATGGTGTCCGCGCCCAGCTCCACCATGAGGGAGAACTTGGCCTCGGCGCGGCGCAGGTTCGCCTCCACCCGGTCATCGGCCACCCCCTCGAAGTCCCGGAACGGTTGGTACAGATCGGTCCCGAGGCCGAGCGACGCCACCAGGTCACGGATCTCGCGTGGCCTCAGCGGCGAGGAGATCAGGTCGTTCTCGAAGATCTCGACGCCGTCGAACCCGGCGCCGGCGGCGGCCCGGAGCTTCTCCTCCAGGGTTCCGCTCAACGAAACCGTGGCGATGGAACGCCTCATGGGTGTTCCCTGCCTTTCTTCTCGTGCTCGTGTACGGACCCCGCGGGTCAGGATCCGGCGTGCAGGGACTCGTAGAGCTCGTGCTGCTCGGCGTCGAGGTTGTCGGCGAAGTAGGCGCGGACCTGCTCACGGAAGGCGTCGACGTCCACGTCGTCGACGACCTCGATGGTGCCGTTGTCGGCCCAGTCCTGGACGATCTCGGCCTCGGCCTCCTCGACGCAGGCGCGGTTCTCCTCACGGACCTCACTGACCGACGTTTGCAGGGCGTCCTGCTGGGACTCGTCGAGCCCCTCCCAGTTCTCACCCGAGACGACGATCATCTGGGAGCCCACCTGGTGACCGGAGAGACTGATGTGGCTCTGGACCTCGTCGAAGCTGTCCGCGGACACGGTGGGGATCGGGTTCTCCTGGCCGTCCGCGGTGCCCTGTTGCAGGGCGAGGTAGACCTCCTCGAACGCGACGGTGGTGGGCGTGGCCCCCATGGCCTCGGCGTTGGCCAGGTAGATCGGGGAGTCGGGGAAGCGCATCCTCAGTCCGTCGAGGTCGTCGGGGGTGCGGATCGGCTGGTTGGCGGTGAAGTGACGGTCGCCGAAGTACCAGACGTCGAGGATCTTGACCCCGGTGGTCTCCTCGAAGTCGCTCTTGAGCGCGGTGGAGTCCTCGGAGTCGAAGTAGTCGAACATCTGGTCGACGTCGTCGAAGGCGTAGGCGGCGTCCAGAATGCCGATGGGCTCGTGGGCCGAGCCGAGCGCGGCCGAACCCTGCACGTCCATGTCGATGTCGCCCGACATCACGGACGCGAACGTCTCGGTGTTGTCGCCGAGTTGGCTGTTGGGGAAGGTGTCGACGGCGAGCCCGACCCCGGCCTCCTCGACGCGTTCGGCGACCAGGTCGATGCCGCAGCGGGTATGGGGGTGATCGTTCGTGTAGCTGTTGGCGAAGGACAGGGTGACGTCGGCGTCGGAGTCGCCGGAGCCGCCGCAGGCGGTAAGACCGAGGGCGAGGGCCGGAACGAGGACGGTCCAGCGGTGGGGGTGTCGCATGGGGTACTCCCTGGTTTCGGTGTGCGGGGTCAAAGGCCCAGGTACCTGGGCAGGAACAGGACGAGGTCCGGGGCGACGGTGAGCAGGCCCAGCACCACCAGCAGCGGGACGAGGAAGGGCCCGGTACCGCGGAAGACCTCGTGCATCGGAGTGCGGGTGGCCGAGCCCAGGACGAACAGGACCCCGCCGATCGGTGGTGTGAGCAGGCCGATCATGAGGTTGACGATGACGATCACCCCGAAGTGGACGGGGTCCACGCCGAACTGCACGGCGATGGGCAGCAGCACGGGCACGGTGATCATCAGGGCGGCGATGGGTTCCAGCACGGTGCCGATGAGGATGAGCACCACGTTGACCAGGACGAGGAAGACGATCGGGTTCTCGGTGAGGCCCAGGAGGAAGGACGCGATGTCCTGCGGGACGCGTTCACGCGCCAAGACCCAGCCGAGCAGACCCGACGCCGCCAGGACGATCGCGATCGACGCGGTCGTCGTGGCGGTCTCCACGATGATCCGCCACAGCGAGCGCGGGTCGAGCCGTCGGTAGAGGAAGCCGAGGGCCAGCACGTAGGCGGCACCGACGGCGGCGGCCTCGGTCGGGGTAAAGAAGCCGCCCAGGATGCCGCCGAGCAGGATCACCGGGGCGCCCAGCGGCCCGATGACCCTCAGGGTGGCGGTGCGCGCCTCGGCGAAGGTGGGTTTCTCCCCCACCAGTTCGGGGCGTTTGCGCCCCCACAGGTAGACGGCCAGGGCCAGCCCCGCCGCCACGAGGAAGGCGGGCACGACCGCGGCCGCGAACAGCGCCGCGGTGGAGACCGCCGCCACCGAGGCGTAGACGATCGCCGGAATGCTGGGCGGCATGATCGGGCTGATCAGACTGGAGGCCGCGGTGAGTCCGAGGGCGAAGCGGCGCGAGTAGCCGCGCTCGGTCATCGCGGGCACCTGCATCTTGCCCATGCCGGCGACGTCGGCGAGCGCGGTGCCGCTGACCCAGGAGAACCCGACGCTGACACCGATGTTGACGTAGCCGAGCCCGGCGCGCACCCGACCCAGGAGGACCTGGGCGAAGGCGAAGATGCGATCGGCGATGCCGGTGTGGTTGGCGGCGACGCCGACCATGATGAACAGGGGGATGGCGAGCAGGGGGAAGCTGTTGATCTCCTGTGCCGCGGTGCGCAGGGCCAGGCCACTGGACTGTCCGGTGGAGGCCATGTACACCAGGCAGGGCGCGAGGATGGCGAAGGCGATCGGGACGCGCACCGCCAGCAGCACGACGATCCCCAGGAGGACGAGTCCGGCGCTCATCGGGTGGGCTCCTCGGGGGTGTCGGCGGGTGCGGTCGGGGGCACTTCGGGTTCGGGCGGTCCGGGAAGGAGGACCGCGTTGAGCAGGGCGCGCAGCGCGGCCAGGGCCAGTCCGACCATCGGGATGACGTACGTCCAGGTCAGCGGGATTTCGAGGACCGGGGTGGTCTGGGGTGAGGGCCCGAAGACCTGGTCGGCGGCGCCCAGGGCGAAGGAGAAGCAGGTGGCGGCCACGACGAGGTTGGCCAGGATCCACACCGCGCGCATCACCCACCCCTTGGCGACGAAGTCGACGAGCTTGAGGGTGATGTGGTCGTCGCGGCCCACCAGGTATCCGGCCAGGGAGAAGGCCAGCCACACCAACCCGAAACGGGCGAGTTCGCCGACCCAGACCCAGCCGTCCATCGGCAGGTGGCGTTGGGACGCCTGGACGAGCATCAACGCGAAGATCATGAGGAGCAGGAGGCCACCGACGAGCAGCTCGGCGGCCTCCAGCCACCGAATCGTCGCCGGACGCGAGTGGGGTGGCTCGCCTCCGTCGTTCCTGAGGGGGTCGGTCATCCGGAAGGCTCCAGTCCCAACGTCGGAGGGGCGCATCAGCACAGGTCAGACCCCTGAGTGACCGGGGTCTCATTTCGTTTTCGTGAACTCTAGGTTTCCTCCGAGAGGAATGGCAAGCGATTGCCAAAAGTTGCCATCGGCCCTACAAATGGGGACATGAGTCCCGCCAAGCGCAGCACCGTCTACGACGTCGCGGCGGAGGCCGGGGTAGCCGCCTCCACGGTCTCCCGCGCCTTCAGCAACCCGCGGCGGGTCAACGCCGCCACCCGCGAGCACGTCCTCACCGTCGCCGAACGGCTCGGTTACCGGCCCAACCCCCTGGCCAGCGCGTTGCAGTCGGGGCGTACCGCCACCGTCGCGCTGTTGGTCCCCGACATCACCAACCCGCACTTCTTCGGCACCATCCGAGGCGCGGAGCGGCGGGCCAACGCCTCGGGGCTGACCTTCATACTCAGCAACACCGAGGAGTCCGGCGACAATGAACGCCGCCAGATCGAACGTCTGGAACTCTCGGTGGACGGGTTCGTGCTGGCGGCGGGCCGCATGAGCGAGCGGACCACGGTGGAACTGGCCCGGGAGCACAACCTGGCCCTGGTCAACCGGCGGATCGAGGGGCTGCCCGGCGCGACCGTGGACGACGGGTCCGGCAGCCGACAGATCGTGGAACACCTGGCCTCGCTCGGGCACCGATCCCTGGTCTACCTCAGCGGACCCAAGGAGTCCTGGCACGCGGCCGAACGGTGGCGGGCGCTGAGCGCGATGGCGGGCCGGCGTGGGCTGCGCGCCACCCGCCTGGGCCCGTTCTCACCCAGGATGGAGAGCGGGGCGGCCGCCGCCGACGCGGCCCTGGTGGACGGAGCGACCGCGTTGGTGGCGCACAACGACCTGCTCGCCATCGGTGTGCTGCGACGGCTGGCCGAACGGGGCCTGGACGTGCCGCGCGAACGCAGTGTGGTGGGCTACGACGACATCTTCGGCGCCGACCTTTGCGTGCCGGCGCTCACGACACTGGCGGGACCGCACGAGGAGGCGGGCCGCATGGCGGTGGAACTGCTGTTGGAGCGGGTCACCCGGCCGGGCACCCCGCCCCGACAGGTGGTACTGCCCGCGCACCTGGTGGTACGCGGCTCCACTGGACCGGCCCCGGGGTGAGGACTCAGGCCAGGCCCTGCTCCCGCAGCCACTCCTGGGCGACGTCGGCCGCGTTCTCGTTGTCGACGACGATCCGCTTGTTGAGCTCGGTCAGCTCCTCGGTGGTGAGGGTGCCCGACACCTCGTCGATGATCCCCCGGGCGGTCTCGTCGACCTGCTCGGAGTTGATCAGCGGGGTGACGTTCTGCGCGCCGAAGAGGTTCTCGGGGTCCTCCAGGACCACGAACCCCTCCTCCACGATCTGCGGATCGGTGGTGAACAGGTTGGCGGCCTGGATGTCGTCGTCGGTGAGCGCCTTGGTGAGCAGGGCGACCTCCAGCGAACGGAACTCGCCGAACTCCACCCCGTACACCGATTCCAGGCCCATGACCCCCTGCTGTCGGGTCTCGAACTCCGGCGGCCCGCCCAGCACCAACTCGTCCGCCACGTCGGCGAGATCGGGGAGGGCCGCCAGGTCGTACTCGTCCGCGATCTCCCGGGTGACGGTCACCGAGTCCTTGTTCTCCGCCTCGGAGGAGGCCAGGATCTCCAGGCCCTCGGGCAGAGCCTCCTCCAGCAGGGTGTTGGTCTCCTCCGAGTCGGCGCTGGGCGCCTCGTCGTCCAGGTAGGCCAGGATCGCGCCGTTGTACTCGGGGAAGAGCGAGAGCGCCCCCGCCTCGATCTGGTCGTAGTACACCTCGCGGCTGCCGATGTTGAGCTGGTAGTCCACCGGCACCCCCTCGGCCTCCAGCGCACGACCGTAGACCTCGGCGAGCAGGGTGCTCTCGGGGAAGTCCGCGGACCCGACGACGATGGCGTCACCGCCCTCGCCGCCCTCGGCGTCACCACCCTCCTCGAAGGGATCGCTGCCACCGCAAGCGCTCAGGAGAAGCACGAGGGGGAGCCCGGTCAGGGCGAGTTTCTTGCTCATGTCAGATGCCTCTTTTCGGATCAGCGTTCGGCGGCGGCCTCGGCCCGCAACCCCGGGGCGACGAGGAGACGCCGCAGCCCGGCGAACAGGAGTGTGGTGACCACGGCCAACCCCACCACCAGGACGGAGCCGCCCAGCAGCATGGAAAGGTCTTGGCGGGCCTGCCCGTCCACGATGTAGCGGCCCAGACCGCCCACGCCCACGTAGGCGGCGATGGTGGCCGTGGCGACGACCTGCACGGCCGCGGTGCGCATCCCCAGGAGGATGAGGGGGGTCGCCACCGGCAGTTCGAGTTTGAACAGGACCTCGCGACCGCGCATGCCCATGCCCATGGCGGCGTCCCTCAGCCGGGGGTCCACCCCCCGCACCCCCTCGTGGGTGTTGACGAGGATGGGCGGGACGGCGAGGGCGACCAGCGCGCACACCACCGGGACCAGACCGATCCCGGCCAGCAGCACGATGAGGAACAGCACGCCGATGGTGGGCAGGGCGCGGGCGAAGTTGGCGAGGCTGGTGGTGAGGAACCCGCCGACGCCGGTGTGCCCTGTGAACAGCCCCACCGGTACGGCGATGGCGGTGGAAAGCAGCAGCCCGAGCAGCGAATAGTAGACGTGTTCACCGAGTCGCACGGGGATGCCGGCGGACCCGGTCCACTGGGCGGGGTCGCTGAACCACTCGACCAACAGGGTCAGGACGTTCACGGCGACTCCCTGTGGTCGGAAACGGTGCCGGAGCCGACCGCGGCGTCGCCGCCGGCGGCCGCCGCCTCGGCGCGGGCCGCCCGCTTGCGGGCGAGCCGACCCTTGCCGGCGTGCGCCCACGGGGTGAGCAACCGCTGGGCGATGACCAGGACCGCGTCGGTGACCAGCGCGAGCGCCACCGTGAGGACGATGCCCACGACGATGGGGGCGTCGAACTGGCGGCGGAAACCCTCACTGACGATCAGCTGTCCCAGCCCGCCCAGTCCCACCAGGGAGGCGACGCTGACCATGCTGATGGTGGCCACGGAGGCCACCCGCAACCCGGCGATGATCACCGGGACCGCCACCGGCACCTCCACGAACACCAGACGACGCAACGGTCCGAAACCCATGGCGACGGCGGCCTGGCGCACGTGCTCGGGTACCTGACGCAGCCCGTCCACCACGTTGGGCAGCAGGATCACCAGGGTGTACAGGGCCAGCGGGATGATCGCCGTCCAGTCGCTGAACCCGGTGTAGGGCAGCATCAGGAAGAACAGGGCGATGGAGGGCACCGAGTACAGGACGTTCACCCCGGTGAGCACCGGCGGGTAGACCGGTCTCCAACGCACACAGGCCAGGCCCAGCGGCAGCGCGATGGCCAGGCCGATGAGGATGGACACGTACGACAGACGCATGTGCTCCAGCAACCGGGCCAGGATGCCGCGGTCCGGCTCTCCCGGATGGCTCCAGTCGGCGACCGCCCAATCGACGATCCCGCCGACCCAGTCGTAGGCCGCGATCATTCGCTCACCGACCAGATCGCGGTGCCCAGGTCGTCCTGGGAGACCACGCCCAGGACCGCCCCATCGGTGTCCACGCCCACCGCCCGACCGGCGGGCGAGAGGACCGCGGCGTCCAGCGCGGCGCGCAGGGAGTCGGTGGCGACGTTGAAGATGTGCCCGTAGGGCGTGAGCCCCAACGACCCCAGGGTGACCCCGGCCGGGGATTCGTTGAGCTGACGCGCGCTCACCCAGCCCAGGGGCGAGCGCCCCTCGTCCACCACCAGTGCCCAGGGTTCACCGTCGGAGACGACGGCGTCACGGGCCCGTTCCACCCGGTCCTCGGCGTCGAAGACCACGTCCTGGCGCAGTGTGAGAGAGCCGGCGGGGAAGAAGGACAGGCGACGCACCCCGCGGTCGTAACCGACGAACGACTCCACGAAGTCGTCGACCGGTTCGGCGAGGAGCCGCTCGGGGGTGTCGTACTGGGCGAGCGTCCCACCAGGGCGGAAGACGGCGATCCGATCTCCCAGACGCACGGCCTCGTCGATGTCGTGGGTGACGAACACGATCGTCTTGTGCAGTTCCTGCTGCAACCGCAGCAGTTCGTCCTGCAGGCTCGTGCGCACCACCGGGTCGACCGCGCTGAAGGGTTCGTCCATGAGCAGCACCGGTGGGTCGGCGGCCAGCGCGCGGGCGACCCCCACCCTTTGCTGTTGGCCGCCGGAGAGCTGGTGGGGATAGCGCTTGGCCTGGGAGCGTTCGAGCCCGACCAGTTCCATGAGCTCGGTCGCCCTGGCCCTGGCCTTGGAGCGGCGCCAACCCAGCAGCAACGGGACGGTGGCGATGTTGTCCAGGATGGTGCGATGCGGGAAGAGCCCGGCCTGTTGGATGACGTAGCCGATGGACCGGCGCAGCTTCGCGGGGTCCTGTTGACGAATGTCCACGTCGTCGACCCGGATGGTCCCCCTGGTGGGTTCGACCATGCGGTTGATCATCCGCAGCGAGGTGGTCTTGCCGCTGCCGGAAGGACCGACGAAGACCGTGGTCCGTCCGGTCTCCAGGGTCAGATCCAGCTCATCGACGGCGACGGTGCCGTCGGGGTAGATCTTGGCGGCGCCCTCGAACGTGATCATGGGCTCTCCTTCGGGGGCGGGGCGATGCCGACCGGCGGCGGTGCCGGGGGGGGCGGCGGCCGGTCCGAGACCGTAGCGACGTTACCCGAGCACACTGTGGACAAACCGCTGCGACGCGGCCCGTGACCGAATCGCGCCCGTGTCCTCCATCTCCCGTTTCGGTGGTCAGCCCGCGTTCCGGGCGGCCCATCGGGCGAGCTGGTGGAGGTCGTCGGCGATCACGTCGGCTCGTCGCGCCCGCGGGTCGGCCGCGTGCCGGTAGCCGTAGATGCCCCGGCGCAGCAGGGCCGTGCTCATGCCGGCCGCCCGCGCCGGCAGCACGTCGTTGTCGACCCTGTCGCCGACGTAGAGGATCTCGCTCGGCGCGATGTCGGGGACGTTCTCGCGCACCAGGTCCAGGGTGCGGTCGAAGAACTCGGGGTGGGGC
Organism: Nocardiopsis sp. NPDC055879; assembly: GCF_053615935.1. Lineage (NCBI taxonomy): Bacteria > Bacillati > Actinomycetota > Actinomycetes > Streptosporangiales > Nocardiopsidaceae > Nocardiopsis > Nocardiopsis sp. NPDC055879. The sequence continues at coordinate 55,105 of NZ_JBSHCT010000028.1, forward strand.
TTGGCCACGCCCCAAACGTCGGAGATGCCGATGCCGTCCACCGGCAGGTCCATCGCCGCCAGCGCCGCACCGGCCTCGACCGGCTGGTTGCCCGCGATGACCAGGCCCAGCCCGGCCTCGCGCATGGTGTCGAGGGCCGGGCGTACGTCCGGGTACAGGTCGCCCTCACCGAAGTGCTCGCGTTCGCCCTCGGGGTCCTCCTCGCGCCATCGGGCGCTCTCGGCCGCCAGGTCGAATCCTGGGACCAGCAGACGGAAACCGTCCGTGAGGGTGCCCCCGGAGGCGATGACGCCGCCGATGGTGCCGAAGAAAGCCATGTGCGGAACCCCGAAACGGTCCGCCCAGCGCGCGAAGATGCGCGTCTCGTCGATCAGGGTCTCGCCGACGTCGAACACCACAGTACGAATTGCCACGATCAGGGAGTGTACCCAGAACGGGACCTAGGCCTGGCCGGGCGGGCGCAGGACGGCGAAGGCGTCGGTCACCTCCATCTCGCGGGTCCGGAACCGGAACAACGCCGCCGGACGGCCGCCCGAACGACCCGACGGCACCGAACGCCCCGTCTCCTCGATCTGCCCTCGGCGCAGCAACACCCGGCGCAGGTTGGTGGCGGCCACGTCGTGGCCGAGCGCGGCCCGGTAGTAGCCGGACAGCTCCGACATGGTGAACTCGGGTGGAGCCAACGCGAAACCGACGTTGGTGTAGCCGAGCTTGGAGCGCAGGCGCCGCCGCCCCGAACGCACGATCGAAGCGTGGTCGAAGGCCATCGGGGGCAGGCCGGAGGCCGGATGCCAGTCGGTGTCGTCGGGCACGACCGGGTCGATGTCCGCGGGGACCAGACCCAGGTAGGCGGTGGCCAGCGTGCGCCGCTGCGGGTCGCGTCGGGGTTCGCTGCGCGTCTCCAGTTGTTCGAGGTGACTCAGGTCACGAACGTCGACCTTCTGGGCGAGTTGTCGTCGGATCGAGGCGCCCAGGTCCTCCTCCGCTCCGAGTCTGCCCCCGGGCAGGGCCCACTCCCCCTCACAGGGCGGTAGGGCCCGTCGCCACAGCAGGACGCACACTTCGCCCGCGCGGATCTGGAGGACGACCGCTAGCGCCTCGTGCGCCGAGAGCGTGGCCTGTCCGTTTACCTCCGAGATATCCACCCTGTCCCTTCCGTTCTCGGTCATGTTAAGCTGCAACAGGTTTGTGCCTGCCAGACGAAAACCTGGTATCCACACCGCCCTCCCACGGCACGGCGCCCGCACGCCGAGCCCACAGCCTCGAGGAAGTAGTAGGACATGGCAACGGTCACCGCGACGGCGGACACCATGACCAGGCAGGAATGGGCCGCCGAGGTCCGCCGCCTGGCGGAGGAGCGCGACGCTGTCATCCTCGCGCACAACTACCAGCGCCCTGAAATCCAGGACGTGGCCCACCACACCGGTGACTCACTGGCCCTGTCCCGCCTCGCGGCGAGCGTCGACGCGAGCACCATCGTGTTCTGCGGCGTGCACTTCATGGCCGAGACCGCCAAGATCCTCGCGCCGGAGAAGACCATCCTGCTGCCCGACCCCAACGCGGGCTGCTCGCTGGCCGACACCATCACCGCCGAGGACGTGCGGAACTGGAAGGCCCAGCACCCGGGCGCGGTCGTGGTCGCCTACGTCAACACCACCGCGGCGGTCAAGGCCGAGACCGACATCTGCTGTACCTCCTCCAACGCCGCCGACGTCATCAGGTCCATCCCGGAGGATCGGGAGATCCTCTTCCTCCCCGACCAGTTCCTGGGCGCCCACGTCAAGCGGGTCACCGGTCGCGACAACATCCACGTGTGGATGGGCGAGTGCCACGTGCACGCCGGTATCGACGGTCACACCCTGCGCGAACGCGTGGCGGCCGAGCCCGACGCCGAGGTCTACGTGCACCCCGAGTGCGGCTGCGCGACCTCCGCCCTCTACCTGGTCGGTAGCGGCGCCGTCCCCGAGGACCGGGTCAAGGTCCTGTCCACCGGCGGCATGCTCACCGCCGCGGAGAACACCAGCGCCGCCAAGGTCCTCATCGCCACCGAGACCGGCATGCTGCACCAGCTGCGCAACGTCAACTCGAACACGGAGTTCGAGGCGGTCAACTCCCGCGCCGAGTGCCATTACATGAAGATGATCGACGCGGACAAGCTGCTGAACTCGTTGCGCCACGGCACCACCGAGATCACGGTCGACCCCGAGACCTCCGAGCGCGCCCGCCGTTCGGTGGAACGCATGGTCGCGATCGGTCAGCCCTCGCGCGGCGGAGAGTGAGGACACACCCGCCCCCACGGGTCGGGTAACAGAAGTCTCACCTTCAGGACACAGCTGATCGATTCCCGCACGCCACGGTTCTCCCCTCGCTACCGTCACCACAGACAGCGGGGGGGGAATCGTGACCAGAGGTAACGAAAGAGACGAAGCGGCGGCACCGGTCGAGGAGCTCCACGACGCATACGCGCAGGCGCTCTACCGATACGCGTGGTCCCTGCTCGGTGGTGGCACCCCGGGCGATCCGGAGGACCCCGTCACCGAGGCCGTCCACGAAGGGCTCGTCGCCGGAGTGGTACTGGAGAGGAAGCTCCGCGACCCGGCCGATCGCGGCCCCTGGCTCTACGCCCTGGTGCGCGCCGCCTGCCAACGCCGCGGCTTCGCGCACACCTGTCCCTACACTCGGCTGGCCACCGTGCCCGCCGAGACCCCGGTCGCGCGCATGTTCTCCCGGTTGCCCGCCAGCCACCGCGAACTCGTCGAGCTGAACCTGCGCCACGCGCTGCCCTCCTCCGCGGTCGCCCGAGTACTCGGACTCGAACCGCGGATCTGTGACGAACTGTCCCGTTCGGCGATCCGTCGCGCCGCGGAGGGCCTGAACCGACTGCCCGGGCAGGACGATTCGGAGGACTCCGAGGAGAGCGCGACCCCCAACCGGCGCGACCAGATCCAACAGGTCTCCTCCGCGCTGGCCCTGCTCCGCCCGCCCGGGGCCCCGCCCGGACTACGCGAACGCGTCGTGCACACCTGCCTGGCCCCCGAGGCCGCCGAGGAACGCAAGCGGATCGCCGCCGCCTTGCAACCGCTCACCGAGGACGGTTACCCGGTCCACCGCGCCCGCGTCACCGGCGTCTTCGCGATCGAGGACGAGGGCGAGGAGGTGGACGAGACCCTGGTCCAGGCACCCCCCATCACTCCGCGTCCCCTGCCCGACGATCGGATCACCACCCGGGACCAACCGCTCCACGAGAACACGCGCGCGCCGCTGCCCACACCCGAGCGCAGGCGCTGGCCGCTGCCGGCCGTCTCCGGGCTGGCCACGGTGGCGGTGGCCCTGGGGTTGTGGTGGTGGGCCGGCATGGCGGGCGCTCCCCCGACCACGATCGACGCCGGCCCCGCCGAGACCGGCCGCGGCCACGACGGTTCCAAGGTGGAGACGGTCTCCACCGCCTCCGAGAACAAGCCCGGTGTCGACCCCTCGCCCGAGGTCGAGTCCACTCCCTCGGCTCCCTCCCCGGAGTCGACCACGGGCACCGCACCGGAATCGAACGGCCCCGAGGGCCCCGCCGATCCCGAGGACGGTCAAGGGCCCGAGGACGACCCTGGGCGGGATCCCGAACCGGAACCCGGCCACCCCGAGGCCCCGGAGGACGAGGACGACACCGCTCCGCCGGCGCCGCCCGCGGACGACGAGGCCCCCGAGGAGGAACCCGAGGGCGAGGAGCCGGGCGGTGGCTCCACAGGCCTGCTCGGTGGGCTGTTCGGGCTGTTCTTCGGCGAGGAGTGACCCGGGCGAGGATCAGAAGGAGACGAGGAGGCGTTCGGCGGTCACGTGCAGTCGCCGTTCGACCTCTTCCACGTCGCGCCGGCCCTTGAGCACCTCCACCAGCTCGAAGATCCACACGCTGGTCAGCGATCCGGCCAGGACGTACTCGATACCGTCCCGGTCCACCTCGTCCACGGAGGTGGTCTCCTCCACGGTGTCGGCGGGACGGGCCGCGACGAGGTTGCCGGTGGCCACCCGCCACACCAGGTCGGTGATGCGCACGTCCAGCTCGATCTTGACCTCGGCCATGATCAGCGAACGCACCAGCGCGTCGGCCAGCTCGGGCTCTCGCATGAGTCCGCGGGTGGCGCGCAACAGCACGTCGACGGCACGCCCCGCGGCGGTGTCGGCGGTGGGCGGCCGGCGGACGATACCGCCCTCCAGCAGGTCCAGCTCCTCGGTGACCACGGCCACGACCAGGTCCATCTTCGAGGGGAAGTAGCGATAGAGGGTGCCAAGGGCGACCCCGGCGCGCTCGGCCACCGAGCGCATCTGCATCGCCTCGACGCCGCCACGCACCGCCAGGGCGGCCGCGGTCTGGACGATACGTCGGCGACGCTGTGTCTGATTCCGCGTCATCGTTCCGATCGGTGCCTGCACCGCCACTGGGTCTCTCCCCTTCGTCATCGGTCCACCGCGAACGCGGTGGCCGAGAGCCGCCTCAAGGCCGGCGTGAGATCGCCGACCGTCATGAGAACACGTTATCTAACGCTTTCCCTCTCAGGCAGCCGTTCGAACCCATGATCCGCACCTCATCGCCCGACGTGGCAGAGGTAATACGAGATCGTGGTAGAGATTTTCGGGTCGATCGCCCGGCCAGGTAGAATATGTTCTACTTCGTCGAACACCTAGAGGCTGGACCGCAATCGTCCGGCTTTGGTCGCACTCCGCCCAAAAGTCCCAAGACCCCCTTCCCTAGAATCGAATGTGATTCGGTTTCCAGCGGAAAGGCCGTCCCACAATGCGCGAGGTTCCCCCGGTCGAGGACCTGGGCGAGGGGCTCTGGAGCATCCCGGTGCCCGTCCCCCACAACCCGATCGGCTTCACCTACGTCTACGTGCTCTCGACAACCGGTGGCCCCGTCCTCATCGACACCGGTTGGAACCACGACGACTCCTGGTCGGCCCTGGTCGACGGCCTGGCCCTGGCCGGTCACCGCGTCGACCAGGTCCGGGGCGCCGTCATCACCCACTTCCACGCGGACCACTCCGGCCTGACCGGCCGCCTACGCGAAGCCTCCGACGCCTGGATCGCCATGCACCCCCGGGACATCGCCATCCTGGCCAGGCAGGCGGGACACGGCCAGGAGGAAAGGGCCGCCACGATGATCGCGCAGATGACCCGCGCCGGGTTCCCCACCGAGGACATCGACGCCTTCCGCGCCTCCCCCACCGTCTTCCAGTCTCCCGCCACCCCCGACCTGGCCCTCCAGGACGGCGAGCGGGTCGACACGCCCGGCTCGGACCTGCGCGCCGTGTGGACACCCGGCCACACCCCCGGCCACCTGTGCCTGCACTTGGCCGACCGGGGCCTGCTGTTCACCGGCGACCACGTCCTGCCGCGCATCACCCCGCACGTGGGCCAGTTCCCCCTCGACGCCCCCGAGGGCGACCCACTCGGCGACTTCCTGGCCTCCCAGGCCCGCACCGGACGCCTGCCCGACGCCGAGCGACTGCTATGCCTTCCCTCACACGAGGAGCGCTTCACCGGGCTGCCCGAGCGCACACGAGCGATCACCGACCACCACGAGGAACGCCTGACCCGGATGGCGGAACTGCTCGACCGCGGCCCCACCACCCTGTGGGAACTCACCTCCGGCCTGGAGTGGCGGCGCCCCTGGGAGGACATGCGGATCCTGGCCCGGCACATGGCCGCCTCCGAGACCGCCGCGCACCTTCGCACCCTGGAGGAGCGCGGTCTGGCCAAGCGGGACGGTTCGACGGAGCTCCCCCGGTGGGCCACCACCACCTGAATCGACCACCCGGAATAGGATCCCCCTAGCCGAAGCCCGGCGCCGACCCCGAGTGAACTCGCGAGTAACATATGGGGGCGCCCAAACGGACCCGACGGCGGCCAAGGACGAACGGCGACTACCGGGCACGCGACCCAACGAAGAGGTGGACTCTTGACCCAGTCGGGCACAAGCACGGGACCGACCCCAAAGCCGTCCGGCGAACGCCGCCCCCTACGCGTCGCCCTCCTGTCGTACCGGAGCAAACAGCACGTGGGCGGACAGGGCGTCTACGTACGCCACCTGTCGCGCGAACTCGCCGCGCTCGGGCACCAGGTCACCGTCTTCTCCGGCCAGCCCTACCCGGTCCTGGACGAGGGCGTCACCCTGGAGAAACTCCCCTCCCTCGACCTGTACAACGACGCGAACCCCTTCGTCGCCCCACCCCTGCGCCAATGGCGCGACTGGATCGACGTCCTGGAGGTCGCCACCATGTGGACCGCCGGGTTCCCCGAACCGCTCACCTACTCGCTGCGCGCCAACCGCGAACTCCGCCGCCGCCTCGACGAGTTCGACGTCGTCCACGACAACCAGACCCTCGGCTGGGGCCTGCTCGGCATCAAGTCCGCCGGACTGCCCCTGGTCACCACCATCCACCACCCCATCAGCGTCGACCGCCGCATCGAGATCGCCGAGGCCAAGGGCCTACAGAAGCTCTCCAAGCGACGCTGGTACGGATTCGTGAAGATGCAGGCCCGCGTCGCCCGCCGCCTGGACCCCATCCTCGTACCCTCCCAGTCCTCCGCCGACGACATCACCCGTGAGTTCGGAGTCGACCCCACCGCCATGGAGGTCACCCCGCTGGGCGTGGACACCCGCTACTTCCACCCGCGCCCCGACGTGGAACGCACCCCCGGCCGCATCGTGTGCACCGCCAGCGCCGACAGCCCCCTCAAGGGCGTCACCGTCCTGCTGCGCGCCGCCGCCAAACTCGCCACCGAACGCGACGTCACCCTGACCATCGTCAGCAAGCCCCGGCCCGGCGGCCCCACCGACCGCCTCGTCGACGAACTCGGCCTGCGCGACCGCATCGAGTTCGTCAGCGGCATCGACGACGAGGAACTGGGCCGCCTCATCGCCGGCGCGCAGGTCGCCGTCGTCCCCTCCTTCTACGAGGGCTTCTCCCTGCCCGCCGTCGAGGCCATGGCCTGCGGCACCCCGCTCATCGCCAGCCACGCCGGCGCCCTGCCCGAGGTCGTCGGCACCGACGGCGACGCCGGCCGCCTCATCCCCCCGGGCGACCCCGACCTCCTCGCCGCCGAACTCGCCTCCCTGTTCGACGACGACGCCGAACGTGAGCGCATGAGCGCCGCCGCCTGGCGCCGCGTCCAGGAACGGTTCACCTGGAAGGCCGTCGCCGAGCTCACCGCGCAGCGCTACGCCTCCACCATCACCGCCGTCAAGGGGACCACCCCCGACGGGGACCACCGCCCCGCGCCCGTGCGGGCCCGCGCGAACGGCGCCTGACCCGCAGCACCATCCCTAGGGAGCCTCCACTGATCACCGTCGACTTCAACCTGTTCCCCGTCGGCCCGGGCCACCGCGTTCTCGACCTGGGATGTGGCGGCGGCCGCCACGCCTTCGAGATCTACCGCCGCGGCGCCGACGTGGTCGCCTTCGACCAGAACGTCGACGACCTCGCCGAGGTCGAGACCATGTTCGCCGCCATGGCCCACGAAGGTGAGGCGCCCGCCTCCGCCAAGGCCGAGACCGTCAAGGGCGACGCCCTCGACATGCCCTTCGACAACGACTCCTTCGACCGTGTCGTCGCCGCCGAGATCTTCGAGCACCTGCCGCACGACACCGCCGCCATGAAGGAGCTGTACCGGGTTCTCAGGCCCGGCGGCATCGCGGCCATCACCGTGCCCAGCTTCCTGCCCGAACGCATCTGCTGGGCGCTCTCGGAGGAGTACCACACCAACGAGGGCGGCCACATCCGCATCTACACCCGCGCCGAACTGGAGGCCAAGCTCAAGGCCACCGGATTCGAGATCGGCCCGCACCACCACGCGCACGCCCTCCACGCCCCCTACTGGTGGATCAAGTGCGCCGTGGGCACCGACAACAACGACCACCCGGCGGCCAAGGCCTACCACGACCTGCTCGTCTGGGACATGCTCCAGGCCCCCAAGGTGACCCGGATCGCGGAGAGACTCCTCAACCCGGTCATCGGCAAGAGCGTCATCGTGTACGTTCGCAAGCCGATCACGACCGACGTGTCCGACTGATGGCCTCCGCACCCGCGCCCAGCGACCCCGACGCCCTGCACCTGCCCGGAGTCCTCAGCACCGAACAGCTGTACCGGTCCACCGACTACCTCGTACGCGCCCAGGAGCCCGACGGCGCCATCCCCTGGTTCCCCGGCGGTCACGCCGACGTGTGGGACCACGTGGAGTGCGCCATGGCCCTGACCGTGACCGGGCTGACCGTGCCCGAACACGCCGAGGCCGCCCGACGCGCCTACCGATGGTTGTCGAAGAGCCGCCATCCAGGCGGCGGTTGGCCCGCCAAGTTCCGGCAGGGAACGCCCGTCACGAGTCTGCGCGAGGCCAACCACGCCGCCTATCCGGCCGTGGGTGTGTTCCACCACCTGCTCACCACCGGCGACACCGTGTTCGCCGAGGAACTGTGGCCGACCGTCGAGAGCGGGTTGGAGTTCGTACTGACGCTGCGCGGCGACCACGGGGAGATCCTGTGGGCGCGGGGCGAGGACGGAACGCCCGGCGACCACGCCCTGCTCACGGTCTGCTCCAGCGTGCACCACGCGCTGCGCTGCGGCGCCGCGCTGGGCGCCCGGCTGGGCAGGGAACGCCCTGGATGGGAGGCCGCCGCCGACCGGCTCGCCGTCCTCATCAACGACCGTGAGGAGCTGTTCGCCGACCGCTCCCGCTTCTCGATGGACTGGTTCTACCCGATCCTGGGCGGAGCGGTCCGCGGTGAGGACGCCAAGGCCCGCGTCGCGGAGCGCTGGGACACCTTCGTCGTGCCCGGCCTGGGTGTGCGCTGCGTGAGCGACCAGCCGTGGGTGACCGCGGCGGAGTCCTCCGAGCTGGTGCTCACGCTGACCGCCATGGGCGAGACCGACGCCGCGATACGCATCCTGCGGGAGATCCAGCACCTGCGCGACCCCGACGACGGCGTCTACTGGACCGGCTACCAGTTCGCCGAACAGGTGCGCTGGCCGGTCGAACGCAGCACCTGGACGACCGCCGCGGTCGTGCTGGCCGTGGACGCGCTCACCCGCACCACGCCCGGTTCCCGGGTGTTCCTGCACAGCTGGGACACCGAGCCGGTGGTGACCTGAGGATCCACCCCTCCCACACGGCGGAGAGGGCCCCGTACCGATGCGGTACAGGGCCCTCTTCCCGTGAGAGCGCTAGCCGTCTTCACTACGGGTCGACGGTGGCATCTCCGGGATTCCCGGCTGCTCCGGGACGCCCGGCTCCTCCGGCTCCTCCGGAATCTCGGGGATCTCCGGTTCCTCCGGGATCTCCGGAATCTCGGGTTCCGGCGGTTCCTGAGGCTCCTGGGGCTCCTGAGGTTCCTGCGGTTCCTGAGGCTCCTGAGGTTCCTGGGTGGCCGGATCCGGCGCCCAGTTCTCCGTGGTGCCATCGAACGCCGGGTCCGGGAACGAACCGCGCTCGTACCCCTCCATCGCGCGGGTCATGTACGAGTTCCACATCGAGGCCGGCAGACCACCACCGGAGATGTTGTGCCCCGGGATGCTGAAGCTCTCGTTGTTCCCGCTGTACACGCCCACCGCCGTCGACAGCTGCGGGGTGTAACCCACGAACCAGGCGGCGACGCTGCCGTCGGTCGTACCGGTCTTACCCGCGACCGGGTGGTCCCACAGTCGTGCCGCCGTACCGGTGCCGCTGTTGACGACCCCTTCCAGCGCGTGGGTGACGTCCGCGGCCGTGGTCTCCTCCAGGGCACGGTTCTCGACGACCTCGGGGCGCTCGTTGTCGCCCGCCTGGTTCACGACCTCCTTGACGACGTGCGCCTCCATGTGCACACCGCCGTTGGCGAAGGTTCCGAACCCACTGGCCTGGTCGACCGGGCGCACGCTGCTCGCTCCGAGCGGCATGACCGGCACCAGCTGGTTGTCGGCGATGCTGCCCTCGGGAAGACCCACGTCGTAGGCGGTCTGGCGGATCTCCTCGAAGCCGACCTCCTGCGCCAGCTCGACGAAGCCCAGGTTGTTGGAGACCTGGGTGGCCTGGGTCAACGTCATGACCCCGCCGGGAGAGTTGCCCGCGTTCTGTACCCGGGACCCTTGAACGTCCCGCGGACCGCGACCGTCCACGGTGGAGTTCAGGCCGTAGCCCTGCTCCAAAGCGGTGGCCAGCACGTACGGCTTGAACGCCGAGCCGGCCTGCGCGGCGCCCAGGAAGGCGCTGTCGTACTGGTTGGCGACGTAGTCGTGACCGCCGTAGAACGCCTTGACCTCACCGGTGGCGGGGTCGATGGTGGTCAGACCGATGTTGACGCCCTCGGGAAGGTTCTCCGGAGGCACCATCGCCTCGACCGACTCATAGGCCGCGTCCATCATGTCCTTGTCGAAGGTCGTGACGATCTTGTAGCCCTGCCGGTTGATGTGGTCCTCGGTGTAGCCCAGACGCTCCAGTTCGCTCAGGGCCTCCTGGAGCATGTACCCCTTGTAGCCACTGATGTCGGCGCCGTCCATGGGCTTCTCCGGCTCAGGGGCGGGGAACTCCATCTGGTCGGCCTCGGCCTGGGTGATGGCCTCGGTCGTGACCAAACCGTTGATGACGTACTGCCACCGGTTCTCCATCGCCGGCGTGGTCTCCACGTCGGCCTGACCGAAGCGGGTCGGCTGTTGGATGGCGGCGGCCAGGAAGGCGGATTCCTCCGCGGTGAGCTCGTCGACGTCCTTGTGGTAGTACGCCTGAGCGGCGGCCTGGATACCGTAGGCCTGACGACCGAAGTAGATGGTGTTGAGGTACTGCTCCATCACCCACTCCTTGTCCTCGTTCTGGTCCACCTTGATCGCGATGATGATCTCTTGGACCTTGCGGGCCACGGTCTGTTCCAGGGACACCCCTTCGTAGTAGTTGCGCACCATCTGCTGGGTGACGGTCGAGCCGCCCTGCACCTGCTCACCCGTGATCGTGGACCACACCGCGCGCGTGGTACCGCTCAGCGAGACACCGGGCTCGGTCCAAAAGCCCCGGTCCTCCGCGGAGATGACGGCTTCGACGACGTGGTCGCCACCGGCGACCATCTCCTCGTAGTCGACCACATCACGGTCCGTGCCGCGATAGGCGAACTCCGTCTCACCATCGGCGAAGTAGAACGTCGACCCCTGCTCGACCGCGTCGGCCTTGGCCGCGTCCGGGATCTCCACCGTGGTGTAGAAGAACGCGAACACACCCGCGCCCGCGATGATCATCAGACCCGTGACGATGAGGAACACGCGCAGGATGCGCCACCACAGCGGCTTCTTGGTCTTCGGCTTCTTGCCGCCCTTGGCCTTGTCGCCGGGACCCTTCGGTCCACCGGGGCCGCCGGGTGGGCCCTTGGGACCTCCGGGGCCGGTCGGACCACCGGGTGCCGCGGCCTGAGCCGAGGCGGGAGCGGCGGACGCTCCCGCGACCCCGCCCGCGGCCGCTGCGGCCGTCGCTGCGGCCGCGGTGGAGGCGTCGTCCTTCTCTGCCTCTTCCCTGGCCTTTTCCTCGCGCTCCGACGTGTAGTCGGAGAACCGTCGAGGCTGCGGCCACATCTCGTCATCGGCCGACGCCGCCTCATGCTCGGCGGTCCGGTCGGTGGCCTCGGGCTTCTCTTCCGGCTGCTCATCCGGGAGAGAAACGAACGCGGTGGCCGCCACCGCGGGCATCGCCTCGGTCGGCTTCGCCTCGTCCTCGGTTTCGGTGGTCGCCTCCGCGGCGGCCACCGGAGAGTCCACCCCGTCCGGCCCTTCAGGACGCTGAGAGCCCTCAGGGCTCCCAGAAGCCGGGGCGGGCGCGGGAGCGTCTTCCTCTTCCGCTGACCCCTCCTGCTCCTCCGCGTTCGCCTGAGAGAGGTTCGGGAGCGGGAAGACACCGGTCGCCTCATTGTCGGGGTCCTCGGCGCGGGTGTTCTCCGCCGCCTCGGTAGCCACCTCCTCGGTTTCCTCCTTGTCCTCCTTGTCCTCTGCCGCGAAGGGGACGGCGGAGGTGGAGGACTCGGAGTCCGATTCGTTTTCGTCTTCGACTTCGGCCGTCTCGGCCGTCTCGGCCGTCTCCGAGTCGGTGCTCAAATCAGAAGAGGGCACGTCGTCCAGGCCGTAACCCTGATCGGCCAAAGTCTTGGCCACCCGGTCACGGAAGAACGTGCCACTGGTCTTGAATGCGGCGGCCCCGCCAACGATGAATTCCGGCTCAGGAGTGTCATTCCCTCCGGAATCCCCCTCCGATTTGTCATCATCGGTAGCGGGGACATCACCCTGGGGCGTCGCCTGACTGGACAGCTCCTCTGCAGAGGTGTCGTTCGTCTCCGGCGTATTCGAGTCGGGACGCTGTCCATCCGTCCCGCCGTCGCCGTGTGTGCTCTCGCTCAGCTCCCCGCCCCCATGGCAAATCACGTCCGGCACCGTGCCGTCCTGGTGTTTGACGCGCGAGTGCCCCTGATCGGTTCAGTTCGAGTCAGGACTGAAGCGGTATCCCGGGGAAAATCGCCACCATCATCGCTCCACCCTCACCGTCACGATACCCGCCCGTAACTGTGTCAAGGCCGAATCCGTAACCGCCCGGTGACTTCTTACCAAGGGCTTACCCTCACCCCGCGTGTCACATGGTGTTCGATGAATCACCCCGTGCTCCAAGGGGCGAAGGACCCCTGGAGCCACGAGAACCACGTCGGATCAGGAGGTACGTTCCAACACCCGCATGGAACCGACCACGCGGACCTCCTTGAACCGTCCGGTCTCCAGAGCACGGCGGTAGATGTTGTAGGGCGGACGTCCCCCGTCCTCCGGGTTCGGGAAGACGTCGTGAATGACCAACGCGCCACCGACCGCGATGTGCGGGGTCCAACCCTCATAGTCGTTCTGGGCGGCCTGCTCACTGTGGCCACCGTCGATGAAGAGCATGCCCAACTCGGTGCCCCAGACGGCCGCGACCGCCGTGGACGCCCCCGCGATCGCGATGACCTCCTCGTCCAACCCTGCCCGCGTGATCGTACGTCGGAAGTGCGGAAGTGTGTCGAACTTCCCCGTCTCCGGGTCGATCAGGGTGGCGTCGTGGTACTCCCAACCCTCCTGATGCTCCTCCGACCCCCGGTGGTGGTCCACGGTGATGACCTTCGCCTCCGCCACCCGAGCCGCCGCACCCAGGAACACGGTGGACTTCCCGCAATAGGTCCCGATCTCCACGATCGGCCCCCGGCCGGCGTACTCCACAGCCGTCTCGTACAGGGCCAGGCCCTCATCCGTGGGCATGAAGCCCTTCGCCGCTTCAGCGGCCGCCAACAGCTCCGCCGGGATTGTCTTCGTCATCCGGAGATTGTCCCATTCCCCACCCCCTACTCCCCCACCCCGACCCCGTCATCCACAGGCGGGGAGTTGGGGGTGGTGGTGGGGTTGGTGAGCGTGATCCCATCGATCTTGGGGGAGCCGCTGGTTTCGCCGGTTTCGTGCTGCCCAAGGTCTCCTGGTGGGGTGCCTGGGGTTGGGAGTCTTGGGGTTGTTGGGCGTTGCTCGGGTGGGTTGGTGGGGCGCCTCGGGTAGAGAATCTTCCGGTTGTTGGGCGTTGCTCGGGTGGGTTGGTGGGGCGCCTGGGGTCGAGAGCCTGCCGGTTGTTGGGCGGGGTGGGGGTGGGTTCTCCCTCCTTCCCCGCCGCGTGATTGTTGCCGCCCGCACCGCACGCGTCAAGGCAATGTTGAGTCCCCATCAGCGGTGCTGGTGGCCTTGACCCGTGCGGTGCGGGCGGCGGTTCGGCGGCTATCGGGGAAGGGGGGAGAGTGGTTGAGGTCCCAACGGCCCCGGGCTTCGCCCGGTCCGGCCGTAGCCGGCCGGATGCCTTCCCCTCCCTCTGGTGTCCTCGTGGGCCGCGTCGCCACTACGTGACGGGTCCGGTCACGAAGGACCCGCTACAGGTGGGGTTCGGGGCGAGGCGCGTCCCCGCGGTGGCTGGCTCTGGTCTTCACAGCGATGATCTTGCTCGTAGCGCCATGTTGGGCGCCCAACATGGCGCTACGGACAAGATCGTTTCCATTCAGAGCCCCTTCCCTCGAATTCGCCAGGAGTATCTCCGTGATAGACGGATCCGGCCATAAGGAAAAGGGGTTGCGGGTAACCCGAAACAGGGGTCCTCGTATGGTATGAATGCTGGCCCCAGAATTCGGTCAATAAACTCGCGGGTAGGCCTGCCGTTCTTGGGGGTGTTCGCATATAATCAGAGTATGAGCTTTCCTCCCCACGCACCGCGCCCGGCCGGGAACACCCCGGTCGATAAGGCGATGGCGGGTGCGCGGGAGATCGCGGTGGAATTCTCCGGCCGGGATATCCCGTTCGGGTGCGAGGGCGATGTGCTCGCACAGTTTCGCCGGCTCAACCAGGAAACAGATCGCATCCGCTACGGGATGCTGCCCGCCCTGGCCCGCATGGAGGCCACCGGTGCCCTGCTGGAAGAGGGCGGCCAGCGCAGCATCCAAGCCTGGATCACCCACCAGTGGGGGACCTCTCCGGCCGAGGCCAAGAGCCTTGCCACCCTCGCTCGGGCGTTGTACAAGCAGCAGTTGCCCCTGGTGGAAGAAGCCTTCCAGAACGAGGCCCTGTCGTTGGGTGAAGCCTGCGCCATCGCGACCTCCACCGAAAAGGCCACC